>VGPU01000065.1 GCA_016882525.1 Cyanobacteria bacterium M_surface_10_m2_119 | reverse complement strand
TCCCCCCAGCGCGGTGGCCGGCAGCCCCGTGCTGGAGGTGATCACCACCGATGGGGTGAAGCTACGCCTGGGCCCCAGCCACTGGCTGATGCTGCGCTTCTCTGGCACCGAGCCGCTGCTGCGGCTCTACTGCGAGGCCCCCACGGAAGGCCGCGTGGCCGAAGTGCTGCAGTGGGCGCGTGCCCTGGCGGAGGCGGTCTGAGGCCGTGCCGATCGAGCCCATGGCCTCCTCCCCCCTCACCAAGCTGGTGATCGCCAGCAGCAACGCCGGCAAGGTGCGCGAATTCAGCGCTCTGCTGGCCAATCTGGGCTTGGAGATCCTGGCCCAGCCCGAGGGACTGGAGGTGGAGGAAACGGGATCCACCTTTGCCGAGAACGCGCGCCTCAAGGCCAGCGCAGTCGCCAGGGCCACTGGGGCATGGGCCCTGGCCGACGACTCCGGCCTGAGCGTGGACGCCCTGGGGGGGGCACCCGGCGTGCACTCCGCCCGCTATGCGGACAGCGACAGCGCCCGGATCGCGCGGCTCCTGCGCGAACTGGAGGAGGCCAACCACGGCGCCACCACTCCCAACCGCCAGGCCCATTTCGCCGCCGCCCTGGCCCTGGCCAACCCCAGCGGAACCGTGGTGCTGGAGGTGGAAGGCCGCTGCCCCGGCCAGATCCTGAAAGCCCCCAGGGGCACGGGCGGATTCGGCTATGACCCGGTGTTCCTGGTGCCCGAAACCGGCCTCAGCTTCGCCGAGATGCCCCAGGAGCTCAAGGCCCGGATCGGCCACCGCGGCCGGGCCTTCGCCCAGCTAGCCCCCGCTCTGCAGCGGCTTCTGCCGGAAGGCCCAGCTCAGGCCTGATCCCAGCTGCCGTGCAGGCCATAGGGAATCGCCAGTGGCAGTTCGAGCACCGCCTGCTCGGCCATGGTGGCAGCCTCCAGAATCACCAGATCACTGCCGCAGCGGGCGCCGTTCCACACGGGCACCAACACCCAGCCGTCGTCCTCGGCGCTGGCCCCCGGGCGGGGCACCATCACCGGTTCACTTACGAAGCCCCGCGGCGCAGCGCTCCACACGTGCCTCTCACCCTGTTCCAGATCGAGCTTCTTGATTGCCTGCAGGGGGTCGTTGCCGGTCTCCCGCTCGGCCACCGCCATCCAGGCGTAGCGGAATGGCAACCCTTCGCGCGCGGGGTTCACCATGGCGAATTCACAGCAGCGCTCACTCAGCCGGGTGGTGCGGACCGTGCCGGCGTCCAGATCGATGCGGCACTGCTCCAGCAGGCCCTCGGGCAGCAGATCGAAGTCGATGGCGCGGAAGTCCTGCTCGGGGCCGATCGAGGGGAAATCGCTGTAGTAGATGCTCTCCACCACCACGGCAGCCTCGTCCTCCCAGGCGTTGAGGTGGTGGAACACAAAGCCGTCGGGGGCATCGACAATGCGCGGCGGCTGGCCGGCGAAGGTACCGCTGTCGCGGGGAATCAGCCAGAACTTGGCCTGCCCGCCGGGCTTGGACTGGAGGCACTGGGCGGCGCCCTTGTGACCGGTCACATAGGGCAGCGGGTTGAAGGCAATCGCGTTCTGCAGAAACACCGCCCAATTGGGGGTGATGGCGAAGTCGTGCAGGAAGGCGAAGCCGTTGAAGCTGTCGCGGCGCTCACTCAGCAACTGGCCCGCCTTGACGCCCGCAGCCGGGTCGTCCTCGACGGCGAACTCCATCAGCCGCACGGTGCTGCGCGGACCGGCCTTGACACCAAAGGTGACCATCCGCGGCGCTCCGTGGTGGCCGGGATCGAAGCGGGGGTGAGCGCTGAAGGCGTCACCCTTGCGCAGCACCCCATCGAGCAGGCTGATGCCCCTGGTCTCAAGGGTGTCGGGATCGAGGGCGTGGGGTTCAGCTGCTTCCCAGAGGGCCAGCAGCTGGTCGCCCAGACGCACCACGTGGGTGTTGGCGATGTTCTTGAGGCGCAGGTCGAAGGCATTGGCCAGGGGCCCCCCGGGCTTCTGGGTGCCGAACACACCGCGGTAGAGAAAGCGCCCCGCCTGCTCCTCGGCCAGGTAGCCCTCCGTGCGCACAAAGCGGTTGGTGAGACAGACCTGTCCCCCGTCGAAACGGAGAGCAGTGATCATGCCGTCACCATCGAACGGGTGGTGCACCCAGTGGCCACCACGCTCGAGACGGCCCGGGCCATTGCGGTAGAGGGTGCCCTGCAGGTCGGCCGGGATGGCACCCCTGGCCGCCGTCAAGGGCACCTCGCTGAGCTCCACGCCCACGTTGCGGAAGGCGCTCCCCCAGTCATCGCGCTGGAAGCGGCCAGCGTCGGTCCCAGCGGGGCCGGGCGCGGGGGCAGGAACGGTGGCTGTCATCCGAGAGATCCCGCGTCAGCGCTGGCGAGTTGGGTCCAAAATAGGTCGGCGTAGCGGCCACCGCGAGCCAACAGCTCGGCGTGGGTGCCGGATTCCACCACCCGTCCAGCGGCGATCACGCAGATGCGGTCAGCATTGACGACGGTGGACAGGCGATGGGCCACCACCAGGGTGGTGCGGTTGGCCATCAAACGGTCCAGTGCCTCCTGCACCACCTGCTCGGAGGCGGAATCCAGGGCTGAGGTGGCCTCGTCCAGGAACAGGATGGGAGCATTCTTGATCAAGGCGCGGGCGATGGCGATGCGCTGGCGCTGCCCCCCCGACAGCATGCTGCCGTTTTCGCCGATCACCGTGGCGTAGCCATCCGGCAGCTGGGCAATGAAGTCGTGGGCGGTGGCCGCTCGGGCTGCAGCCTCGATCGCTTCGGGGCTGGCATCGGCATGACCGTAGGCAATGTTGCTGGCCACGGTGTCGTTGAACAGAAACGTGTTCTGATCCACAACTGAAATCAACGCGCGCAAATCGGCCAGAGCCAGCTGGCGCAGATCAATGCCATCCAGGCTGATCAAGCCTGCCTGGGGCTCGTAGAAGCGACAAAACAGATCGACGATGGTGCTCTTACCTCCTCCGCTCGGCCCCACGAGGGCCACGGTGCTGCCGCAGGGCACCGCCAGATCGAGCTGGTCGATCACCGGCTCATCGCCATAGGCGAAGCACACCCCCTGGGCCTTCAGCCCCTGGTGGAAACCTGCCAGGGGGGTGGGCTGGGATGGCTCCACCGGATCGGGCGGGGTGTCGAGGATGGCAAACAACTCATCCGCCGCCGACAGGCCCTGCTGCAGCGTGGCGTTGGACTTGGCCAGGCCCTTGAAAGGCGCGTAGCAGAGATAGAGGGAGGTGAGAAAGGCGAAAAAGCTGCCGGTGGTGCGGCTGCCGGCAATCACCGCTTCACCGCCGTACAGCAGCACCGCGCTGAATCCCACGGCCCCGATCAGCTCCATCAGGGGCTGGTTCAACAGCTTGGCGCGGGTGGTGCGCAGGGCCGACGCCAGCATTGAACGATTTTCCTGCTGAAAACGCTGCAGCTCATAGGCCTGCATGCCGAAGATCTTGACCACCCGGGATCCCACCAGCGCCTCCTGCAGGTAGGCGCCCAACTGGGCCAGGCTGTTCTGCCCCTTGCGGGAATGGCGCCGGACCTTCTTCGAGGAGCTCAGCACGGGCCAAACCCCGAGCGGAAACAGGATGAAGGCGATCAGGGCCAGCAGCCAGTCCTGATAGAAGGCCACCAGCACCAGAGCCACCAGGGTGAGGCCATCCTTCACCAGGCTGGAGAGGCCATCGACAAGCCCCCCCTTCACCAGGTTCACGTCGCTGAGCACCCGCGACACCAGCACGGTGGAGGGGTGGCGGTCGACATAGGCCTGGGGCAGCTCCATCACCTTGGCGGCCAGATCGGCGCGCAGATCCGCCGTGATCCGCTGGCCCACCGATTCGGTGAGGTAGCCCCCGAAGAACTGGGACACCGCCCGCAACCCGATCACCCCCACGATCACCAACGGCGCCAGATACAGCCGGCCACGGTCGTTGGCGGGCAGGATGTCGTCGAAGAGGAAGCGAATCACCAGCGGCACCACACCCGTGGAGGCGCCGTAGGCGACGTTGAACAGCAGGGCCAAGGTGAACAGCGGCCACAGGTAGCGCCGGCCATAGGCCAGAAAACGGCGATCCAGCGCCCGGGTCATGGCAACAGCTCCAACACGAGATCAGCGGCCCGCTCCGAGGCGCCGGCCGGGCCCATCTTGGAGCGCAGCTCCGTGAACGCCGCCTCCAGCTGCGGGCGCCTGGCCTGGAGCTCAACCGCGGCCCGCACCAGTGCTGCCGGCGTCACCTCCCGCTGGAGCAACTCGGGAAACAGGCGACGGCCCAACACCACATTCGGGAGCCCCATCGTGCGGCGGCCGATCACCCATTTGGCCAGCAGGTAGGTGAACCAGGAGAAGCGGTAGACGATCACGGGGGGACAGCCGAGCAGGGCCGCCTCGAGGGTGGCGGTGCCCGAGGCGATCAGGCCGGCATCGGCGGCGGCCAGCAGGTTGTAGGTGTCGCCGCTGATCAACGGCAGCGGCAAAGGCCCGCCTGCCACCTGTTCCAGGAAGGCCCGATGCAGGGTGGGGGCCTGCAGGAGGGCCACCTGCCAGCCATCCGCCTTGAGCAGCGCGGCCGCCTGCAACAGGTCGGGCAGCAGCAGGCGCACCTCGCTGCGCCTGCTGCCGGGCATCACCACCAGCAGCGGCTGGGCCTCGGAAAAACCGTGCCGGCGGCGGGTTTGGGCGCGGTCAGCGCTCACCTCCAGGCCATCGAGCAACGGATGGCCCACGTAACGGGCAAAGGGGCGGCCATGGGCGTTGAACAGCACCTCCTCAAACGGAAAGATCACGGCCAGGCGGTCGATGAAACCCGCCATGCGCCGGGCCCGGCCCTGGCCCCAGGCCCACACCTGGGGCGCGATGTAGAAAAACACCGGGATACCGCGGCAGTGGGCTTCCTGCGCCACAAATTGATTGAAACCCGGGTAGTCCACCAGCACCACCACATCGGGGCGGTGCCGATCCATCTGACGTTTGAGCTGACGCATCACCCGCCAGTGGCGCGGAATGCTGGCCGCGATCTCCACCAATCCGGCGGCCGAGAGCTGATTCACATCCACCAGCACCTCCATCCCCGCCGCCCGCAACCGGGCACCGCCAACGCCCACCACCTGGGCCGCGGGGCAGCGGCGTCGCAGGGCCTGCACCAGATGCCCCCCGTGCAGGTCGCCCGAGGCCTCGCCGGCCACCAACAGGATGCGCGGGGATCGGGGGGCGGCGGCTTCAACCATCAGCGCCGGCATCCCTGAGAGAACCAAGCTGGCGCACCACTGCGGTGGTGATCGCCGCGACCGCCGCGGCGTCCAGCTGCAACGGCAGGGCCACCACCCGCTGCTGCCAACCGCCGGGCAGGCGCTGCCAGTCTTTGACGGTGGTTACCAAGGTGGCGTGGAGGGCGGCGGCACGGTGCTGCAGGCGCTCCAGATCCTCTGGAGCATAGGGATGGTGGTCGGGAAAGCCCAGCCGCTCCACCAGCAGCAGGCCGGCCTGCTCCAGCGCCGCAAAAAACTTGGCGGGCAGGCCGATGCCGCAGAAGGCCAGGAGCGGCTGACCCGCCAGGCCTGGGGGCGGCTCGATCCAGCTGACCAGGCGAAACCGGGGCTTGGCGACCGGCCAGGGCAGCGGGACTTCGGCACCCACACCACCCCCGGTGCCACCGCCCGTGAGCACCAGCAGATCGGCACGCCCCAGCTCACCAACGGGCTCGCGCAGGGGACCCGCCGGGAACACCAGGCCATTGCCGAGCCCATGCAGCGAATCGAGCACGCTGATGTCGCAATCGCGGGCGAGGCTCCAATGCTGCAGACCGTCGTCGAGCAGCAGCAGGGTGGCGCCGGCGGCGATGGCGGCCCGTGCTGAGGCCAGCCGATCGCGGCCGACCCACACCTGGGCCTCCGGCAGCTGCTGATGCAGCTCCAGAGCTTCATCACCCACCCTGGCGGCGCAGTGGCCAGCGTCGACCCGGCAGGGCGCCTGGCGGGTGCTGCCGTAGCCCCGCAGCAACACGGCCACCCGCCAACCGCGGTGCTGCAGCGCCCGGGCCAGAGCAATCACCAACGGCGTTTTGCCGGTGCCGCCCAGGGTGATGTTGCCCACCGACACCACCGGCACCGGCAGACGCCTGGGCCGGCTGGAGCGACGATGCCAGCGCACGCCCAGGCCATAAAGCCAACCCAGGGGCTGCAGCAGCCGCGCCAGGGGCGTGGGCCGGCGGACGTACCAGAAGCGGGGGGTTGCCAGCAGCACAGGCGGTGGGCACCCCAGGACGACGGGCTGGGAGCATTCTGGGATCTCGATCCCACAGCGAGTCGCGGCGGATGATCCTGGGCCACATCGGAGCGCGCAAGGGCAGCAAAGGCGTTCCAGGCAAGAACTTCGCCCTGCTGCACGGCAAGCCCCTGATCGACTGGTCCCTCGATCAGTTGTTCAGCAATCCCCGGGTTTCGGCGGTGGTGGTGTCCACCGACGACGAAGCCATCCACGCCCACGCCCTGCGGCGCGGGGCCCTTGACATCGGCCTGCGCCCGGCCGAGCTGGCCACCGACCAGGCCCCGAAGTGGGGGGTGTGGCAGCACGCCCTGGACGCGGCGGAGCACAGCCTGGTCCAGCAGGGGCTGGGAACGATCTCAGCCTTTTTAGACCTGGATTGCACGGCGCCCCTCCGCAGCCAGGCCGACATCCACGGCGCCCTTGATCTCTTTGAAGCCGAGCGCCCAGACCTGGTGATGAGCGTCTGCGAGGCCCGCAAAAATCCCTATTTCAACCTCGTGGAACTGAATGCCGAGGGCACCCTCCGGGTCTCCAAGCACCTGCCCGGCGGGGTGTGGGCGCGGCAGGCGGCCCCGAAGGTGTGGGAGCACGCCGCCTCCACCTACGTGATGGCTCCGGCATACCTGCGGGAGGCCAACTCGCTCTATGAGGGGCGGGTGATCCCGTTTGAAATGCCACCTGAGCGCTGCCTGGACATTGACAGCCCCTTCGATTTCCGTCTGGTGGAATGGCTGCTGGGCCAGCAACTGGAGGCCGGAACCGATGCCTGAAGCCGTGAGCGACCTGCGCGAGCGCACCATCTTCATCACCGGCTCCGGCGGGGTGCTGGGCTCCACCTACGTGCGGCGGATGCTGGCCGCCAGTGCCCGGGTGATCGCCAGCGATCTGCCGGGGGCGCGGGCCGACGCCCTGCAGGCGCAGCACGGCGCGGATCCCCAGTTCCGCTTCTACCCCCTGGATGTGGCCGATGAGGACGCGGTGGGCGGCATCTTCGAGCGGATCCTGGCCGACGGCTGGCAGCCCAATGTGGTGCTCAACAATGCCGCCATCACCGGCGAATTGCTGATGGGGGCCGGCAAGCCCTTCCCCGACTTCGCCGACACCTCCCTGGCCGACTGGGACCGCACGCTGCGCACCAACCTCACCGGCGCCTTCCTGGTGGCCCGGCAGATGGACCGCGACCTGGTGGGCCGCTGGCCCGTAACCCTGATCAACGTGGCCTCGATGTATGCCCTCAACGGCCCGCACCACGCCATCTATGAGGGCATGCCCTTTCGCAGCTTCTCCGCCTACTCCACCACCAAGGCGGGTCTGCACGGGCTCACGCTGTGGCTGGCCGGGTATTGGGCCGATCGCGGCGCCACCGTCAACACGATCGCGCCGGGGGCGGTGTTCAACGGCCACTCCGAGGAATTCCAACGGCGGGTGGGGGAGCTGATCATGCTCAAGCGCATGGCCCAGCCCGATGAGATCGCCGACGCCATGCTGTTTCTCTGCAGTGCGGCGGCGGGCTACATGACCGGCCAGCTGGTGAACGTGGACGGCGGCTTTTCGGCATGGTGAGCCCCGCCCTGGCCGGTGTGGTGCTGGTGGTGGGGGCCGGCTCGATCGGCCAGCGCCACGCCGCCAACCTGGCCGCCCTGGGGGCCCGGGTGGAGCTCCTGCCCTGGCGCCGCTTCAACGCCGCCGAGCTGGCGCAGCGCCACGACATCGCCGCCCTGGTGATCGCCACCGCCACGCCGATCCGCCTGGAGCTGATCCAGCTGTGCGGCGAGCGGGGCTGGCCCTTCTACGCCGAGAAGCCGCTGGCCTGGCGGCAGGAGCAGCTCCAGGCGATCGAGGCCGCCGCCGGGCCTGTGGCCCAGCGCTCCCTGGTGGGGTTCATGCTGCGCTACCACCCGGCGGTGCGGGCCCTGGCGGCGCTCAACCTGGGCGACCTCTACCGCTTCGAGGCGGAGATCGGCCACGACGTGCGGCAATGGCGCCCCAACTGGCGCTTCTCCCGGAGCTACGCCGCCGCCGCCGAAGGCGGGGGCGTGCTGTTGGATCTGAGCCACGAACTCGACCTGGTGAGCGCTCTGGTGCCGGGCCTGACGGTGCGGGATGTGCGCTGCCTCGGGCACGCCGCCTTCCCCGGCGTGGATTTTGCCACCAGCATCCAGCTCACCGCCGCCAGCGGGGCGGCGGGCACGGTGGCCCTCGACTACCTGGCGCCGGTGTCGATCCGCCGGCTCACGCTCTGCGGCCTGGACCGGCGCCTCGAAGTGAATCTGCTCAGCGGCGAACTCAGGCAGAGCGGCCCCGACGGGGACGAGACCCGCACCTACCCGCTGGAGCGCAACCAGCTGTTTCTGGATGCGATGGCGGAGTTTCTGCAGCTGGCTGCGGGGGGCGATCTACCAAATGATCCGCTGCGCCCGGAGTTCGCGCGCATGGGCAGCTCCAGCAGGCTGATCGCCAGCGCCTGGGAGCAGCGCCAGTTCAGTGGCGCGGTGGCGCTGCCGATCGACTGAGCAGCTCGGGCAGGGCCTGGAGTGTGCGCTGGGTTGCACCGCCATGGTCGCGCAGGAAGGTCGCAATGGCCTCAGGGCTGGGGCGGAACCCGGCCAGCAGGGCCTGGGCCAGGGCCGCCCCATCCCGCACGGAGCGGGCCACCCCGGCCGCCTCCGCCTCCAGGAAGGGGTATTCGATCGTGTGCACATCCGGGCCGGTGAGCACGGGCTTGCCCAACACCAGCGCCTCCGAGATGTTGTGGGCGCCGCCGGGCGTGAACCCGCCGCCCACCACCACCTGGTCGGCCATGGCCAGGTAGGCATACATCTCGCCGAGGGAATCGCCGAGCAGCAGGTCGGGCGGGGGGTCCGGGGGCTGGCCCCAATGCTGTGGCTCAAAGCCCCCGCCCAGCCTGGAGCGCCGCAACAGCCGCAGCCCCGCCCCCTCCAGCAGGGCCGCCACTGCGTCAAACCGTTCCGGCCGCCGCGGCACGTACACCACCAGGGGGGGGACCTCAGCGCGGGCCTCGGCCTGGGCTCGCAGCGCCTGGATCGCCTGCAGGTAGATGGGGTCTTCCCCCTCCACGGCGCTGGCGATGCAGATCACGCGGCGATCCTGGGCACCCAGCCAACGGCGGGCCGCCATCCCGGCCGCCACCAGCTGGGCGGGCACGGGCTGCTCGAAGCGCAACTCACCGGTTACGGCGATGGTGGTGAGGCCGATCGAAGCGAAGCGCTGGCGCTGCAGCTCCGACTTCACCAGGGCGCCGGCAAAGCCCCGTATCAGGGCCTGGCGGAGCGGCAGGCGGCGCGCGTCACGGGCCAGGGAGCGGGCGGGGTATTGGGCATTGCACATCAACATCGGCACCCGGGCGGCCCGGGCTGAGGCGATCATCTGGGGCCAGATCTCGATCTCCATCACCAGGCCGTAGGCGGGCCGGAACGCGCGCAGGAAGCCGCGGTAGGCCCAGGCCGTTTCCAGGGGCACCCACACCGCTCGCAGCCGGCCGGCAGCAATCTCGGTGGCAAACACCCGCTCGGCCTCACCGCGACCGGCGGGGGTGAAGTGGGTGGTCACCACGCGCTCCCCCTGCGCCAGCAGGCCCTGGATCAGGGGCACGGCCGAGCGCAGCTCCCCCAGGCTCACGGCGTGCACCCACACGGCCCCAGGGGGCCAGCGCCGATGCCAGCCGAAACGCTCCAGCAGATGGGCGCGGTAGACGGGGGCGCGGCGGCTGCGCCAGAGCAGATAGAGCAGCAGCAGCGGCAGGGCGGCGGTCCAGAGGGCCGACCAGAGGGCGATCCAGAGGCGGAGGGAGCGGCTCATGGCGATGGCTCCGGCTGGATCAGGGCGGCCAGGTCGCGGGCCAGGGGCGCCAGCCGCCCCTGCTGCTGGCGCACCAAGGCGCTGGCCCGGGCCGCCACGGCGGGCAGGTCGGGCTGCTGCAGGACGGCCGCCAGGGCGCCGGGGGCGACGGCGCGGGCCGCATCGACCGCATGGAGCATGGCGTAATCGGCTGTGAAATTGGCCACATCCGGGCCGTGCAGCACCGCCGCACCCAGGGCGGCCGGCTCCCAGGGATTGTGGCCGCCGATGCGGTCAAACCCCCCGCCCACCAGGGCCACGGGAGCCAGGCGATACCAGAGCCCCAGCTCGCCGTAACTATCGGCCAGCCAGACGGCGTGCTCCGGGTCAGGGGTTTCGCCCCGGCTGCGCCGCACGGCCGGTAGGCCTGCGGCCGCCAGCTGGGCGGCGATGGCGTCAGCCCGGCGGGGATCGCGGGGCACCAGGATCAACAGCCAGCCCGGCAGCCGCCGCTGGGCAGCGATGGCCTCGGCTTCGTCGCCCGGATGGGTGGAGGCCGCCAGCCAGAGGCGCCGGCCAGCCAGCAGCGCCTGAAGCCGTTGCAACCCCACCAGGTCGGCCTGCAGGAGGGGCGCCGCCGGCTTGAGCGACCCATCCACCCGCACCGCGGCCGCCCCGAGGTCCTCCAGGCGCGCGGCGGAGGCGCTGTCCTGGGCGGAGAGCAGGGCAAAGCGGCGCAGCAACGGGCCATAGAGCCCCCGCAGCCAGCGGCGGCGCCGGTGACCAGCCGGGCCAAGGCGGGCATTCACCAGGGCCAGGG
>VGPU01000064.1 GCA_016882525.1 Cyanobacteria bacterium M_surface_10_m2_119 | reverse complement strand
TCTAGGGCCACGGCGGCACTGCCGGAGAGGGCGGTGCAGAACGCCACCCGGGCCGGCTCGGGCGGCTCGGCGAACCGCAGTTCCAGCAGCCCCTGGAGATCCCCTGCCCGGCTGCGCAGGGGCAGACGCAGGCCGCAGGGGTCGCGGACCTCGGCAGCGCCAGACGCCTCCGAAACCGCGAGCGGCAGCGCCGGCAGGGAGGCCAGCGGCACACCCCGGGCCTGCCCGGGGAGCAGGAGGTCGCCCTCGGCCCGGTAGAGCACGCCGGCGACCGCGGCGCTGCTGGCGATGGTGTCGACGAGCAGACGCTCCAGGAGCTGCTCCGGGTCGGGCTCCGCCCCGAGGGCGGCGGAGCTCTGCAGAAAACTGCGAATCGTGGTGCGCATGCCCTCAAAGGTCCCGGCGAGCTCATCGATTTCCCGCACCAGCGAGCGCACGGGCTCCCCGGCGTCGAAGGCAAAGCCGCGGATGGCAGCGGCCTGTTCCGCCAGGCGCCGCAGGGGGCGGGCCAGCAGCCGGGCGAACAGCCACACCACGGGCAGGGCGGCCAGCACCAGCAGCAGGGTGAGCAGCCAGGTCTCCCGCAGCAGGCGGTTGGCGCCGGCGAGCAGCTCCCGCTGCGGCAGCGCCACCAGCAGCACGCGGCCGCCGCGCAGGCCCGAGGTGATCGGCGCGGCGGCACCGCTACCAGGTCTGGCCGCGCACCTGGAACGTCTTGAGCTCGATCGTGCGCCCGTCGGCGGACGGGCCGGCCGGCGGGCGGGCAAGCATGGCTGTCACCAGCGGAGCCATGGCCGCCAGCACCGGCTGGCGGGCCTGGGCCAGGGGTCTCAGGCTCTCCTCGTCCGCCGGACTGCCGGGGGTGAGCAGCAGGCGCCCCTCGCCGTCGACCAGGGCGAGCTCGGTGGAGGGGGTGAGACGCAGCTCGGCGAGGCTGGCCTCGAGGTTGTGCAGCAACACCAAGGCCCCCACCGCCCCGCCACCCGGCAGCTGGCGGGAGATCGTCACCCCCAGCCCACCGCTGAGCTGCAGCCGATGCACCGGCGACACCACGGGGCTGCCACCGCCCTTCTGGGCCAGCTGGTAACAGGGCCGCTGGCGGGGGTCGTAGGTCTGGAGGTCCTGCCCCTGCACGGGCCCCAGGGAGCGCAGCTGGCCATCGAAAGCCTCGAGCCAGAGGCGGCGGGCGCCATTCGCCACGATCGCCTCCACCAGATAGGCGCTCCCCTCCGGCAGCCGGCCAGCCTCAACGCTGCTCTGCGGCCCCACCCGCTTCACCCGGAACAGGGAACCATCGGGCCGCGCCAGGTGATAGGCCGTGATCCGGGGGGTGCGGGCCAGCAACCGCTGCATGAGGGGCAGGGCCGCCCGCCACTCGGCCTCGGTGCGGGATCCCGCCAGGGTTGTGAGCTCGTCGAGCCCGGCCATCACCAGGCGGGGATCCGACTGGGCCGACCAGTCGGTGCGCAGCTCCCCCACCAGGGCCTCGAGGGTGTCGTTGCGGGCGAGGGACAGCAGCTCGGCGCTGCGCTGATAGCCGAGCCAGCCAACCAGCAATCCCAGCCCACTCACCAGGGGCACGAACAGGGCCACCAGCGAGACGGTGAACGACGGACGACGACGCATGGCCTTTCCTAGCGAGGACTCGCATCCCCGCAGAGACCTCCGTAGATTCCTTCCCGTTGCTCCGCCCGCCCGCATGTTCACCCAGGTCCGCTCCGCCAACCGCCGCGTCACCCCCGGCGACGCGAACGGCCGGGCGGTGATGAAGGCCGTGTATGTGGTGCTGGAGCCCCAATACCAGAACGCCCTCACCCAGGCGGCCACCTCCCTCAACGACCAGAACGGCCCCCTGGCGATCGAACTGAGCGGCTACCTGATCGAGGAACTGCGCGATGCGGAGAACTACGCCGACTTCTGCGCCGATGTGGCCGAAGCGGATGTATTCATCGCCTCGCTGATCTTCATCGAGGATCTGGCCCAGAAGGTGGTGGACGCCGTGGCCCCCCACCGCGAGCGCCTGAAGGCGGCTGTGGTGTTCCCCTCCATGCCGGAGGTGATGCGCCTCAACAAGCTGGGCAGCTTCTCGATGGCCCAGCTCGGCCAGAGCAAATCGGCCATTGCCAGCTTCATGAAAAAGCGCAAGGAGGCCGGCGGCGCCGGCTTCCAGGACGCGATGTTGAAGCTGCTCAACACCCTGCCCACGGTGTTGAAGTATCTGCCGGTGGAGAAGGCGCAGGACGCCCGCTCCTTCATGCTCAGCTTCCAGTACTGGCTGGGGGGTACGCCAGACAACCTCAGGAACTTCCTGTTGATGCTGGCCGACAAGTACGTGTTCCCCCGCAGCGGCGAGGGCAGCGCCGATCGGCCCGAGCTGCAGGTGGCCGATCCCGTCACCTTCCCCGATCTGGGCATCTGGCACCCCCTGGCGCCGGGGATGTTCGAAGACCTCAAGGAGTACCTGAACTGGAGCGCCAGCCGCAAGGATCTCTCCGAGAAGGCCCGCAAGGGCCCGGTGATCGGCCTGGTGCTGCAGCGCAGCCACATCGTGACGGGCGATGAGGCCCACTACGTGGCGGTGATCCAGGAGATGGAATACCGGGGCGCCACCGTGATCCCGGTGTTCTGCGGCGGGCTCGACTTCACCAAGCCGGTGAATGCCTTCTTCTACGACCCGCTCAACCCGGAGATGCCCCTGGTGGATGGGGTGGTGTCGCTCACCGGCTTCGCCCTGGTGGGCGGTCCGGCCCGCCAAGACCACCCCAAGGCGATCGAGGTGCTGAAGAAGCTCAATCGCCCCTACATGGTGGCCCTGCCCCTGGTGTTCCAAACCACCCAGGAATGGGAGGAGAGCGACCTCGGTCTGCACCCGGTGCAGGTGGCCCTGCAGATCGCCATTCCCGAGCTCGATGGTGCGATCGAGCCGATCGTGCTGAGCGGCCGCGACGATGCCACCGGCAAGGCCCACACCCTCCAAGACCGGGTGGATGCGATCGCCGAGCGTGCCATCCGCTGGGCCTCCCTGCGCATCAAGCCGCGCACCGAGAAGAAGCTGGCGATCACCGTGTTCAGCTTCCCGCCCGACAAGGGCAACGTGGGCACCGCGGCGTACCTCGACGTGTTCGGCTCCATCCACCGGGTGATGGAGGAGATGGCGGCGAAGGGCTACGACGTGAGCGGCCTGCCCAAAACCAGCAAGGAGCTGATGGAGGCGGTGCTCAAGGATCCCGAGGCCATGGAGGGGGCACCGGAGCTGGCAATCGCCCACCGCATGAGCGTGGAGGAATACGAGCGCCTCACCCCCTATTCCGAGCGTCTGGAAGAGAACTGGGGCAAGCCCCCCGGCACCCTCAACAGCGACGGCACCAACCTGCTGATCTACGGCCGCCACTTCGGCAACGTGTTCGTGGGCGTGCAGCCCACCTTTGGCTACGAGGGCGACCCGATGCGCCTGCTCTATTCGCGCAGCGCCAGCCCCCACCACGGCTTCGCCGCTTACTACACCTATCTGGAGAAGGTGTGGGGCGCCGATGCCGTGCTGCACTTCGGCACCCACGGCTCGCTGGAGTTCATGCCCGGCAAGCAAATGGGCATGAGCGAAACCTGCTACCCCGATTCGCTGATCGGCGCCCTGCCCAACCTCTACTACTACGCCGCCAACAACCCTTCTGAAGCCACGATCGCCAAGCGGCGCGGCTACGCCGAAACGATCTCCTATCTCACCCCTCCCGCTGAAAACGCCGGCCTTTACAAGGGCCTCAAGGAACTGGGCGAACTGGTGGGCAGCTACCAACAGCTGCGCGAGAGCTCCCGCGGCGTGCAGATCGTGAATGCGGTGGTGGAAACGGCGCGCCAGTGCAACCTCGACAAAGACGTTGAGCTGCCCGAAGTCGACGCCGCTGAGCTCGATCTCGACGCCCGCGATGGCGTGATCGGCGCGGTGTATCGCCAGCTGATGGAGATCGAGAGCCGCCTGCTGCCCTGCGGCCTGCACACCATCGGCAAGCCCCCCACCGCCGAGGAGGCGATCGCCACCTTGGTGAACATCGCCGCCCTGGAGCGCGAGGAGGAGGGCATCCGCTCCCTGCCGGGCCTGCTGGCCGAGAGCCTGGGCCGCACGATCGCCGATGTGTACAAGGGCAACGACGAAGGGGTGCTGGCCGATGTGGAGCTGAACCGCCGCATCACCGAAACCAGCCGGGCTGCCGTGGGCGCCATGGTGCGCAGCGTCACCGGCAGCGACGGCCGCGTCACCCTGCGGCGCAACTTCGGCTGGCTGTTTGATCTGCTGGGCAAATTCGGCTTCAAGCTGCCCAGCCCCTGGCTGCGGGCCTGCTGCGGCGCCGGCTTTGTGAGCGTCGACCAGAGCGAGCTCGACAAGCTGTTCGCCTATCTGCAGTTCTGCCTCGAGCAGGTGTGCGCCGATCTGGAGATGGAGAGCCTGCTCAAGGCCCTCGACGGCGAATACGTGCTGCCGGGTCCGGGCGGAGACCCGATCCGCAACCCCGGCGTGCTGCCCAGCGGCAAGAACCTGCACGCCCTCGATCCCCAGGCCATCCCCACCAAGGCCGCCATCGCTGCAGCGAAAGGGGTGGTGGACAAGCTGATCGAGCGCCAGAAAGCCGAGCAGGGCACCTGGCCCGAAACCATCGCCTGCGTGCTCTGGGGCACCGACAACATCAAGACCTACGGCGAATCGCTGGCCCAGATCCTCTGGTTCATCGGCGTGAAGCCGGTGCCCGATTCCCTGGGCCGGGTGAACAAGCTGGAGCTGATTTCCCTTGAGGAGCTGGGTCGCCCCCGCATCGACGTGGTGGTGAACTGCAGCGGCGTGTTCCGCGACCTGTTCATCAACCAGATGGCCCTGATCGATCAGGGCGTGAAGATGGCCGCCGAGGCCGATGAGCCCCTGGCGATGAACTTCGTGCGCAAGCACGCCCAGGAGCAGGCCGAGAAGGAGGGCATCTCCCTGCGCGATGCCGCCACCCGGGTGTTTTCCAATGCCAGCGGCAGCTATTCATCGAATGTGAACCTGGCGGTGGAGAACAGCACCTGGGAAGAGGAGAACGAACTGCAGGAGATGTACCTCTCCCGCAAGACCTTCGCCTTCAACGCCGACAACCCCGGCGAGATGAATCAGAAGCGCGAGGTGTTCGAGTCGGTGATGAAGACCGCCGATGTGACCTTCCAGAACCTGGATTCAGCCGAAATCTCGCTCACCGATGTGAGCCACTACTTCGATTCAGACCCCACCAAGCTGATCCAAGGCCTGCGCGACGACGGCAAGGCACCGGCGAGCTACATCGCCGACACCACCACCGCCAACGCCCAGGTGCGCTCCCTGAGCGAAACGATCCGCCTCGATTCGCGTACCAAGTTGCTCAACCCCAAGTGGTATGAGGGCATGCTGAATTCCGGCTATGAGGGCGTGCGCGAAGTGGCCAAGCGCCTCAACTTCACCCTGGGCTGGAGCGCCACCAGCGGTGCGGTCGACAACTTCGTGTATGAGGAGGCCAACGACACCTTCATCAACGACCCGGAGATGCGCCAGCGGCTGATGGATCTCAACCCCCACAGCTTCCGCCGCATCGTGGGCACCCTGCTGGAAGTGAACGGCCGCGGTTACTGGGAGACCTCCGACGAGAACATCCAGCAACTGCAGGAGCTCTACCAGCAGATCGAAGACAAGATCGAGGGGGTAAGTGAAGGGTAGGTCTCAGGCGGCTTTGTATCGGGCCGGTGCGGATCACTTCAGCATGAAGCCAACGCCGCGCACGGTGTGGATCAGGGGGTCGAGGTCGGGGCGTTCGAGTTTCTTGCGCAGGTAGCGGATGTAGACGTCGAGCAGATTGTCATCGCCCACCCAGGATTCACCCCACACATCCAGCAGCAGTTGCTGACGCGGGTGCATCTGTTCGCGGTGCTGGAGCAGGTGCAGGAGGAGGTCGTACTCCTTCACGGTGAGTTTGATCGGCATGCCGGCGCGCCACACCTGTCGGCTGTCGGTGTTCACCACCAAGTCGCGATAGCGCAGTTCGGCGCCATCGGTGTGGTGGGCGCCCATGCGACTGCGGCGGAGCAGGGCTAGGAGGCGGGCGTAGAGCTCCTCGAGGGCATAGGGGTGGGAGAGCACGTCGTCGGCACCGGCCTCAAGAGCGGCGACGCGGGCACTGAAGTGATCGGTGGGCGACAGCAGCAGCAGGGGCAACACCTGGGCAGCCGTGCGCAGGTGCTTGCAGAAACTGAGGGCCTGCTCAGCTGGAAGGGCTTCAGCCAGGAGGGCGAGCTGGGGAGCGCCGTCGTTGAGCTGGGTGAACGCCTCTTCGGTGCTGGCCGCGGTGGACACCGCATACCCCTGGGCCTGCAGGTGCTGGGCAATCAGGCGAGCGGAGCGGGGATCGGGATCAACCAGCAGGAGACGGGTGGAAGCGGGCACGGGCTGGTGGGCGGCGCTAGCCACAGAAAACCCTTGCAGCAGGGCTACAAGGGCATCAGGATCTGTGGGGAAGGGTAGGGCTGGGGGCGGCGTTCAGCCGTAACCGGGATCAAGCGGCTCACTGAAGGAATCGTCGATGAACAGCTGATCGAAGTGGTGATCGATGGCCGCCACCACGGCGGAGGGGTCGGCATTGCCGTCGGCGTCAAAGCTCACGTCGCAATCATCGAGAGCGTCTTGCTGATTGATGAGATCGTGGGCGATGGTGTTGAGCACATCCTGCTGAATGAGCTGATAGGCATCGGCCGAGAGGCCCTGCTCATCGAGGTAGGTGCTCACCACCTGATCGAGTTCATAGACCAACTCCGCCGAGCGGCCCTCCTGATCCTGAAGATCAGGAGAGGCACGCACGGCCGTGAAGAAGGCCTCAATCAGGTTGGCGATCCCCTCACCAACCACATCCAGGGGAGCTGCGTCGCTCATGGCTCACATGGAGTAGACGTCGTCGACCACATCCGAGGCGGTGTCGATGCCATTGGCACCCTCTGCGGGCACAAGGGCCTCGGCCTCATCAAGGGCGGCGATCGCGTCAGCGGTGGGCTCCATGGCCGCCGGATCGGCGGCAGGGTCGGCCGCTGCGGGTGTTTCGGTGAGCGCGAGTTCCTGGTGGTACTCGGCGATCACCTCGTCGGAGAAAGCGTTCTCCGCCACGTACTGCTCCACGAGATCGGCCACGCTGGCCAGCTCCAAGTCAACCGCATCAGCACTTGGGATCGTTACATCCGCTAGCGGAGCCTGCGGATTGTCCGAAGGAGATTCGCTGATGACAGATTCAGGCTGTGTGATGGACTGTTGGGGGAGAGCCGTTGCAAAGGCAACATCCTCTGCCAAGCCAATCGAGCCATCGGCGTAGCCCACGACCATTTGGCCGTAGACAAAGGCATCATCCTCAGCCGCTATGTAGTAAACACTATCTGCGGAGTAAGACAGAGAAAGACTTTCAATGCCGAGAGCCGAGAGAGTGACGAACTCACCCTCATTTGAAACACCGTCGAGATTAACGTCTTGCCAAACACCAAAAGAGGCCCAGCTCAGATCCGACGCATCAAGAATACCATCCTTGAAACCAGCAAAGTCACCGTCAAAGTAGGCAGCCAGGGCCTGCAGATCTGTTGAAACAGCAGGATCACTGCCCCACATGGTGAGCACCACCTCCCTCGCCTCTGTTACCAGACCGTCTGCGTTGTAGTCGTAGACGAGAATGCCGTCATCAGGGAAAGTCCACGCGAGGAACGGGACGCCGCCCAAGGAAACAAAATAAGGGACTGAATCACTCAATGCCGGCAAATAGGCAACCTCCCCGTCACGGTTCAGGTCTAGAGCCACCGGGGCTACTTCAAGCAAGAGATCAGACGGAGAGACCGCACTTGCGACGGCCGAACTTACAAAGTTAATCGTGATGGACTCAGTCGACAGATCAATCCATGTAACCGTGAATGTCACCTGAGAGCCAGAAACAGCTTGGACGACATTGGTGGCATTGAGGAATACGATTTTGTCAGAACCACCGGCAAAATCAGTAATCGTGTCAACACCGTTACCGTCGCCCTGCGAATAGACAAAGCGATCAGCACCAGTTCCGCCTGAAATCCGATCTGCACCAAGCCCGCCCGTGATTCGATCATTTCCGCCTTGCCCAAAGATCACATCATTGCCTGCGCCACCATCAATAATGTCGTTGCCGCCTACAGACCCCTCGGCCGCATAAGTGGGATTATTCGAGGTGAGGTTAGCGTAGATATCTTCAGCCTTGGCAACATCAGTCGTGAGAGCAGGATTGGCAGCAACATAGGCAGCCCAGCCCTTATCAATTGAACCAGAGAAAATACTATCGCCAAGGATTGCATCGTCACCACTTCCACCATTGATCACATCATCACCGACCGGATTAACCGTAACGGTTGTACTGCCGCCTTGCAGAATAGCATCAAGCTGATCGCCAGACGTGACAATATCGGGCGCTGCCGCTGGACCTGTAACATTAGTACTGCCAGATGAAAAGGCATTGGGCACACTAACAGTCTTGAAAACGGGATTAGAAGTATTGTCAAAAAACTGAAGGTAGTCTACATTTGTAGATGTACCAATTCCAATACCATACACAACTGACTTCGAGCTCACTTGCTCGAAGGCCTGAATAGCTTCTCGAAGCTCCGCGGGTGAAGTACTAGATCCACTGCGATCATTCACAGGATTCCCGTCACCATCTAGGCGGTAAGTTGGATCACCGTCGGTGAGAAAATAAGTAATAGTTTGGTAGCCTTCAGCAGAGGAATAAGTGCTCTGCAGCGAGGATATATCGCTAGCAGCCTGCAAAAAGGCCGCTTCATAGTTGGTGCCACCACTCGCCGAGAAAGAGTCGATCTCACTAAGGATTTCAGCACTATTCGAAGAGGTGAGATCAACAATAGACGAGGGGGGGGCCAGGAGCGCTTCCATTCAAGTCTACAGCCTTAATATTAGTCGCGAACTCAACAAGAGAGAAATTGATCTTACCTCCAGTAAGATGATGATCGTCTAACTGCTTAACCAGGTTGTCCAAAGAGGACTTGAGCAGGGCCAATCGGCTAATTGTAGTAATAGTCGAGTCGCCCGTTAGAGCGTCATATTGCATGCTAGTAGAAGTATCGGCGATGACAATGATATTGTATTTGGCACCAGGAACAACGGTTGTCTCGAAACCGCCTACATCACCAATTAAGACATCAGCGCCAGGCGTGCCATCAATAGCACCATCAGGGGCGCTTGGAGTATTGTTGACAGCGTGATCTACGGTCTGAGTGGGTGTGTCAGATACGTTCTGCCCGACAATAATGCCTGGTTTTAGAATAACTAGTGTCTCAGTTCCGTCTTGGACTTCGTCAGTCTGATCCGAATCGGCTGTCGCCGTGTTATCGATGTCGCCATCGCCTCCGCCATTGCTGTCGATATCCGACTGCAACACCGTGTACGTCGTCTCAAATGACTCGCTCGCTCCTACTCCCAAGCTCGCAATCGTTGTGCTGAATCCCGTCAGAGGGTCGCTCACCACAACATTGGTCAGCGTCTGGTTACCCGTGTTGCTCACCACAAGCGTGTAGGTGATCACATCACCGGCCGCATCCACTCCCTCAACATCAGCAACCTTCGTGATGCTCAGACCAGGGGTCTGCAGAATCACAATAGGGACACTATCCTCAACGGGTTCCGTCTGATCAGTATCAACAGTAGCGGTATTCAGATACTGATCGAAGATGCCATCTCCTGTGACGTCTAAGTTGCCGCCAGCATCAATCTCTTGCTGGCTAAACTGATGAAAAGCCTGATAAACCCAGCTTTCACCCACATCAAGCACATTGTCACCATCCAAATCACCCTCAATCAGCGTGATCGCCCCAAAATTGGCCAGCGGATCGCTAACGACAACCCCAGTCAGGGCCTGATCACCAGTATTCACAACCGTAATCAGATAACCAACAACCTGCCCAGCTGCAGTGACACTGTCTTGGTCAAGAGGAATCAACTCCCCAGTTTCAGGATCAACAGCAAACACACCGTTGACGCTCTTTTCAACGGTGAAGCTGGGATTGGGTTCCGGCTCGGGTTCGGGTTCCGGCTCGGGTTCGGGTGCCGGCTCAGGGATAGGGGTCGGTTCCGGTTCAGGCGTTGGTTCCGGTTCAGGCGCTGGTTCCGGTTCAGGCGCTGGTTCCGGTTCAGGGGCCGGCTCATCAATCTGCGCACCTTGGGGTGACTGATCAAGCACCGGATCGCCCTGCAGCACGGGCAACTGGGGCACGGTGGCCTCAGCGGTAAAGACCGGCTCATCGGGGGGGAGCACCAAATCACCGCTGCCGCCGGCCTCATCCACCGAGGGGTCGCTTGGATTGCTGCCCGGGATAGGAGTGGTGGCCCCGACCGCGCCGATGGAGTTGGGGTCGTAGGTCAGCGTGCGGGTGTTGTCTGTACCAGCACCCACATCCTGGAAACCACCAGAATTGTCGACCGTGGCATTGGGATCGTGATCTGAGCCTTCCCCAGGAGTAGCTGCAATTTTTTCCCGCTCGCTGTCGATGGCTCCCTGTTGGGTTTCAGTGCTGCTGCTGGTGAGCTCCTCGGCCGAGGGGGAAACCAGGTTCAGTTCGTCAGCCACGGGACACACGCGAAGGGCTATCAGCCCTGCGGACAGGGCTTCTCTTTGTCCAAGGTATGCAGAGCACCCGGGTTTCCCACCGGCCTGCAGCAGTTCGTGGGCAGGGGGGGGCTAGGCCGGCACGGAGAGGCCATGAAAAAAGCCCAGATCCCCTCTGCCGCAGGGGATCTGGGCTTTCTGAGAAATGGGTGAGAGTTTCAGCGGGATTCGCGGAACGCGGAATCGAGGGTGCGGGTGAAGGGCTGGAAGATGTAGCGCAGCACGCTGCGCTGGGGACCCTTGATGTCGGCCACCAGGGGCATGCCCACCTGGATCGGGTACTTGCGGTTCGCCACGTCCACGAACTGGCGATCCAGCTGCACCCGCGCCTTGTAGTAGTACTGCCGGTCGTCCGGGTCCTGCACGGTGGAGGCGGCGATGCTCACCACCCGGCCGGGCACCGAGCCGTAGATCGTG
>VGPU01000063.1 GCA_016882525.1 Cyanobacteria bacterium M_surface_10_m2_119 | reverse complement strand
GGCATGGCGCCGATGGCGGCGGCGAAGGCCACCAGGCCCGAGCCGGCCGGGAAGGAGATGCCCAGGGGGAAGCGGGTGTGGCTGTCGCCGCCGGTGCCCACGGTGTCGGGCAGGAGCATCCGGTTCAGCCAGCTGTGGATGATGCCGTCGCCGGGGCGCAGGGCCACGCCGCCGCGCGACGCCATGAAATCGGGCAGCTCGGCGTGGGTCTTGAGGTCCACCGGCTTGGGATAGGCGGCGGTGTGGCAGAAGCTCTGCATCACCAGATCGGCGCTGAAGCCGAGGCAGGCCAGCTCCTTCATCTCATCGCGGGTCATCGGCCCGGTGGTGTCCTGGCTGCCCACGGTGGTCATCAGCGGCTCGCAGCTGGTGCCGGGGCGCACGCCTGCCAGGCCGCAGGCCTTGCCCACCATCTTCTGGGCCAGGGTGTAGCCCTTGCCGGTGTCGGCCGGAGCCACCGGGCGGATGAACAGCTCGCTGGCGGGTAGCCCCAGCTGGGCGCGCACCTTGTCCGTCAGCGAGCGGCCGATCAGCAGGGGGATGCGGCCGCCGGCGCGCACCTCATCGGTGATGGTGCTGGGCTTGAGCTCGAAGCGGGTCACGATCTCACCGGCGTTCGCTTCGCCGGCGGCGCGCTCGATCGTGCCGGCGTAGGGGCGGATCGTGATCACATCCCCGCTGTTGAGGGCGGTGACGTCGCACTCGATCGGCAGGGCGCCGGAGTCTTCGGCGGTGTTGAAGAAGATCGGCGCGATCTTGCCGCCCAGGATCACGCCGCCGCTGCGCTTGTTGGGCACGTGGGGGATGTCGGTGCCGGTGTGCCAGAGCACGGAGTTGATCGCGGATTTGCGCGAGCTGCCGGTGCCCACCACGTCGCCCATGTAGGCCACGGGGTGGCCCTTGGTCTTCAGCTCGGCGATCAGCTCCAGGCCGCCGGGCATGCGGGTTTCCAGCATCGCCGTGGCGTGCAGCGGGATGTCGGGGCGGGTGGTGGCGTGGGTGGCGGGGGAGAGGTCGTCGGTGTTGGTCTCCCCCTCCACCTTGAACACCGTCACGGTGATCTCAGCGGGCAGCTCGGGCTTGGCGGTGAACCATTCGGCGGCGGCCCAGCTGTCGACGACGCGCTTGGCGTAGGCGTTGCTGGTGGCCAGCTCCAGCACGTCGTTGTAGGCGTCGTACACCAGCAGGGTGCGGCTGAGGCCGGTGGCGGCGGCTTCGGCGATGGCCGGATCGGCGCTGGAGAGCAGCTCGATCAGGGCGCCCACGTTGTAGCCGCCGATCATGGTGGCCAGCAGATTCACGGCCTCCACCGGCGTCACCAGGGGGGAGCTGCTGTCGCCCTTGGCCACCGCCAGCAGCCAGCTGGCCTTCACGTAGGCCGCCTCATCCACGCCGGGGGGGATGCGCTCGCTCAGCAGTTCCAGCAGAAAGGCCTCCTCGCCGGCGGGCGGGGAGGCCAGCAGCTCGGTGAGGGCGCTGGTCTGCTCAGCGCTCAGGGGCAGGGCCGGCACCCCCAGCGCCTCGCGTTCGGCGGCGGCGGCGCGGTAGTCGGCGAGGAAGGTGCTGGCGGCCATCGCTGTCGCTGGTCAATCTCCTCCCATTGTTCTTGGCCGTGGGGCGCCCCAGTGGTGGCAACCGCTGCCGTTGGACCGCTCTTTAGGCTGGTGTCCTCTTGCACGGCACCCCCAGGCAGCCCGAATCCCATGCACGCCACCACCAGCGACCTCCATGTGGTGGAGACCAGACCCCTGGTGCCACCGGAGGTCCTGCATGGTGAGCTACCCCTGGGTGATCGGGCTGCGGCCACCGTGCAGCAGGCCCGCGAGCACATCCAGGCGATCCTGCATGGGGGCGACTCACGCCTGCTGGTGATCGTGGGCCCGTGTTCGGTGCACGACGTGGCGGCGGCCGAGGAGTACGCCGCCTTCATCGCCGAAGCCCGCCAGCGCCACTGCGCCGAGCTGGAGGTGGTGATGCGCGTCTACTTCGAGAAGCCGCGCACCACCGTGGGCTGGAAAGGGCTGATCAACGACCCCCATCTCGATGGCAGCTACGACATCAACACCGGCCTGCGCCGGGCCCGGGCCCTGCTGCTGCACGTGGCCGAGATGGGTCTGCCGGCGGCCACCGAGCTGCTCGATCCGGTGGTGCCCCAGTACATCGCCGACCTGATCAGCTGGACCGCCATCGGCGCCCGCACCACCGAGAGCCAGACCCACCGGGAGATGGCCTCTGGCCTGTCGATGCCGATCGGCTTCAAGAACGGCACCGACGGCAGCATTGGCACGGCCATCAATGCGGTGGAGGCGGCCGCCCGCCCCCATCACTTCCTGGGCATCAACCGGCAGGGCTACGCCTCGATCATCACCACCACCGGCAACCCCGATGGCCACGTGGTGCTGCGCGGCGGCAAGCGCGGCACCAATTACCACCCGGAGGCGATTGAGGAGGCGGCTTCCCAGCTGGAGCGCGCCGGCCTGCCCAGTCGCCTGATGGTGGATTGCAGCCATGGCAACTCCAACAAGGACTACCGCCGTCAGGCGGAGGTGGCGACCCAGGTGGCCGAGCAGGTGCGCGGCGGCTCCCGCCACGTGATGGGGGTGATGCTGGAGAGCCATCTGGTGGCCGGCAACCAGAAGATTCCCGCCGACCTCAGCCAGCTCACCTACGGCCAGAGCGTCACCGATGCTTGCATCGACACGGCCACCACCAGTGCCGTGCTGGAGGAGCTGGCCGCCGCGGTGGCCGCCAGCGGCCAGCGGGCTGCGCTCGCCGTTTGATTGTGATTGATTAGCACTCGAATCGCTTGAGTGCTAATCAGCGAAGGCCCGCAGATTGTGTCTGCAGCTCCTGTTTTCGGCAACAAAATGTTCCTCTTGAACAGCTGTTTTGGCCGCTCTCCATAGGGTTGATTCAGTTCACAGGGGGGTCGCCCATGACCTATCTGCTGCAGTTCTGCGGACTCTCGGATCCCCTCCAGTTGTTTTATCTGGAGCAGGGCCAGCCCTCTCAGGGTGTTGGTCCTGCCTTTGCCGGATTCAGGCCCTTCCAGCTCGATGATCTCCTGGGTTGGGGCCAGCGCATCGGCCAGCAGCGGCACTGGGATCTTGAGGCGATCCAGCAGGCCATGCTTCAGGCCTGGATGGAGCGGGCGGATCTGATTCGCCAGTGGCAGCTGCGCCTGCGGGAGGAGCCGGCCGACCGGGTGCTGGTGGCCGGCCTGGGCACCGCCCACGACTGGGAGCAGCGCTGCGAAACCCTGCTGCACGCCTGAGGCTGGGGTGGCCCTCAGGCGCCGGTGCTGAGTTGGTGCCAGAGCCAGGCCACCGCCACCGGCACGGTGAGATTGTCAAGGCCATAGATGGCCACCTGTTCCAGGGCGGTAGCGGCGGCAGCCATCGCCACCAGGGCCGGCCAGGGCACCGCCTGCACCGCCAGGTTGAGGGCGGCCAGCACCGCCAGGCTGGCGCCGGCCATCACGCTGGTGCCCAGCAGGGAGCGGCGCTGGCCCAGCACCTGCCAGCTCGGGCTGGGCCGCTGGGGTCCGAGCAGGCCCGCCAGGCCGTCGCCCACGGCCATCACCAGCACCCCGGCGGCCATGCTGGCCGGATCCCGGGGCCAGTACTGCCAGAGCAGCAGGGTGATGGAGGCGCCATAGGCCACCGTGCCGTAGCTGGCCCGGCCCACGTCCTCCACGGCGGGCAGCAGCCGCAGGCGATGGTTGAGGGCAGCCAGCACGGTGATCGTGGCGGCTGCCGGCAGCGCCACGCGCCGATCGATGCCGAATGCCCAGGCCAGCAGCACCACGGCGCCGGTGCCGATGTGCACCAGTTTCCGGCTCCATTCCCGCTGGCCGGGGTGCTCGGAGCCATCCCAGCGCCGCCGCACCGCCAAGGCCCCCAGCGCCAGGAGGGTGAGCCAACCGGCTACGGCAGCCACCCCCAGCACCTGCCGGGACCAGTCGATGGGGGTGTTCAGGGGCCCGGCTCAGGCGGCTTGCTGGAGGCTACTGAGCAGGCGCAGCTTGAGGATGGCCTTGGCTTCCAGCTGGCGCACCCGCTCCCGCGAGACGTTGATCAGCCGGCCGATCTCCGCCAGGGTGAGGGGCTCGTGGCCCTCCAGGCCGAAGCGCAGCTTGAGGATGGTCTGCTCCCGCTCGTTGAGCTGGGAGAGCCAGGTGCCGAGGTGCTCCTTCTGCAGGTGGCGATCCATGCTCTCGAAGTGCTCGCCGCTGGCTGGGTCGGCGATCAGTTCCCCGAGGGTGCTGCGATCCTCATCGCCGCGGGCATGGGCATCCAGAGAGGCGCAGGGCGCACTCTGGGACATCAGTTCCTCGAGCTCGGTGGGAGCCATGTCGAGGGCATGGGCCAGCTCCAGGCGGTTGGGCTGGCGGCCGAGGCGGTGGGAGAGTTCCCGGCTCACCCGCCGCATCTTCGAGAGCTTCTCGCTCACGTGAATCGGCAGCCGGATGGTGCGGGCGCTGTTGTCGATCGCCCGCGTCATGCCCTGGCGGATCCACCAGTAGGCGTAGGTGGAGAACTTGTAGCCCATGGCGGGGTCGAACTTGTCGACGGCCCGCTCCAGGCCGATCGCCCCTTCCTGCACCAAATCGAGCAGTTCGAGGCCCTGGTTCTGGTACTTCTTGGCCACACTCACCACCAGCCGCAGGTTGGCGGCCATCATCCGGTCGCGGGCCCGCTGGGCCATGCGCAGCTGGCGCCGCTGCTGGGGAGTGAGGCTGGCCTCCGGCTGGGCCAGCAGCCGCTTGCCGGCCTGCACGTGATGGGCCAGCTCGATCTCTTCAGCCGGGGTGAGTAACGGCACCCGGCCGATGGTGCTCAGATACCAGCCGATGGAATCGCCGCTGAAGCGCCCAGCTGGCCGATTCTGAATGAGTTTGGTGCGCTGGCGAGTGTCAACGGAGTTGACAACCTCAGCGGATTGCGCCGGTGTCCCCACACCCAAGCCTCCGAATCTGAATTTGGCAGGAACTTAGCACTGCAGCCCTGGTTGTCTGGGTTCAATCTGGAAGACTTTCCGCATGCCGCGTTCGCCGACCCTCTGCGTTTCGTGTTGATCAACACCAGGAAAAGTGATGGTTGATGCAATGACACCGCTATCCCCCTGTCGCGCCGTCGGCTCTAGATCGGCAGCCCGCCTCGCCACTGCTGCATCAGCGTGTCCTGCACCAGGTGCCGCTCCCCTTCCTGCTGGCGCTGCTGGAACTGACCGTCGGCATCCATGTGCCAGGCACCGGTGTCGTTGAGGTAGAGCTCGAGCAGCTGCTCCAGCTGCTGGCGCAGCCCCGGCTCCTCGATCGGGGCGATGGCCTCCACGCGGCGATCGAGATTGCGGGGCATCCAGTCGGCGCTGCCCAGCAAGATCTCCGGGGTGCCGCCATTGGCAAACCAGAACAGGCGGGAGTGCTCCAGGAAGCGGCCGATCACGCTCACCACGCTGATCTGCTCGCTGATCCCCGGAACCCCTGGCTGCAGGCTGCACATGCCCCGGATCACCAGCTCGATGCGCACGCCCGCCTGGGAGGCCTCGTAGAGCAGGCCGATGATAGCGGGGTCCACCAAGGCATTCATCTTGGCGCGGATGTGGCCGCCGCGGCCGGCCTGGGCATGGTCGATCTCCCGGCGGATCAGATCCTCCATGCCGCGGCGCAGGGTCACCGGCGCCACCAGCAGGCGGCGGAAACTCTGCTGTTTGGAAAACCCGGTGAGGTAGTTGAACAGCTCCACCAGGTCGGCGCCGAACTCGGCGCGGGAGGTGAGCAGGCCCAGGTCGGTGTAGAGGCTGGAGGTCTTGGAGTTGTAGTTGCCCGTGCCGATGTGCACGTAGCTCTTCAATTCCTTCTTCTCCCGCCGCACCACCAGGGTGATCTTCGTGTGCGTCTTCAGGCCCAGCACGCCATACACCACATGCACGCCGGAACTCTCCAGTTGCCGCGCCCACTGGATGTTGTTGTCTTCGTCGAAGCGGGCCTTCAGTTCCACCAGCGCCATCACCTGCTTGCCGTTTTCGGCGGCGCGTATCAGGGCGGCCACCACCGGCGAGTCCTTGGAGGTGCGGTACAGGGTCATCTTGATGGCCAGCACCGACGGATCGTCGGCGGCCTGGTTCAGGAACTCCTCCACCGAGGTGGAGAAGAGGTCGTAGGGGTGCTGGAGCAGCACGTCCCTGCGGCGCAGCACCCGGAAGATGCTCTCGAATTCCTCAGCCTTCAGGGAGCCGTCCTCCAGCTTGCTGCTCTGGGCGCGCACCAGGGCCGGAGGCGTGCGCCCCTTGAAGCTCTGGTCCTTGAGCTGGGGGAGCGGAATCGCCAGCAGGCTCATCAGGTCGTCGAGCCCCAGGGGGCCGTTGATCCGATACACGTCGGCGGGCTCCACCGCCACGCCCTCCATCAGCAGCTGCACCACCGATTCGGGCATCTCATCGGCCACCTCCAGGCGCACCACCTCCCCGCCCCGTCGGCGCTTGCGCAGGCCCTCCTCCAGGGCCTCCATCAGGTCGTCGGCCTCCAGGTCGCGCAGTTCCAGGTCGGCGTCGCGGGTGACCCGGAAGAAGTAATGCCCCTCCACGGTCATTCCCGGGAAGAGCAGGCCCAGGTTGAAGGCCACCACCTGCTCCAGCGGCACGGCGGTGAACACCGGCTTGGGGCGCTTGCCGCTGAGGTTGGCGGGCACCTCCACGAAGCGGGGGAGGATCTTCTGGGGCACCTTCACCCGGGCGAACTGCTGCTGGCCCGTTTCCGGGTCGCGCACCAGGGCGGCCACGTTCAGGCTGAGATTGCTGATGAAGGGGAAGGGGTGGGAGGGATCCACCGCCAGGGGGGTGAGCACCGGGAAGATCGCGGTGCGGAAGGTGTCGTCGACCCAGCGGCGCTGGCGGGTGTTGAGATTGGCGTAATCAATCAGGTGAACGCCATATTCCGCCAGTTGATTCTTGAGGGAATGGCGATAGTGCTGCTGCTGCAGATCCAGCAGGGGCCGCAATTTCTGATTGATGGTCTCCAGCTGCTCCTGGGCCGTGAGTCCGTCGTCACTCAGCTTGGCCACTCCGGCTTCAATTTGGCTCTTCAGGGAGGCCACCCTCACCATGAAGAACTCATCGAGGTTGTTGCTGAAGATGGCGCTGAACTTGGCCTGCTCCAGCAGGGGAGTGTGTTCGTCGAGGGCCTGGGCCAGCACCCGGTAGTTGAAGTCGATCCAGCTGAGCTCTCGGTTGATGTAGAGCTCCGGGGAGACCGGTGGGGTGGCTTGGCTCATCATTCGACCGTAGCAACGCTTTCTGGGCGATTCCGGTGTCGGGTTTGCTTGACGGCCTGCTTTCTCCCTGGCCCGTCAACCCTGTGATTCAGGGGGCTGTGGCCATGCTGCGGCTGCCGCCGGCCACCATCGCGATCACCACCACCAGCAGGATCATGTTCAGCCAGAAGGGGCTGGTGCGACCGATCGTCTCGTAGGCCAGGCCCGCCAGCGGTGGTCCCACGAAGCTGCCCAGGCTCTGCAGGCCCTGCAGGCTGCCGAGGGCCGCCCCCTGGCCGGCATCGGCGAGGCGGCGTGACACCAGGGCCCGCAGGCAGGGGGTCACCAGGCCGGTGCCCAGGGCCAGGCTGGCCAGGGCCGGGAACACCACAGCCGCCGCCTGCTCCGGGCGGGCCAGGGGCACGAGCACGCAGCCGGCGATCACGAAGCCCAGCCCCGCCAGGCTCAGACGCCACTCGCCGAAGCGTTTCACCAGCGGTCCGATCAGCCCCCCCTGCACCACCGTGGCCACTACGCCCACCACCAGGAAGGCGGCCCCGGCCAGGCCCGGCCCCCAGTTGAAGGCCTGTTTGAAGTAGAGCACCAGCACGCCGGTGAAGCCGCTGAAGGCGAGGAAGAACAGGAAGAAGGCTCCGCACAGCCGGCGCACCCGCGGGTTGCCGAACACCCGTGCCAGCTGGGTGAAGGGCTGCAGTTCCCGACGCGGAGGCAGGGCGATGCGGGCCTCGAGAGGATGGGTTTCCGGCAGCAGGGTGAGCACCAGCAGCAGGTTGGCCACGGCGATCAGCACGGCGATCAGCAGCGGCAGGTTCACGTTCACGCGCCCGAGCAGGCCCCCGAGGGCGGGGCCGAGGATGAAGCCCAGGCCGAAGGCCACGCCGATCAGTCCGAAGGCCTTGGCTCGCTTCTCCGGTGGCGAGTTGTCGGCGAGCACGGCGGCGGCCGTGGCGGCGGTGCCCCCACTCACCCCATCCAGCAGCCGCCCGGCGAACAGCAGCGCCAGGGGGATGGCCGTGCCGCTGGCCCAGGGAACGGTGCGCCAGTCGGTGGCGATGGTGGCGGCGAACAGGCCCAGTCCGAGCACCGAGCCGGCCACACAGCCGGCGATCACCGGCCGGCGGCCGTAGCGATCGCTGAGGGCGCCGATCAGGGGCGTGGCCAGGAACTGGGCCACGGCGTAGCTGCCGGTGAGCAGGCCCAGGGTGCGGCCGTCGTTGGTGAAGCCCGCCAGCAGGAAGGGCAGGAGCGGGAAGATCAGCGTCTCGCTCAAGCGGTCATTGAGCAGCGTGAAAAACGCACACAGGTAGGTGGAGGGGCGGGCCAGTGGCACCACTGTCACTAGAGTCAGTCAATTGTGCATCGGGTCGGTGTCCCGCTCGGCGATTCCTTCTGCTCCCGGGGGTTGCCTCCAGGATTCCCAGTTCCTAACTGCCTCCCGCGCTGAATCAGGTCCCGAGCTGCTGCCGGAACTGCGGAGCAGCCGGGTGGTTGTGGTTTCTGATTTCAATAGCCCCTATTGCTTCACCCTCAATGAATGGCTGAATCTGCTGGCCGTCGCTGATCGGGTGTATTGGGTCGGCGTGGAACACAAACCCCATCTACCCACCGAGTTCACGGGCGTGAATCTCCCCGTGGACCGCAACACCCTACTGAAGGAGGTTGAGGACGTGCGGCGTCGAGCGCCGGAGGTCGCCGTTCAGTTGCCGACGGTGTGGGTCAACACCCACCAGGCCCTGCTGCTCCAGGCGGCGGTGGAGATCGATCAGCCCGCGCAGGCCGCTGCTCTGCGCACTGCCATTTTTCGCCGCTTCTGGCGTGACGGCCAGAACATCGCCCGCCCACAGGATCTGCACCCCTGCGAGCAGCAGGCTGGTCTCGAGGCCGATCCGGCCCGCTTCCTGGATGCCGAGGCGCTCGAGCGCATCACCCACTGGTGGCGTGAGCACCTTGACCGGGTGCCCTGCATGCTGGCCCCTTCCGGTGCCCGCCACCTCGGCCTGCAGGATCGTGCAGCCGTGGAGGCCTTCGTTCTCGGAGCACTGCACGACCCTCCTCCCGGCCCGGCCTGTCGATGAGCGCACTGCCACCTGAAGAGCGGCAGCGCCTGGAACGGGAAATCAGGCGTCTGCGCAACGAACTCCTGGAGGCGGTTCATTCCCTCCCCCATCTGCGCCAGATGGTGCATTTCAGCGGCGACCTGCTCCTCCTCACCGGTCCCGGTTGCCGGATCCTGGAGGCCAACCAGCGGGTTGCCGCTGTGCTCGGAGAGGACCAGTCCCAGCTCTATGGCCAGTCGCTCCAGCGCTGGTTGATGAATCCTGCCCAGGTGGAGCAGCTGGAGCAGCGCCTTCAGGCCATGGCCTCCGATGACGTTGTTCGCATGGAGGTGGAGCTGCTGCCCACGAAGGGGGAGTTGCTGATTCTGGAGCTCGAGGCCCGACGTCTGGGGGCGGTGGCCACCGCCGAGCCCCGCTGGACCCTGGCGCTGAGGGAACTTGCCGACCAGCGCCGTATCGAGGCCAGCAGGGCAGCCCAGGACCTGCAGAAGGCCCTGGTCACATCGGTGCGCCGCAGTGAAGACCGGGTGGCGGAGTTCTCCCAGCGCTATCAGGTGCTTTTTGAGCAGAGCCTCGACGGCCTGCTGCTGCTGGATCCGGCGGGGGTGGTGCTCGAGGCCAACGCCGCGGCAGCCGGACTGTTTGGCGCGGTTGAGGTGGGGGCCCTGCTGGGGCTGGCCCTGATCGACCTGGTGTCGGAGCGCCAGCCTGGGGGGGGCTCCGCCCGAAGAGACCCTCCCCCGGCTGTTGGATCAGGCCATGGTGCAGGGCCATGCCGAGGGGGAGTGCTGGCAACGCCGTCTCGACGGCGATCAGCCATGGCTGGCCCGGCTGAGTGTGCGTCGGCTGGAACTGGACGGAGGGCAGCGACTGCTGCTGTGCGCGCGCGATGTGAGTGAAGCCCGGCGCTACGAGGATCGGCTGCGTTCCCTGGCCTATGAAGATCAACTCACCCATCTGCCGAACCGGGCGGCCGCGCTGGCCTGGATGGAGGCCCATCTGCAGCGGCCGGGTCAGGGGCCGCAGCTGCTGTTCTGGTTGGATCTCGATGGTTTCGGACGGATCAATCTCAGTTTCGGGCGTCAGGCCGGCGATGCCCTGCTGCTGACTGTCGCCGAGGGGCTGAGGCAGTTCTCCGCTCCGCAGGATCTGGTGGCCAGGTTGGGCAGCGATGAATTTCTGCTCGTGCGCAGCCTCACGGGGGCTCTCCATGGTTGGCTTGCTCTGCAGCGGGAGGCGGAGGCGACGCTGAGCGACCTGCGGGCGCATCTGGCCCGCCTGATCCCGGAGGCCCAGGTTGTGGGGCCCTGGCCGCTGGGGTTCAGTGCCGGTTACAGCGTGGCCCCCCTCCACGGCCATCACGCTGATGCGTTGCTGGAGGCGGCGGCCACGGCCCTCAGCCGGGCCCGGCTGGTCGCGCCCGGCACCGCCCTGGCCTACCGCCCGACTTACACCACCAGCCTGCGCCGGCAGGTGGCCCTGGAGCTCAGCCTGCGTCAGGCCCTCGAGAACGGCCACCTGCGGCTGGTGTACCAACCCCAATGTTCCGCGCAGGGTGATCTGCTGGGTGCCGAGGCCCTTCTGCGCTGGGAGGATCCGGAGCATGGAACCGTGTCCCCTGCCCGCTTCATCGCCCTTGCCGAGCGCTCCAATCTGATCCACCCCCTTGGTGAGTGGGTGCTTCAGCAGGCCTGCAGGCAGCTGCGTCTCTGGCTGGATGCTGATCTGCAACCGCCTCGGTTGGCGGTGAATCTCTCGCCGCGCCAGTTCGAGGTCACGGTGCCGCCGCTGGTGGAGCAGGTGCGGGTTCTGCTGGAGCGCTATCAGCTACCCCGGGATCTGCTCGAGCTGGAGATCACCGAGAGCTGCATCTTGCCGACCCAAGGCGTGAGCGCCCAGGTGAAGGCCCTGGCGGATCTGGGGGTCTTGCTGGCCCTGGATGATTTCGGCACCGGCTATTCCTCCCTGTCGGCCCTCAATCGCCTGCCGCTGCACAAGCTCAAGATCGACCGCAGTTTCATTCAGCACCTCGTGGGCAGCGACTCGGCGCCCACGATCGTCCGCACCGCTCTGGCGATGGGGCGTGGCCTTGGGCTGGAGGTGCTGGCGGAAGGTCTGGAAACCCCTGGTCAGCTGGAAGTGCTGCAATCCCTCGGCTGTGACGCCTACCAGGGCTATTGGTTCAGTCCACCCCTGGAGGTGGATGCCTTCACGGCCCTGATGGCCAGCAGCAGGAGCCTGCGCCAGGGCTGAGTTCAGGGAGCGCTGACCTGGGGGCACGGGTTGGGGCCGAACATGCCGCTGAGCTTCTGGCTGCCCATGGCGTAGATCTGCCGGGCCTGCTGGGGGTTGCCCTGGGCGGCCTGCAGTCTGCCGGCGAATTCCTGACAGGCCTGGGCCTGCTGGGGGTTGGCGGGTGGGCTGGCGGCCGGTGCCGACACCGGCGCGGCGACGGGGGCCGTGGTGGGGGCGGCTTGCGGTGCGGCGGTGGTGCCGGGGGCAGTCGGGGATGCGGCGGTGGGGGCGGGAATGTCGCCGCAGGGGTTGACCCCGAAGCGCTCCACCAGCTGCAGCACGCCCTGTTGATAGAT
>VGPU01000062.1 GCA_016882525.1 Cyanobacteria bacterium M_surface_10_m2_119 | reverse complement strand
CACGGAGGCGTCGCCGTTGAACACGGAGTAGGTGATGTAGCGGAGGATGATCTCCATGTCGCGCAGGCAGGCAGCCATGCGGCGACTGGTGTAAGCGTTGCCGCCTGGGGCTGTCAGGGCAGGTTGGGCCTCAAACAGGTCGCGGGCTGCGTTGGTGACGATCTTGGACGCGTTGGAGGTGATGCGGTTGACAGCATCCATCCGCTTGTTGCTTTCGGCGACCATTGCCGCGAGGGCGTCGATCTGGCCAGCGTTGATGAATTCGCCACGGGCATCAGCCTGGGCGACCACCTTGGTGAAGGCGTCAAACATTGAAGAGCTCCTGTTCTCGACGGGGGTCGGGGAGGGTGGTGAGGTCCCAGGTTGACCGTCACCCAGAGGCGGTGGACCGGCGGGTCCGCAGCAGCCAGGTATGCGACAACTTGGTTCGGATCATTCTTGTCTCCTGGCGGGCATTGCTGAGGCCCGTTTTACAAATGGTCACCCGGACAAAAGCAAGTGCTGCCAATCGATCTGCCTTCCATCGGCTCTGCAGTGCCGCCGGAGTGCCCTCGGGCGTGCCCCGGGGGAGGGCTGGCACAAAAAAGGCCCCTACCGGGGCCTTGGTGGTTCATTGGGGAGCAGAAGCTCTCTGAGGGTGTCGTGGCGATCCAAGGGGAGGGGCGACACGACGCAACCCCAGTGGGGATCGGCGCTGGCAGGGCTCAATCCTTGCTGGCCTTGCTGGTGACCTTCTTGCGGGCCGGAGCCGGAGTGGCAGCGGCGAGGTCGCCGCCATTCACACTCACTCCGGTGATCTTTCCGCCCATGCGCTGCACCATGCGCATCGCTTCATTCATGCGTGTGAAGGGCACATTTATCACCATCTCGGCAGTACGCGAGAAGTCGTTTTTATTCACTCCGGTAACGGTGAATGTCACCTGACGGCTGCTGCTGAAGCTGGTGCCACGGGTGCCTGCGGTAACCTTCATGTTGGGTAGTTCAGAGGAGAGGAAAGGTGAGGGGTGTGTTCAGTTCACGGGAGTGATGCTGGCGATACGGCCACCTTCGCGGTGAATCTGCTGCTGATACTTTAGCAGTTTGTTGTAGGGAATGAAGCGCACCCGGTTGCTGCGCTTGGGCAGGCGGTAGTTGTTGAAACCGGTGATTTCCACGCGGAAGGCTCGGCCCTCTTCGTCGGCACCCACGCCCTGACAGGTCACGCCGTCGGTGCACACCTTGCGGAACACATTGCCCTTGGCGTTGGGGCTCACCACAGGCAGCGGCAGCTCAGCGTGCGCCGAGGGGTTAAGACGCGACTGGTTCTTGGTGATGTCGCCCTTCACAGAGGCAGCGGCACCGCGGGCCAGCTGCAGCATGTAGGAGAACTGCAGGCCCTGCTGACCCACTGTGTAGTTCCAACCGATCAGGTAGGGAACGCCCTCTTCACCGAAGCGCTCTTGATACTCAGCGCTATCGAGATAGGAATCGATCTCCGCATCAGAACCCTGCTCCTGCAGGATCGTGAAGTGGTGAAGCATCTCGGCTTTGTTCTGGGGAGCGCGGCCTGCAGATGCTTGAAGTTGAGCTCGATGAAGCGGTAGGGGTTGGTGCTCTCGAAGAACTTCTTGCGTTAGAGACCACTCTTGGCTACCTGACGCACAAACTTACGCACGCTCAAGTAGCCGCGCTTGAACAGCGACTCAGGACCTTCGAGACGCTCGCTGGCCATTTCTTACTGATTGCCAAGCACCTGCTGATACACAGCGCGGATGAGCGCAACCTTGTCTTCGGAAGAACCGGTGGTCCAGTTCTCGTTGACGCGGTTGTTGGCGTAACGCTCAATGCCCAGATAGGCGGCGTTGGCGAGTGTCATGGGCTGGAGGGGCCGGTGGATGGGAGCCGGAGCGGCTGGTGGCAGGCACTGCCCGTGGCAGGTAGCTGCTGGTGGAGGGCAGCTGCGGGCAGGGCGTTGCCGCTCGGCAGTTGCTGATGGCACTGACAGGCAGGCCAGGGCCGTGACAGGCACTGAATGTTGCCGGTTCCTATGGGCCTACTCCCATCCCACGGCCAGGCTTTCACAATCGTTACAAGTTGCCCCCCCTGGCGCCGCGATCAGGCGTCGATAACATCCGCCCATCTGCCGTTTCAGCCATGACTGCGGCGTTGCCGGCTTCCTCGACGGTCAGCCCATCCCTGATGCGTCTCGCCAGCCAGATTCAGAGCCTCTCCGAGCTCTCCGAATCCCTGGCCTATCGCCTTCTCGAGCTGGAGGAGCGACTGGCGATTCAGGAGCTGAAGCTGCAACCGCTTCTGCAGACGGGCAACACTGCCCTGTCCGCTGAGTCGGTCGACACCGAGTTGCGCATGGAGGATACCGAAGAGCGTCTCGCTCGGCTCGAGGCCCTGCTAAGCGGTCTGGCAGGGCATTCCGCCGCGTCAGTCGGCCAGGGGCCAGCGGTGCTGCCGCTGCAGCCGAACGGCGACGAGACCTTCTTCGAGGAGGGCGAGCAGCCGTTCATGGATGAGCTGACCGACGAAGTGGGCAGCCTGGAGCCTGAAATGGATGGCGAAGCGGAGGACGGCCCCTACGAGTTCGTGGAGGAACCGGAACTCGATTCTTATTCCGAGCGTTTCACGGCCTGAGAGCCTGCAGCCACTCCTCGGGAATCTCACTGCTGTAGTCCGCCACCCGTTCGAACTCGAATTCGCCCGCCAGCGAGCCCCAGACGAGCTCATGCGACTCGGGGTCATGCCCCCGGTCGAGTGTGCGCATCCCCGCCGCATCCAGCTCCAGGCGGCTCACCAGATAGGTCGTCATCCCCTTGCGCTCCACGAGGCAACGGCAACCCGGCTCCACCTCCCCCACGAAGCCGTCGCCGTTTTCCTGCACCACGTAGGCGCATCCCGGCAGGGGCCGCAGATCGCCCGCCTGAATCTGCCGTCGCAGGCTCTCATCTTCAACGGCGCCCCAGAAGCGTCGGTCGTCCACCAGCGACTGGTTGTGGATGATCAGCGTCTCTCCCTGCTGCTCAGGGCGCAGGACACGAATGCGGTAGGGCGCAGCGGGGTTGATGGCATAGCTCTGCTCGAGCAGAAGGGATCCGGCCTCCAGCTGGGGCAGGGGCCTGACCTTCACCAGGATGTGGGCGTACAGGGGGGGATTCTCAAAGGCCTGGGCCTGATTGCTGAATCCGCCGCACAGCAGGCGGACCAGCCGACTCAGGGATGTGTCCATCGGAAGGCTCAACGGGAGGTGGAGACAAGGGGCGATCAGAGCCCCAGCAGTCGGACGCGAAAAGCGGCCACTTCCGCGGCCCTCTCCGGCTGCTGTTGCTGGAAGGGGTGATCGTCTAACTGGGCCATGATCAGGGGCACTTTGGCCTCGGCGGAGAGCCCGTGGTCTGGCTGGAGCCGCTCGTGCTCCTGCCAGGCCTCATCGAAGGCCTGGGCAAAACTGTCGGCGTTGTTGAACACCTGACGGGAGAAGGGCTCACCGCTGTGGAGCGGAGGTTCACGCATGCGGGCTGGACGCAGGGGTGAGGGGAATGGGAGCGCCAATCCTGCCACTGTCAGCCCCCGGTTCTTCGAAGAGCTGCTGCAGAACGCTGGCAATGGCCGTCTCCCGCTCCTCATGGGTGGAGCGGGGGGTGCTCTCGCTCCAGAGGATGCGGCAATAGCGCTGGATGAAGGTGCGCCACTCCTTGTTCAGCTCGGTCTCCATCTGCCGGTCGTGTTTCTGGAGCACCCGTGTCACGGTCTGGGCGATGGGCATGCCCCCTCGGCTGCCCAGAAGGCGTTTGAGCGTGAGGGAATGGCCGCCCAAGCCCTGCACTTCGCTCTGGTCTCGATCGCAGACCACGGCGTACACAACGCAGGCTGCCTCAAAGAGGCTGAGATTGGGACGGGATGGGTGGGCCCTCTCGGCGAAGGCCACGGCGATTTCCAGGAGGGCCCGGCCCATGGCCTTGCTCACCAGCAGGGGGTCTTGGCTGGGATGGGCGTCGTAAGAAACACGGCGGCAGTGCTCGCTGAAGGCCTCATCGCAATCGAGCAACAACTGGATGTTTTCACCCAGAAAGAAGCGTCGAAGCGGCAGCGTCATGGCCTGAAGCACCGGCCTTTCAAGCAGCGTAGGGGCTCAGGGCCCCAGCCGCAGCGGCTCAGAAGCGCCAATGATGGGATTGATCAGTTTGCAACACAACCTTGCGTTGAATGCTGATCAAAATTCAAGAATGCCAGGACCCAGATTTGAACTGGGGACACGGCGATTTTCAGTCGCCTGCTCTACCAACTGAGCTATCCCGGCCCGTCGCTGACGCGACTTGAAGATCTTAGATCACGGGGCCCCCGGCCCTGGGCGCTGCGCGGGGGTGCGGCCGATGCAGGCGATGCCATGCACCTGCCAGCCCATGGCCTCCAGGGCCGCTGCGGCAGCGCAGGCGGTTGCGCCGGTAGTGAGGATGTCATCGAGGAGCATCACCCTTCTCTGGCCCCGGGGCAGGCTGGGGTGCCGGGGACGCCAGGCACACTGAAAGGCCCCTTGCTGGTTCTGCCAGCGCAGTTCCCGGTTCAGGTGGTGCTGGCCAAGCACCGCATGGCGCCGTTGCAGCAGGGTGGGATGGCAGCTCCAGCGCAACTGGCGGCTGAGCTGCCGGGCCAGCAAGGGCGGCAGCGGGTTTGCCTTCCGCTTCCAGCTTGGAATCGGCACCAGCAGGGGCGCTGGCTTGATGCGCTGAAGCCGGCTCACCAGCCCGCCGATCAGGGGGATCAGGCGACTGGCCCTGGGCTGCTGGCGCAGTTGCAGCAGCTGCAGGCGTACCGGCCCCTCATAACGTGCGGCCGCCCACCAGGGCAGAGGCGTCATCCCCCGCAGGCCGCACTCGGGCACGGGGCAGGCTGGCTCAAGTGGTTGGCTGAGCCAGCTCCAAGCCCGGGAGGCGGCTGCAGAGGCATCGTCAGTGCCGCTGCCTCTGTCGCTCCTGTTGGCCATGGCCGTGTTGTTGCTGGCTTCAGGATTGCCGCATGGGCGGCCTTCGCCTGCATCAGCCCTGGGGCATCGCCCGCAACATGGCCACCAGGGTGCGGTGGGCGTCTTCGCTGTCGCTGAGGGTGTGGTCGAAGGGAATCCGCAGAACTGCCCCATCCACCTCCAGCTCCATCGCCTCAGGGTTGACGGCCAGCATGCGCGCTGTTTGCGGGGCGGTCACGCTGCCGTAGTGGCGGGCATAGGCCAGCACCGCCTCGGCGTGATCTTCATTCATGTGCTTGCAGATCCGATCGCTCACGGCGGAAGTGAGGGGGTCAGCGGCCATCGGGGCAGGGGTGCGGGCTGGGGCGATTCTGCAGCTGTTGCCCAGCTTCTGCGCGGCGCCTGCTGCGGCATCAGCCGGCGCCAAAGCGCTGCCAGAGCAGCAGGCCGAGGCGGATGGCGCTGAAGCTCACGTAACCAACCAGCACCACAAACAGGATCAGGGCGAGTCCGTCGCGCAGCTTGTTCATGGCGGAGGCAGGGAAGATGCCGCCAGTCTGGCCATGCCCAGGGCAGCGCTCAGCTGCGGCCGGTTGAGCACGGCTACCCCCAGCAACCGCTGGCGAATCGCTCGCCACTGGGGATTCCGGGCTCCGCCCCCGATGCTGATCACCCGTCGCACCCTCGGTGCCCCCAGCTCCTGCAGCCGCTCCCAGCCCGCCGCCTCATGGCGCGCCAGCCCCTCCAGTAGCCCCTGCAGAAAGCGCGCATCGCTCACGGGCCTTGGGCCCAGCACCGGTTCCAGGTTGGGATCGTCGATCGGGAAGCGTTCGCCCCGCCCTGGCAACGGCCGCAGATGCAGGCCACTCGGCTGTCCCGGATCGATCTGGCGGCTGAGCTCCGCCAGCTGCCTTTCGTTGAAGAACTGCCGCAAGACTCCGGCTCCCGCATTGGCGGCGCCACCCACCAGCCAGCGCCCAGCCAGCCTGTGGCTGCTCACCCCAGGCCCGTGAATCGGCTCCGGGGCCCACTGCTTGAGCACGAGGGTGGTTCCCAGTACGGTGATTCCATCGTCAGGCCCGGGATCCACCGCCAGTACGCCGGCGTTGGCGTCGGTGCTCCCGGCCACCACCTGGCAGCTCTGCGACAGACCCAGGGCAGCGGCGGTCCCCGGAGCCAGTGGTCCGAGCACGCTGCCGCTCGGTCGGATCTCGGGCAGAGCCGCTGCCCAGGGCTGCACAGCGATCCTGCCGCCCCACTGCTCCCGCAGCAGATCCCAGCCCAGGCGGAGGTTGTTGCCTTCCTCGCCCCACCGCCAGCAGCCCAGCAGCCAGCCCATCAGCCAGTCGGCCTGGTGGCGCAGCAGCCAGGGGCCGGCCTCGCCGGCGGCCTTGGCCGCTGCCAGCAACTCCAGCGCTCGGGCCAGGCTGCCGCTGGCGCTGCTGGCAGGTCCGCCCCCGGCAATGGCGGCGGCAGCGGTGCTCTGGGTGGGGCAAGCCTGCGAATAGGCCAGCGCCTCCCCCAGCTGGCCTGGTGCGAGGGTGCCATCGGGCCGGCAGAGCAGCAGAGTGCCGGAGGTGCCATCGACGGCGATGGCAGCCACCCGGCGGCGCTGGTGCTCGGGCAGCTGGCCAGTGAGGAGGATCAGGCCCTCTCTCCAGCCCTCTGGATCCCGGAAGGGGCGGGGGTAGGGACAGGCCAGCTCTGCGATCCTCTGGCCCTGGCGGTCGGCCAGGGCCAGCCGGATCCCGCTGCTCCCCAGGTCAAGGCCGAGGGCGAGGGGTTCAGGCGGCAACGCGGCTGGCGGTGGCCTCCTGGAGGGTGGCGGCGATCCCCGTCACGTCCTCCCAGGGCAGGTTGAGATCGCTACGCCCGAAATGGCCGTAGGCGGCCACGTCCTGATAGAAGCGGCCACCGCGTTGCTGGGGCAGCTGGCGCAGGCCGAAGGTCTCGATGATGGCGCCGGGGCGCAGGTCGAAGTGTTCCTGCACCAGCCCCGTGAGGTCGGCATCGGCCAGGGCGCCGGTGCCGAAGCTCTCCACCAGGATGCTCACGGGACGGGCCACGCCGATGGCATAGCTGAGCTGCACCTCGGCTTTGCGGGCTAGGCCTGCGGCCACCAGGGCCTTGGCCACATAGCGGGCGGCGTAGGCGGCGGAGCGGTCCACCTTGGTGGGATCCTTGCCGGAGAAGGCGCCACCGCCGTGGCGGGCATAGCCGCCGTAGGTGTCCACGATGATCTTGCGGCCGGTGAGGCCGGCATCGCCCTGGGGGCCGCCCACCACGAACTTGCCGGTGGGGTTCACCAGGAAGCGGGTGCTGTCCTTGCTGGGCTTGAGGTGGAGATCGCTGGTGGCGGGCTCCACGACGTGGCGCCAGAGATCGGCGGCGATGTGCTCCCGCAACGCTTTCTCCTCGCTGAGTGCGACGCCGTCCGGCAGGGTGATCTCAGCGGTGTGCTGGGTGGAGATCAGGATCGTGTCGATCGCCACGGGCTGGTCATCTTCATAGACCACGCTCACCTGGGTCTTGCCGTCGGGCAGCAGATAGCCGAGGGTGCCGTCGTGACGCACCTCCGCCAGGCGTCGGGCCAGCCGGTGGGCCAGGCTGATCGGCAGCGGCATCAGCTCGGGCGTTTCATCACAGGCGTAGCCGAACATGATTCCCTGGTCGCCCGCGCCGATCAGGTCGAGGGGATCGCCGTCATGGTCGTCGGCCTCGTTCACCCCCTGGGCAATGTCGGGCGACTGCTGATCAAGGGCCACGAGAACGGCACAGCTGTTGGCATCGAAGCCGCCAGCGCGGGCATCGCTGTAGCCGATCCGCTCGATCACCCCGCGCACCAGGGTGTTGAAGTCGACCCGGGCGGTGGTGGTGACCTCCCCGGTGATCAGGCAAAGGCCCGTGTTCACCACGGTTTCGCAGGCCACCCGCGAGGCCGGGTCCTGGGCGAGCAGGGCGTCGAGGACCGCGTCGCTCACCTGGTCGCAGATTTTGTCGGGATGGCCTTCGGTCACCGACTCGGAGGTGAAGACGTATCGGCTACCCATGAATCGCGCGGCGGAACAGGGCATCACCCTATCCCTGGCCCAACGACGATGGCTCTTTTGGCCGACTCCCCGGGTCGGGATTCGTTTCAGGGGGCCAGGCGGAGCTCGCGCCAGTGCTGGAGCCGGGGAAAGCTTGGATCCAGGGGTGGAGGCTGACTCCAGGCTGCGGTGTATCCCAGCACCACCGGCACCCCGGCGGCGCGGGCCATCCGCAGATCGCTGTTGGCATCGCCGATCAGCGCACAGGCGTCCGGCGGCACCCCCAGTGCATGACAGAGGGCATGAACCGCCCCTGGGTCGGGTTTGCGGGGGGTGTGCTCGGCACTCCAGCAGGCCTGGAAATGCTGGTCAATGCCCTGGCTCCTGAGGAAGGCTTCGATGCCGGCCTCCTCGTCGTTGCTGATCACCGCGCAGCGCAGGCCTGCCGCGGCCAGGTGCTCCACCAGATCGTGCAGCCCTTCGGTGGCCACCGGTTTGTGGGCGCTGCCGAGGCCATGCAGGGCATCGGTGGCCGCAAACACCGCTTCGGCAAGGCTGAGGGCTTCAGGCCAGCCCAGGCCAACTTGGGCCAGGGTCGTGGCGGTGGAGATCAGATTGTGCTGGCGACTGGCCACGGCCGTCGTACCAGCGGGATCCACGCCGTCTTCGCCCAGCCCGTAGGCCCGGTGCAGCAGAGCGTCGCAATCAGCCAGCGCTTCCTGGGCCATCTCAGGGTGACGCTCCTGGAGCAGGCGAAGCGCATGAAAAACCCTGGCCTGGGCCAGGGCATGGAGCATGGGCTCGCTGACCGAGAGGGTGCCGTCCTTGTCGAACAGCACCGCCTGGATCGGTTGGCTGGAAGGGCCGATCGGCTCGCCCCGTAGCAGCAAGTGGGCCACGGGAACCCTGGATCAGTCGAGGGTGACGCCCATCGGCTCGTTGTCTTCAGCCTGCTCCAGCAGCATCTGCTTGTAACGGGCAGCCATTTCCTCGGCCTTGTCGAACACCTTCTGGGGGTCGGTGAGCATGTCGCCCGGCTCGGGCTCGAGGGCTTTGGTGGAGAGGGAGATCCGACCACGCTCGGCGTCGAGGTCGATGATCATCACCTTCATCTGGTCGTTCACATTGAGCACCGTGTGCGGTGTCTCGATGTGCTCGTGGCTGATCTCGGAGATGTGCAGCAGGCCGCTCACCCCGCCGATGTCGATGAAGGCCCCGTAGGGCTTGATGCCGCGCACCGTGCCCAACACCACCTCGCCGACTTCAAGGCGATTCATCTTGCGCTCCACCAGGGCGCGGCGATGGCTGAGCACCAGGCGGTTGCGCTCCTCATCCACCTCCAGGAACTTGAGGGGGAGGAAGTCGGCCACCAGCTCTTCTTTGGCTTTGCGGGTGCTGATGTGGCTGCCGGGAATGAAGCCGCGCAGACCTTCAACCCGCACCAGGGCACCGCCGCGGTTGGTGGCAAACACCTCGCTGTAGATGGTGGCGTCTTCCTTCTGCAGCTGGCGCACCCGCTCCCAGGCCCGCTGGTATTCGATGCGGCGGATGGAGAGCGAGAGCTGGCCGTCCTCGTTCTCCTCGCTCATGATGAAGAACTCCCGGATCTCGCCAGGCTGCAGCACATCGCTGAGGCCCTCCACCCGGTTGATCGACACCTCCTGCAGGGGCATGAAGGCAGCCGTCTTGGCGCCGATGTCGATCATGGCGCCCTTCGACTCCAGGGCAAACACAGTGCCGTTGACGACGTCACCCGGCTTGAAGTTGTAGTCGTACTTGCTCAGCAGCGAAGCGAACTCGTCGAGGGTGAAACCCACGCCGTCAAGATCACCGCGGCCGGCCCCGCGGCTGCTGGAGTCATCTGCACTGGGGACCTCTTCCGGGATGTCGAGGTCGATGGCCGCCTCAGCGGCGAGATCCAGATCGACCTCGGTGCTGCTGACGTCGGAAGGGGTCACGGTCATGGAAAAACTGGCGGACTGCCGATGGCAGGACGAAGGGATCGGTTGGGCTGCCCGCCTGTGCCAGGCCCCACCGAATCTGAAATCCTATCAAGCCCGCTGATCAGGGCAGTACCGCGAGGGCTGGATGGCCGTTGGCCGGAGTCGCCCGGCGGTGCAGCCCTTCCAGAGTGGCCACGAAATCACTGATGCTCTGGAACTGGCGGTACACCGAGGCGAAGCGCACGTACGCCACCTCGCTCATGCCGCTCAACTGCTCGAGCACGAGCTCACCGATTTCGCTGCTGCGCACCTCGCGGCCACTGCGCTGCTGAAGCTGCAGTTCGATCTCGTCGACGACTGCTTCAAGGCGCGCCGGCTCCAGACCGGTTTTTTCACAGGCCCGCAGGAGACCATGCAGCAACTTGGCCCGGTTGAAGGTCTCCCGGGATCCGTGACGCTTCACCACGGTGATCGGCACGGTTTCCACCCGTTCGTAGGTGGTAAAGCGGATTTCGCAATTCAAACATTCCCTGCGTCGCCGCACACTGCGGCCGCCATCGGCGGAACGGGATTCGAGCACCCGGCTATCGGTGTGTTGGCAGGAGGGGCATTGCATCCCCGAAGGTCCGGATGGTCTTTGCAGAGTTTAATCATGCGTTCTCCGCTTGAGAAGGGCTTGAGAACGCAAGGAAGCGTTTTGTTGTTCAATCCAGCGTCTGCCGAGGCAGCCTGACGGGCCGCGGCACAGCGACCGCCCATCAAAAAACCCCGGCGGAGCCGGGGTGGGTGGGGCGCGATGCGCTCAAGGAATCACTTGCCGATCTTCGGAGGATCGCGGAAGGCGATCGCAAAGAAGAGGGTGGCAATGGCCAGGGTGAGGATCAGGATGTAAGCAAAGCTCTCCATGGGTTCGGCTCCTGGTCAGCTGAGGGTGGTGCCGGCGGGGGGCACGTAACCCTCCGGCAGGCGGCGGGTCGACTTGTCGCCCAGTTTCTGGAAGAGACCGAATTCCACCTGTTCGCCCAGGTCGGGGTCGATACCGGCGAACACATCCCGGTAGAGGGTGCGGGCACCGTGCCAGATGTGGCCGAAGAAGAAGAGAAGGGCGAAGGTGGCATGGCCGAAGGTGAACCAGCCGCGGGGTGAGCTGCGGAAGGTGCCATCGGAGTGGTAGGTCTCGCGATCGAATTCGAACGCTTCACCAAGCTGGGCTTTGCGTGCCAGGCGCTTTACGTCGGCCGGATCGGTGAAGGTCTGGCCGTTGAGGGCGCCGCCGTAAACGGTGGCGGTCACGCCGGTCTGCTCGAAGGAGTACTTCGCTTCAGCGCGGCGGAAGGGAATGTCGGCGCGAACGATGCCCTCTTGGTCCTCGAGCACCACGGGGAAGTTCTCGAAGAAGTTGGGCAGGCGGCGCACCTCAAGATCACGACCATCCTTGTCGGTGAAGGCGATGTGGCCGACCCAGCCAGTGGGAAGACCGTCGCCATTCACCATCGGGCCCACGCGGAACAGGCCGCCCTTGGCAGGGCTGTTGCCCACGTAGTCGTAGAAAGCGAGCTTTTCGGGGATGGACCCGTAGGCCTGTTCCTTGCTGGCACCGTTGTCGAGCGCGGTCTGCACCCGGCGATTGATTTCAGTCTTGAAGTAGCCCTGATCCCATTGGTAGCGGGTGGGGCCAAAGAGTTCGACAGGGGTGGCTGCGGCGCCGTACCACATGGTGCCGGCCACCACGAAGGCTGCGAAAAACACAGCGGCGATCGCCGAAGCCAGCACCGTCTCGATGTTGCCCATGCGGAGGGCCTTGTAGAGGCGCTCCGGGGGGCGAGTGGTGATGTGGAAGATGCCCGCGATGATGCCCACAATGCCGGCAGCGATGTGGTGAGCCACGATGCCGCCAGGATTGAAGGGGTTGAAGCCCTCAGGTCCCCAGGCCGGTTGCACAGGCTCCAGGTGGCCGGTAAGGCCGTAGGCATCGCTCACCCACATGCCCGGGCCGAAGACACCGGTGAGGTGGAAGGCACCGAAGCCGAAGCAGGCCAGGCCTGCAAGCAGCAGGTGAATGCCGAAGATCTTGGGGAGGTCGAGGGCCGGTTCGCCGGTGCGGGGGTCCTGCCAGATCTCGAGGTCCCAGTAGGTCCAGTGCCAGATGGCGGCCAGGAAGAGCAGGCCGCTGAGGATGATGTGGGCGGCGGCGACACCCTCGAAGCTCCAGAAGCCGGGATCGACGCCGGTTTCACCGGTGATGCTCCAGCCTCCCCAGCTGCCAGTTACGCCCAGGCGGGCCATGAAGGGCATCACGAACATGCCCTGGCGCCACATGGGGTTGAGCACCGGGTCGGAGGGATCGAAGATCGCAAGCTCGTAGAGCGCCATGGAGCCGGCCCAGCCGGCCACCAGCGCTGTGTGCATGAGGTGCACGGCGAGCAAGCGGCCCGGGTCGTTGATGACGACCGTGTGCACCCGATACCAGGGCAATCCCATGGGGAGACGTTCTGGGGTGGGTTGGGCGATCGTAAGGGCGAGGTGGCGCCAGCGGCGGGCCAGGTAACGGAGCGCAACGGCGCAGCCCAGAATGACCGCAACTTTTCCTGTCGGCCCCAGCCATGCCCGTGATCCGCTTCGTGCGTGAAGGCCGAGACGTGGAGTGCTACCCGGGGGAGAACCTGCGGGAGGTGGCACTCCGGGAGGGCATTCAGCTCTATGGCCTCAAGGGCACCCTTGGCAATTGCGGTGGCTGCGGGCAGTGCATCACGTGTTTTGTGGAGATCCCCGAAGGCACGGCTGCCCAGGCGCTCACGCCGCGCACGGCTGTCGAGGATCAGAAGTTGCGGCGTCGGCCGGATGGTTGGCGGCTTGCCTGTCAGGCCCTCGTGCAGCAGTCCTTGGTTGTCATCACCCGCCCCCAGGTGGGCCTGGCGGATAAGACTGCTCAGATCGAGCAGGCCCTGGCCACCCCCCTGCCGCCTGGGCCCACGAGCTGGCCGGTGGTCTCTACCCCGGAGGAGGACGCCGATGCCCAACCCGAGCAGGGTCCGGCAGGCGCTGCCGAGGCAACGGCCGATGAAGAGGGCTGATTCCGGCCGGACCGCCGGTGATACCCTCCCAGCACCCTCAGCACAGCCATGGAAACCAACGATCTCGGCTTTGTCGCCAGCCTGATGTTCGTCCTGGTTCCGACCGTGTTCCTGCTGGTGCTCTACATCCAGACCAGCAGCCGTCAGGGCGGCTGATCGCTGCCCGGGCCCCGATGGGCTCGTTGGCTCCCGTCGTAACCCATGCTCCCGCCTATGGACCTGGGGGCTGTTTGACTCTTCGGTTCGCGACGGGGTTGCCCCCTGCGCAGGAGCACCGTTACCTGGACAACCTGAGGAGCAGGGCCTCCCCGGACTTCAACTCCTTTGAAACACGCGGGGGTCTTGAAAGACGAAGTTCTGCAACCCCCGCCCGGCGCGGGGGTTTTTTGATGCGAGCGCCGGTGACCTTCGTCAACGACGGTTGCTCTCCGGTTCGCGCACCAGCAGCACCGGTGCCGGCGCATGCACCCGGATATAATCGCTCACCGAGCTGCCCAGCAGTCGATCGAGATCCACCAGGGCCTTGGCGACCACGGGCCGCCGGTCCTGGGAGGCGATCACCAGCAGATCGGTGGTGAGTTCCTCTGCGGCGGCGCAGACCGTGCGGCCGATGTCGCTGCCGACGCGGTGGACGCCTTTCATGTCCACGCCGAAGCTG
>VGPU01000061.1 GCA_016882525.1 Cyanobacteria bacterium M_surface_10_m2_119 | reverse complement strand
GGGTGAGCTCCTGCTCCAGCTCCTCGAGGGCCACCAGCTCCTGCACCTGCCGGCCCAGGGTGATCTCCTGCTCGTGGGTGAGCAGGGGCACCCGGCCGATGTCCCGCAGGTAGCTGCGCACCAGATCGGTGCTCACCGGAGCTGTTGCATCGGCGGCTACGGGGGAAACGGCGACAACCACGACCCTGTCCGTGAAGTGATGTAAAGCCTACCCTGAAGAAGTGTGAACGGCTTCTCAGAATCCGCGGATTGGTCGGGATCCCTGTTGCCGCAATGCCCCCGGCTGGGGCTCAGCCAAGGCGCCCCAGCAACCAGCTGGCGATCTGCAGGTAGATGAACACGCCCACCACGTCGGTGGCGGTGGCGATGAACGGGGCCGACATCAGGGCTGGATCGAGCCTGAGACGATCGAACAGCAGGGGCAGGGCGGCACCGGCCGTGGCCGCCAGGGTGGTGATGCCCACCAGGCTGAGACCGGCGGCCCAGGCGACCAGCCAGTTGCCCCCACTCACGTAGGCCGCCCAGGGAATCACCACCAGCATCATCAGCAGACCGAGGAGGGCCCCGGCCACCGCCTCGCGCCAGATCGCCGCCCAGGAGCCAAGGGTCTGAATGCGCTGGGTGCTGAGGCCGCGAATCACCACGGTGGAGCTCTGGGCCCCGACGTTGCCGCCGGTGCCGATCAGCAGCGGAATGAAAGCCGCCAGCACCACCACCTGCTGCAAGACCCCATCCATCGCCGCAATCACCGCCGCCGTGCCGCTGTTGGCCACAAGCAGCACCAGCAGCCACACCACCCGCCGGCGGGCGACGGTGAACAGGTTGCTCTGGAAGTAGTCGTCTTCATCGCCGGCCTGCACGGCACCGGCGGCATAGAGGTCCCGGGTGGCCTCCTGCTCGATCACGTCGATCACGTCATCGACGGTGACGATCCCCACCAGCCGCTGCTCCCGATCGACGACCGGCACCGCCAGGAAGTCGTAGCGCTGGATGGCCCGGGCCACCTCCTCCTGGTCGGTGTCGGTGCTCACGCTGATCACCTCCCGCGTCATCACATCGCCGATGCGCTCCTCCGGGTCGGCAATCACCAGATCGCGCAACGACAGGATGCCGGTGAGATGGCGCGAGCCGTCGGTGACGTAGAGGGCGTAGATGGTTTCGGTGTCGCGGGCACGGCGGCGCACGATCGCCAGGGCCTGGGCGGCGCTGTGGAACTCCTTGAGATCGATGAACTCGGTGGTCATCAACCGGCCGGCGGTCTCGGCCTCGTAGCCCAGCAGCTGGGCCGTGACGCGGCGCTCCGCCGGACTCAGCTCCGCCAGCAGCCGACGCACCACCTTCGCCGGCAGCTCATCGAACAGGCGCACCCGGTCGTCGGGGGACATCTCCTCCACCAGCTCCAGCACCTCGCCGGAGCGCAGCCGCTCCAGCAGGGTCTGCTGCACCGCGGGATCCAGATACTCGTAGACGACGATGGCCTCGTCCTTGGGCAGCAGCCGGAAGGCCAGGGCCTGGAGTGTGCGCGGAAGGCTGCCGATGGCCTCGGCCGTGTCGACCTCCTGCACCGGCTGGAGCAGCAACTTGGCCCCGTCGTAGTTGCCGGCCTCCAGCAGGGTTTCGAGCTGCCTGGCCACCACATCCGGCACCAGCACGCCGTTTGCTTCGCCCATAGCCCGCTGCCCCGGCCCAGCGAGTTTATGGGCCAGCGCCTGGGCCGTGCCGCTAGCGTCCCGCCGATCTCCAGCTGATCCAAAATGGCCGTGAACGTGAGTGAGGTGATGGTGCGTGACGCCGAGGGCAACCCCAAACGCCTGGGCGACTGGGGCGGCCAGGTGCTGCTGGTGGTGAACGTGGCCAGCCGCTGCGGCTTCACCCGTCAGTACGCCGGCCTCCAGGCGCTCCAGGAGGCCTACGGCAGCCAGGGTTTCAGCGTGCTCGGCTTCCCATGCAACGACTTCGGGGCCCAGGAACCGGGAAGCCTGCCCGAAATCCAGCAGTTCTGCTCCAGCACCTACGGCGCCAGCTTCCCCCTGTTCGACAAGGTGACCATGGCCGAGGAGCCCTACAGCAGCCTCACCCAGAGCGAACCAGCCGGCCCCGTGGCCTGGAACTTCGAGAAGTTCCTGGTGGGTAAGGACGGCAGCGTGATCGCCCGCTTCAAGAGCCGCGTGGAACCCGACAGCGCTGAGCTGAAGGCCGCGATCGAGTCAGCACTGGCGGCCTGAGCAGCGGAGCTCAGCCCGGCAACCAGCCTCGACGGGGAGCCGTGGGGCTGGTTGCCGCACCAGCCAGTTCCACCTGCAACCAATCCTCACCACTGAGGGCGCGCCAACGGCGCAGGACCCGCAGGGGCATACCCAGTTCCGCAGCGCGGATCACCGGTGCCTGGTGGCGGGGCGCGGAGCGCAGGAACTGTCCCCCTGGTGAGAGCAGGGGATCGGCAGCGCTCTGCCGCCGCCGCACCTCAGGCAGCCTGCGCTCCCCACCCCCGGCCGGCAGCGCGGCGGGGGCCACCAGGGCAAATCCCAGCAGGGCCGCCCAACGCCAGAGGGGCATCAGATGTCCAGCTGGGCGAGATCCAGCTCAGCACTGTGGGTTTCGATGAACTCCCTGCGAGGCGCCACCTTGTCACCCATGAGAATGGTGAAGATGCGGTCAGCTTCAGCAGCGTCTTCGATTTCCACCCGCTTCATCATGCGGGTGGAGGGATCCATGGTGGTCTCCCAGAGCTGCTGGGGCATCATTTCGCCCAGACCCTTAAAGCGCTGAATTGTGTAATTGGCTTTTTCCCCAAATCCCTCGAGGGTCTTCTTGAGATCAACCTCGTTGTAGCAATAGGTGTGATTCTTGCCGCGCTCGACTTTGTATAGCGGCGGACAGGCAATGTAGATGTAGCCGCCATCCACCAACGCCTTCTGATAACGATAGAAGAAGGTGAGCAGAAGGGTGCGGATATGGGCGCCGTCGACATCGGCGTCGGTCATGATCACGATACGGTGATACCGCAGATTCTTCTCGTCGAACTCCTCACCCTTGATGCCAAGACCGAGGGCGGTGATCAGAGCCTGGATCTCGGAGTTCTTGTAGATCTTGGCGTCATCGGTCTTTTCGATGTTGAGGATCTTGCCCCGCAGGGGAAGAATGGCCTGAAAGCGCCGGTCGCGCCCCTGCTTGGCGGAGCCACCGGCAGAATCACCCTCCACGATGTAGATCTCGGATTCGCCGGGATCCCGGGACGAACAATCGGCAAGCTTGCCCGGCAGGGTGGAACTCTCAAGCACGCTCTTGCGGCGCACCAATTCACGGGCGCGACGGGCGGCCTCGGCGGCATTGAAGGCCTGAATCGCCTTCTCGAGGATCAGATCAATCACCGAGGGATTGAATTCGAGAAACTCGCTGAGGGCTTCACCCACCAGCGAATCAACGATGCCGCGCACCTCGGTGTTACCGAGCTTGGTCTTGGTCTGACCTTCAAACTCAGGCTCAGGCACCTTCACCGACAACACGGCCGTGAGACCCTCGCGGATGTTCTCACCGGCCAGATTGGCGTCAGCCTCCTTTCGCTTGCCGCGCTTCTTGGCAAAGGCGTTGAGGGTGCGGGTGAGCACCGTCTTGAGACCCTCGATGTGGGTGCCGCCATCCACGGTGCGGATGTTGTTGGCAAAACCGAGAATGCTGTCGGAGTAGGCATCCACGCACCACTGCAGGGCGGCTTCCACCTGCACGCCGTCGCGCTCGGAGTTCACATAGATGATGTCGGCATGGAGCGGATCTTTCTCCGCATTCATATAGGCGACGTACTCCTTGATGCCGCCCTCGTAGAAGTAGGTTTCCTCGTGGGGCTCCCCATCGGCATTGCGGGCCGCAGGTCGTTCATCGCGGAAGACGATGCGCACCCCGCCATTGAGATAGGCGAGTTCCCGCAAACGACCGGCCAGGGTCTGGTAATCGAATTCGATCCCGCCGCTGAAAATTTCCAGATCGGGCTTGAAGCGCACGCTGGTGCCGGTGTGCGCAGGATCAGCTGCTGGCTTCGATGCCAGGGTGCCGATCGGAGCCCCGCGCTCAAAGCGCTGCCGGTGCTCCTGCCCCTGGCGATGCACCGTCACCTCCACCCACTCGGAGAGGGCGTTCACCACCGACACGCCCACCCCGTGCAGGCCGCCGGAGACCTTGTAACCGCCGGCGCCGAACTTTCCGCCGGCGTGGAGCACGGTGAGCACCGTCTCCAGGGCGCTCTTGCCGGTGCGCGGGTGGATGTCGGTGGGGATGCCACGGCCGTTGTCGGTGACCTGGCAGGCCCCGTCGGCGTCGAGCACCACGAGGATCTGGTCGCAGTGGCCGGCCAGGGCCTCGTCCACCGAGTTGTCGACCACCTCGTAGACGAGATGGTGCAGTCCCCGGGGGCCGGTGGAGCCGATGTACATCCCGGGCCGCTTGCGCACCGGCTCCAGGCCTTCCAGCACCTGGATCTGTTCGGCTCCGTAGGCGGCCTGAACTCTGGTGGCGTCGCTCATGCGGGAGGGGCTCCCCGGAAATCAGACACAGGTCAGGGCACGCAGCGGCTCAGCGCGAAGGTTGAAGCCGCCTGGCGATGCCCCAGGGAACCCTGGACCGAACTCCCGGGCAAGGACTGGGCAAATGGAGGAGAAAGGTCTGCAATCCCTTTTCCGAGGGGCAATCTACCACCGACGACCAGGCCTGGCCTGGGTCGACGGCTGACTGGCAGGGTGGAGTGAATGAGCCCGCCCCCCTCCCCCTCCCCGGCCACTCCCCCGGCAGCAGCCGCGCCCCCGGCAGCCCAGGCCTGGGTGATCGTGCTGCTGGGGCCGACGGCCAGCGGCAAGAGCGATCTGGCGGTGGCTCTGGCCCAGCACCTGGATCTGGCCGTCCTCAACGTCGACTCCCGCCAGCTCTACCGCGGCATGGACGTGGGCACCGCCAAGCCGACGGCCACCCAGCGCGCCCAGGCCCGCCACGAACTGCTCGACCTGCGCGATCCCGATCAACCGCTCAACCTGCAGGAATTCCAGGCCATCGCCGGTCCGCAGATCACCTGTGAACTGGCGCGCCCGCGCAGCACCGCCCCCCTGGCCCTGCTGGCCGGAGGCAGCGGCCTCTACCTGCAGGCCCTCACCCGCGGGCTGAGGCCGCCGGCCGTCGCCCCCCAGCCCCTGCTGCGTCAGCAGTTCACGGCCCTGGGCCAACAGCTCTGCCACCAGCTGCTGCGCCAGGCCGACCCGGAGGCCGCCGGCCGCATCGCTCCGGCCGACGCGGTGCGCACCCAGCGGGCCCTGGAGGTGATCTACGCCAGCGGCAAACCCCTGGCCAGCCAGCAGGGTGCCAGCCCACCCCCCTGGCGGGTGCTGGAGCTGGGACTGGATCCAACCAACCTGAGGCAGCGCATCGCGCAACGCACCGAGCAGCTCTACCGCGACGGACTGGTGAGCGAAACCGAGCAACTGATCGCGCGCTACGGCCCGGACCTGCCCCTGCTGGAGACGATCGGCTACGGCGAGGCCCGCCAGGTCCTGAGCGGCGCGCTCACGGAGACGAAGGCACGCGACCTCACGGCCCAGCGCACACGCCAGTTCGCCAAACGTCAGCGCACCTGGTTCCGCCGCCAGCACCAGCCGGTGTGGCTGGAGGGAGCAACCACCGAGGAACGGCTGGACCAGGCCTTGCGGGAGATCGGGCGCGTCCTAGGGTGAAGGATGGTCCCCTTCCCATCCAGAGACCGCACTCCCCCCTCGCCCAACTGAATGCCTCCCCGTCCTCGTTTTGACCGCCGTGCTCCCGTGCGGGAGCTGCCCAACATCAACGAGCGCATCGCCTACCCCCAGCTGCGCGTGGTCGACGCCGACGGCAGCCAGCTCGGAGTGATCACGCGGGAGGCCGCCCTGGAAGTGGCCCAGGACCGGGAGCTCGACCTGGTGCTGGTGAGCGAGAAGGCCGATCCGCCGGTGTGCCGGATCATGGACTACGGCAAATACAAGTTTGAACAGGAAAAGAAGGCCAAAGAAGCGAAGAAGAAGTCGCATCAAACCGAAGTCAAGGAGGTGAAGATGCGCTACAAGATTGATCAGCACGACTACGACGTGCGGATCGGTCAGGCCTCCCGCTTCCTCAAGGCCGGCGACAAGGTGAAGTGCACGGTGATCTTCCGTGGCCGGGAGATCCAGCACACGGCCCTGGCCGAGGTGCTGTTGATGCGCATGGCCAAGGACCTCGAGGAAGCCGCGGAGATCCAGCAGCCCCCCAAGCGGGAAGGCCGCAACATGATCATGTTTCTCAGCCCCCGCAAGACGGCGCTGGCCAGCAAGGGAAGCAGCGGCGCCGGCTCTGCTGCCAAGAGCAGCCGCAGCAAGCCTGAGGCTTCAGGCACTGCCGCGGCCCCTGGCCCAGGCGAAGGCTGAGCCCCAGCACTCAGAGCACCCTCCGGAAGAGCGCGAGCATGGCTGCCCAGGCCTGGGCAGCGGCCTCGGGCTGGAAATCGGCCCGGGCCTCACACATGAAGCCGTGGCCGGCTCCAGGGAGCACCATCAACCGGCGCTCGGGGCCACCCGGGCGGGCCATGCTGGCGGCCTCGAGTGCCGCGGCAATGGCCGCCAGCTCCTCGGGCGGCATCAGGGGATCAGCGTCCCCCGCCAGGCAGAGGAGGTGGCCAGGGATCCGGGGGACCTCCGCCAGGGTGGGTTCCAGGCTCGGCGTCAGGGCCGAGGCGTTCTCCACCGCGCCACTGGCAGGGCGAAAACAGGAGACCCGGGCGCCATAGGCATCACAGGTGGCCGCCACCTCGGGCAGGGTGGCGGCGAGCATCGCCAGGTGGCCGCCGAAGCAGAAGCCCACGCAGCCCACCGGCCTCCCCTCGAGACCCGGCTGGGCCTGCAGCCAGCGAATGGCACAGCCCACATCCGCCAGGAACCCCGCCACCGTCACGGCATCGCGATGGCGGCGGCCCTCCACCAGCCCGGCCTCGTCGTAGCCCAGCTCCAGATCCAGGGCCGTACGGGCGAAGATCGGCAACGCCAGGGCCGCAAAACCCTCCGCGGCCAGGCGGTCAGCCACACTGCGCACCCAGCCGTTCACGCCGAAGACCTCCGGCAGCACGAGCACCGCCGCCCGGGGCGGCCGGTCGGTCGGCAGGGCCCACCAGCAGCGCAGGGGAAGACCATCCGGTCCGTCAAGGGTGTGCCAGTGGGCTGTCATCGGGCGGGAGAGGCGCTGCAGGAATTGTGGCCGCCGGCAACCGGCACACGTGCTTATGCCAACAAGGGGATTGTCCCCGCCGGAGATGCTCCGTATGGTGGCCGGCAGCTCATCTGGCCCACTCCGGCGTGCGATTCCACATCCAGCAGGAAAGCGACATCCCGGCGTCGACCCAGCTCTACAACCAGATCTGCTTTGCGATTGCAGCCCGGCACTACCCGCCGGGTCACCGGTTGCCGAGCACCCGGCAGCTGGCCATGCAGACGGGACTGCACCGCAACACCATCAGCAAGGTGTACCGGCAGCTGGAGAACGACGGCGTGGTGGAAGCCATGGCGGGCTCAGGGATCTATGTGCGCGACCGGCAGAAACCCAGGGAGGTGAAACCCCAGCCCGGTCCCCGGGGCAGGGCTCTGCCCGACATCGAGCGGGATGTGCGCCAGAGCATCGACGGGCTCCTCCACGCGGGCTGCACTCTGCAGCAGGCCCGGGATCTGCTCACCCAGGAGATCGACTGGCGGCTGCGCTGCGGCGCCCGGGTGCTGGTGAGCACCCCGCGGGAAGACATCGGTGCCTCCCACCTGATCGCCGAGGAACTCACCCCCAACCTCGAGGTGCCGGTGCAGGTGGTGCCCATGGAGGAGCTGGAAGGGGTGCTGGAGAGCTCCAACAACGGCACGGTGGTGACCAGCCGCTACTTCCTGCAGCCCGTGGAGGAGATCGCCAAGCGCCATGGGGTACGGGCCGTGCCGGTGGATCTCAACGACTTCCGCCACGAACTCGACCTCCTCAAGGAACTGCGGGCCGGCAGCTGCGTGGGGCTGGTGAGCATCAGTCCGGGGATCCTGCGTGCTGCGGAAGTGATTCTGCACAGCCTGCGCGGCAACGACCTGCTGGTGATGACGGCCAACCCCGACACGGGCAGCCGACTGCTGGCCCTGCTGCGGGCCTCCAGCCACGTGCTCTGCGACCGGCCCAGCCTGCCGCTGGTGGAGCAGAGCCTCCGCCAGAACCGCGCCCAGCTGATGCGCCTGCCGGTGGTGCACTGCGCCCAGAGCTATCTCGGCGACGCCACCATCGATCAGCTGCGCAAGGAGATCGGTCTGCTGGCCGCCTGAGCGCAACCTTCAAGGGGCAACCCAGAGAGCGGAGTGAGATCACAGCACATGAAAGTGCGGTCGGTCTCAGACAAGCGGATGAAGAGATTCGAACTCTCGACCCTCTCCTTGGCAAGGAGATGCTCTACCACTGAGCTACATCCGCAGTCACGTTCCAGGAGAAGCGATGTCGCAGTTCCGGAGCGCTGTCGGCCTCTGCGACCGACCCACAGATCATGCATGAACGGGGGCCCCTCGGTCAAACCCTCCTGAGCTCCGGCAGGATGCGGGCATGCTGAAGGCAATCCGAGCCGACCTGGCGATCATCCAGGAGCGCGACCCCGCCGCCCGGGGGGCCCTGGAAATCCTGCTCTGCTATCCAGGACTGCATGCCCTTGTGCTGCACCGCGTCAGCCATCGGCTGTGGCAATGGCGCCTGCCGCTGGTGCCGCGGGTGCTGAGCCAGCTGGGCCGGCTGGTCACGGGCATCGAGATCCACCCGGGAGCCCGCATCGGCCATGGGGTGTTCATCGACCACGGCATGGGGGTGGTGATCGGCGAGACGGCCGTGGTGGGCGACAACTGCCTCCTCTATCAGGGCGTGACCCTGGGTGGCACCGGCAAGGCCCACGGCAAGCGCCATCCCACCCTGGAAGAGAACGTGGTGGTGGGGGCCGGGGCCAAGGTGCTGGGCGCCATCACCGTGGGCGCCAATACCCGGATCGGTGCCGGCTCCGTGGTCCTGCGGGATGTGGAACCAGACTGCACCGTGGTGGGAATTCCTGGACGGGTGGTGCACCAGAGCGGCGTGCGCGTCGATCCCCTGGCCCACTCCGCCCTGCCGGACACGGAAGCCAGGGTGATCCGCAACCTGATGGAGCGCATCGACAGCCTGGAGGGCGAACTGGCCAGGGCCCAGGCCTGCCTGCGGGAACTGGCCGCGGGCAGGCCCCTGCTGGAACCCTGCCGAGGCGTGGCCCAGAGCCTGAAGGACCGGGAGATCCTGGAGTTCCTCGGCGACAATCCTGGCTCCACCAGCTGAGGAACCTGGCCAGAGCAGCAGGGCATCTGATCAGGCGGTTGCCCCCTGGGGAGCCGGAGCCGGCTGGAACATGAACATGGAATAGATCACGTTGCGCCGCATCTGGGTCATCATCTCCAAAAACATGTCATAGCCCTCATTTTTGTATTCGATCAGCGGATCCTTCTGTCCATAACCCCGCAGGCCGACCGATTCCCGCAAGGCGTCCATCGCCTGGAGATGCTCCCGCCAGAGGGTATCGATCTGCTGCAGGATGAAGAAACGCTCGGCCTGGCGCATCAGGCCCGGGTTCGCCGCCTCAATCTGACCCTCCTTGATGTCATAAGCGTTGCGCATCTGCTCCTGAAGGAACGCCTTCAGCTCCTCTATCGACAATCCGCGCACGTCTTCCGGACTGAGATCTTCAAGCAGGTAGACGAACTCCTTGGTCTTGGTGACGAGACGCTCGAGGTCCCATTCCTCGGGCGGGAGCTCAGGGTTCACATAGGCCTCGACGATGTCATCGATGGTGCGCTCGCCATAGCCGATCACCTGAGCCTTAAGCTCACGACCCTCCAAAACCCTCCGGCGCTCGGCATACACCGCCTTGCGCTGATTATTCATGACCTCATCGTATTCAAAGACCTGCTTACGGATGTCGTAGTAGTAGGTCTCAACCTTTTTCTGGGCACCCTCCAGGGAGCGGTTGAGCATGCCCGATTCAATCGGCATGTCTTCCTCCACCCGGAAGGCATTCATCAGCCCGGCCACCCGATCGCCGCCGAAGATGCGCAGGAGGTTGTCCTCCAGCGAGAGGAAGAAACGGGTGGAGCCGGGGTCACCCTGCCGGCCCGCACGGCCCCGCAGCTGATTATCAACCCGGCGGGATTCATGGCGCTCGGTGCCGATCACATGCAGGCCTCCTGCCTCGCGCACCTGCTGTTCCTCCAGCTTCGTGACCTGCTCGTATTCCGCCTTCACGCGGGCGATGGCCTCCCGTAACCGCTGAATGCACGGATCCTCGGTGGGCGCCTTCTCGGCTGCCTGGGCGATGCGATCCTCCAGCTCGAGAACGGTGAGCTGGCGATCCCCCCAGACCTTCACCAGATCGTGGGCCAGGCCGGCGAGCAACCCATCTGTCGCATCGCTGAGGGCGCAGGGATAGAGAGCACCGATGGCCCTGGCCTCACTGGGAGCCTTGGCGGCGGCCGCCCCATCGCCGGCACCGAAGCCACTGGCCTGGGCGGAACGCTGCAAGGGCACCGGCGGCCGATGGCCCTCCTCGGGACGCACCAACCGCGGCAGCAGCACCTCCCGCAACTTGAGACGGGCCATGTAATCGCTGTTGCCACCCAGAATGATGTCAGTGCCGCGGCCGGCCATGTTGGTGGCGATGGTCACGGCGCCGGCCCGACCGGCCTGGGCCACGATCTCCGCCTCCCGCTCCACGTTCTCGGGCTTGGCGTTGAGCAGGTTGTGGGGAATCTGCTGCTCGGCCAGCAGGGCGCTCAGCAACTCCGATTTCTCCACGCTGGTGGTGCCCACCAGCACAGGACGACCGCTCTTGTGAATCTCGGCGGTTTCCAGCGCCACCGCCCGCCACTTGGCCGGCTCGGTCTTGTACACCTGATCGGTCCAGTCCTGGCGGGCCCGGATGCGGTTGGTGGGCACGATGGTGACCTCCAGCTTGTAGGTCTTCTCGAACTCCACCTCTTCCGTCTTGGCGGTGCCGGTCATGCCGGCCAAGCGCGGGTAGAGCAGGAAGAAGTTCTGGTAGGTGATCGAGGCGAGCGTCTGGGTTTCCGGCTGGATCGGCAGACCCTCCTTGGCCTCGATCGCCTGGTGCTGGCCGTCGCTCCAGCGGCGGCCGGGCATCACGCGGCCGGTGAACTCATCGACAATCACCGCATCGCCGCCGCGCACGATGTAGTTCACGTCCTTGATGAACAGCTCCTTGGCCTTGAGGGCGTTGTTGATGTAGTGCGCCCAGGGGTCGGCCGGATCAAACAGATCACTCACCCCCAGCAGCTGTTCCGCCTTGGCATAGCCCTCATCGGTGAGCGTGCAGCTGCGCTGCTTCTCATCCACCTCGTAGTCGCCTTCAGGGTCGATGCCGTCCTTGCCCATCTCCGCGGCCCGCAACAGTTCGGCAGCCACCTCGGCGGCGCGCTGGTACTTCTCCTGGGGTCGCTCCACCTGGCCGGAGATGATCAATGGCGTGCGAGCCTCGTCGATCAGGATCGAGTCGACTTCATCGATCACGCAGTAGTGGAAGTCGCGCTGCACCACCTCGGCGATGTCAGTCGCCATGTTGTCGCGCAGGTAATCAAAACCCAGCTCAGAGTTGGTGGCATAGGTGATGTCGCAGGCGTAGTTGGCGCGGCGGCTGGCCGGATCCATGTCCTGCTGAATCAGGCCCACCGAGAGGCCAAGGAAGCGGTGGATCTGGCCCATCCATTCCGCGTCGCGGCGGGCCAGGTAGTCGTTCACCGTCACCACATGCACGCCACGGCCGGTGAGAGCGTTCAGGTAGGCGGGCAATGTGGCCACCAGGGTCTTGCCCTCGCCGGTCTTCATCTCGGCGATCTGGCCGTCGTGCAGCACCATGCCGCCGATCAGCTGCACATCAAAGTGGCGCATGCCGAGCACCCGCTTGCCGGCCTCACGCACCACCGCGAAGGCCTGGGGCAGCAGCTCATCAAGCAGCTTGCGCTCCCGATCCAGGGTGGCCTCGCGGCTCAGCCCCCGGCTGCGGCACTCTTCCTGCAGGCTCGCCAGCTTCTGGCGGAACTCGGCGGTGAGGCCGCGCAGCTCGTCATCCGAGAGCGGCGTGATCTCCTCCTCCAGCAGGTTCACGTCCGAGACGATCGGCTGGTAGCGCTTCAGCTTGCGGGCATTGGGGTCACCCAGCAGGAGCTTGAGCATGGTGAGATCGGCTACCGGAGCGGTGCAGGCAGCCTACTGAGGACGCCTCAGGCCTTCGCCCCGGCTCCCGTCAGCATCCCCAGCCGCCCCCCGCTGTAGCCGCCCTGCTCCCGCACCCGCTGGCACCAACCCTGCTGCTCCAGAGTCCAGCGCACCGTGGCCGCCAGGCCCTCCTCGAAGCTGTGGCGCGGCTGCCAGCCCAGCTCCGTGCTGATCCGGGTGGGATCGATCGCATAGCGCCGGTCGTGGCCGGGGCGGTCGCTGACCGGCGTGATCAGCCGGCTGTGGGGAGCACCAGCGGGGAGCAGCTGGTCGAGGGCGCCGCAGATCGCCTCCACCACCTGCTTGTTGGTGCGCTCCCCATGGCCCCCAACGCAGTAGCTGCACCCCAGCTGCCCCTGGGTTGCCGCCAGCAGCAGGGCATCCACGTGGTCTTCCACATACAGCCAGTCGCGCACGTTCTGGCCGTCGCCATAGAGCGGGATCGCCTCGCCGGCGGCGGCCTTGAGGATCACCACCGGGATCAGCTTCTCGGGGAACTGCCAGGGGCCGTAGTTGTTGGAGCAGTTGGTGAGCACCACCGGCAGGCCGTAGGTGTGGTGCCAGGCATTCACCAGGTGGTCGCTGGCCGCCTTGCTGGCCGAATAGGGGCTGCGCGGGTCGTAGGGGGTGGTTTCCGAGAAGCGGCCCGTGGCCCCCAGGGAGCCGAACACCTCATCGGTGGAGATGTGGTGGAAGCGGAAGGCCGCCTGGCGCTCAGCCGGCAGCGCTTCCCAATGGCTGCGCACGGCTTGCAGCAGATGGAACGTGCCATTCACGTTGCTGCTGATGAAGGCGCCGGGGCCCTCGATCGAGCGATCCACGTGGCTCTCGGCCGCCAGGTGCATCACCAGATCCGGATCGGCCTGGCGCACCGCCTCCGCCGTGGCGTCTGCGTCGGTGAGATCCACCTGGAGCAGCTGGTGGCGGCTCTCTCCCTCAGGTGTGGAGGCGCGATCACCCAGCTCCGCCAGCACCTGCTCAATGCTGGTGAGATCGCTGGCGTAGCCGCACTTGTCGAGGTTGAAGACCAGCGCCTCGCTGTCTGTGAGCAGGCGGCGCACCACGGCCCCGCCGATGAAGCCGGCGCCGCCGGTCACCAGGATGCTGCGGCGGCCGGCGAGCAGGGCGGAAACCTCAGGCGGGGTGGCGGTGGGCATGGGGGTGGTGATCACAGGGCCTCCAGGAGCTGGCGCAGGGCCTGGCGCCAAGGGGTGGGTGCCAGGCCGAGGGCCCGGCGGCTGCTGGAGCAGTCCAGCAGGGAATAGCTGGGCCGCTGGGCCGGCAGCGGATACTCGGCCGTGGTGAGCGGGTTCACGGGCGCCGGCTGCTGCAGCAAACCCAGGTCCTGGGCCAGCTCACCCACCGCCACCGCCACATCAAACCAACTGGCGGCGCCGGCATCGCACCAGTGCAGCACCGGCTCCTGCACCTGGGCCGTGATCACCCGCCAGCAGGCCGCCGCCAGGGTGGCGGTGCTGGTGGGGCAGCCCACCTGGTCTTCCACCACCCCCAGGGCCTGGCCGCTGGCGCCGCGCTCGCGGTGCAGCCGCAGCATGGTGAGGGCGAAGTTCTTGCCCACCGGGCCGATCACCCAGCTGGTGCGCAGGATCACGCCCCGGCCACTGCCGCCCAGCACCTGCTCCACGGCTTCCTCGCCGGCGGCCTTGGTGCGGCCATAGGCGCCGAGGGGATCGCGGGCCTGCTCAGGCCGGTAGGGGCTGCCCTGCTGGCCGTTGAACACAAAGTCGGTGCTCACCTGCAGCAGGCGGCCGCCGGTGTCTGCCAGGGCCTCGGCAAAGGCCCGCGGCGCCCCGCCATTCACCGCCAGAGCCAGCTCGGGTTCGCTCTCGGCTCGATCAACGGCCGTGTAGGCACCGCCGTTGAGCACCCAGTCGGGCCGGTGCTCCAGCACCGCCGCGCGGCAGGCGGCGGCATCGGCCAGATCCAGGGGCGACAGGCCAGTGGCGGGATCACCGCTGCGGCTGGTGGCGATGAGCTCCACCCCGACAGGCACCTGCTGGCGCAGGGCCTGGCCCAGCTGGCCAGCGGCGCCGGTGAGCAGGATTTTCATGCGAACACCTCCCCGGCCGCCACCGCCTCAGCGAAGGTGGGAGCGGCGGCGTCCTTGTCGGCCAACAGCGGCGCCACGCCGGCAAGGCAATCCAGCGGCCAGGCGATCCCCACCTCCGGGTCGTTCCAGCGCAGGGAGCGCTCGCAGGTCTTGCTCCAGAAACCGCTGGCCTTGTACAGCACCTCGGCGTGGTCGCTCAGGGTGAGGAAGCCATGGGCAAAGCCCACCGGCACCCAGAGCTGGCGGTGGTTCTCGCCGCTCAGCTCCGCCCCCACCCACTGGCC
>VGPU01000060.1 GCA_016882525.1 Cyanobacteria bacterium M_surface_10_m2_119 | reverse complement strand
GGCGCCCTGAGCTTCATGAGCTTCATCGCCTCGGCCTACATCTGGTTCAACAACACCGCCTACCCCTCGGAGTTCTACGGCCCCACCAACGCCGAAGCCTCCCAGGCCCAGAGCTTCACCTTCCTGGTGCGTGACCAGCGCCTCGGCGCCAACATCGGCTCCGCCATGGGTCCGACCGGTCTGGGTAAGTACCTGATGCGCTCGCCCACCGGTGAGATCATCTTCGGTGGTGAAACCATGCGCTTCTGGGACTTCCGTGGCCCCTGGCTGGAGCCCCTGCGCGGCCCCAACGGCCTGAGCCTCGACAAGCTCCAGAACGACATTCAGCCCTGGCAGGTGCGCCGCGCGGCTGAATACATGACCCACGCCCCCAACGCCTCCATCAACTCGGTGGGCGGCATCATCACCGAGCCCAACTCGGTGAACTTCGTGAACATCCGCCAGTGGCTGGCTGCGACCCAGTTCGTGCTCGCCTTCTTCTTCCTGGTGGGTCACCTCTGGCACGCCGGCCGCGCCCGCGCCGCCGCTGCCGGTTTCGAGAAGGGTATCGACCGTCAGGCTGAGCCCACCCTGGCCATGCCAGACCTCGACTGATCGGATTCCAAACGGTCATTCCCTGACCGAACTGGAGTTCCCCCTCTTGAATCCCGCTCTGCCCCCATCCCGGCGATGGGGGCTTTTTTGTCGTCTCTGCTCAGGCCACGCCACCGGGCTGCGGGAACGCCCTCCCTGGGGAACATCCGAGGAAAGATCCGGTCATCGATTCGTGCGGCTCTGTCATGCCTGATCGCGACGGAATCCATAACCTTCAGGTGTGCTGACAGCCAGCACCCCCACACACTCTTCGTCCTCCGACCGATGTCTCCGATGCGTCCCTGGCACGCTTCCGTGGCCATGGCCAGCACCGCCCTGCTGGCCGGTGGGCTGGCCAGCGCTGTTCCCGTTCAGGCCCAGTACGACAGCGTGAGCAGCCCCAGCCGTGGGGTGCTCTGCGACCGTGCCAGCCAGATCTGTTACGACCAGGAGGGAATCTCCCTGGGGCTCACCCGCCAGTACTTCGGACCCGGCGCCGAGCGCAAGCTGATGGGAGAACTCTCCGGGCGACCGACGCCGAAGGAATTCCGCCTGAGCAATGGCGCCGTCTGCAGCGTGCCGATGGGCCTGTGCTGGAGCGACGGCTTCGCCAAGCGCCAGGTGAGCCGCGAGATGAGCCGTGATCTGTTCAGCACCAACGTGCCCGGAGGCCAGGCGAGCGGCAATCCCGATCGGGACGTGACCCGCTTCACCGGCATCTGCAGCCTGGCCCAGGGGGGCCGCGAGCTCTACGACGGCCGCTGCGGACTGCGCCGCATCAGTGACGGCAGCGGCCTGATGCGCTACGTGGTGGTGCAGTCCGATGGACGCCGCTTCAACTTCAGCAACCGCAGCGGCCGCCTGGAGGTGAGCGACGCCAGCGGCACCTGGCCCGTGACCTTCTTCGACCACGGCTACACCGGCGTGTTCCGCTGGCGCGACATGACCCTGGTCGCCACCCGCGAGCACCGCGGGCTGCGTCAGAGCCGCGACACGCGCGTGATCATGGATCAGCTGTTCCTGGAGCCCTGAACCAGCGGCGCAGCAGCGGCAGGCTGAGGCCGATCACGTTGCTGAAGCAACCCTCGATCCGCTCCACCACCAGCCCGCCGCGCCCCTCGAGGGCAAAGCCACCGGCGCACTGCAACGGTTCGCCGGTGGCCACGTAGGCCTCGATTTCCGCCAGGCTCAGGGGGGCGAACTGCACCCGGGTGGTGACCACAGCGCGCTGCTGCTGCAGCCAGCAGGCGCGCCCTGGGCTGGGGTGAACCAGGCAGTGACCGGTATGGAGTTCCCCCCAGTGGCCGGCGAGGCGCCGCCAGCGCTCCACGGCCTCAGCCCCGTCCCGGGGCTTGCCATGCACCTCACCCTGAAACACGAGCACCGAGTCACACCCGAGCACGGCGCTGATGGGCTCCGGTGATGGATCGGCCAGGGCCGGATCGAACCAGGCGCCATCGACCAGGCTGGCCGCCACCGCCGAGGCCTTGGCCGCAGCGAGCACCTCCACCAGCCGCTGTGGATCCGGATCGGCCAACGCTTCCTCATCCACCCCACTCACCTGCACCCGGTGGGGAATGGCGGCCTGCTGCAGCAGGCGACGGCGGGCCGGCGAGGCCGAGGCAAGCAGGAGCATCCCGGAAGGCAGGCAAGGGAGAATGCATCTCATGGAACACCAGCCGGTCTCCAGCCCCTCGCCCTACGACGGCCGCTCGTGGTCGCGGGCCGCCCAGGCCATGCGCTGCCTGCCGTTTCGTCGGGCCTTCTACTCCCGGGTGCAGGCCGAGCCCATCAGCAGCCGGGAGTTCTGCCGTTTGCCCTCGGCCTCTGAGTTCTGCTGGGGGCGGATGGGGGTGGAGCGGGTCGAAGCCCATTTCAGCTGGCTGATCCGCCTGGGCGTGCTGCGACGGGAGGTGGATGGCCAGGGCCTCACCGAACGGGTGCGCTTGACGCCGATGGGGCGGGAGCTGCTGGGGACCTGGCCAGGGGAACTCCCCCGGGCAGGGTTGGCGGAGCGGATCCGGCACCAGCTGCGCCGCAGCCGGCCACGCCTGTGACGGCGCAACCGCAGGCTTCACGCCCGACCCCGCTGATGGTGCTGGGCACCAGCAGCGGTGCCGGCAAGTCGCTGATGACCGCCGCCCTCTGCCGGGTGCTGCGCCGGCGCGGCGAAATGCCGCTGCCCTTCAAGGGGCAGAACATGAGCAACAACGCCTGGGTTGACCAGGACGGCGGTGAAATGGCCTACTCCCAGGCCCTGCAGGCCTGGGCTGCCGGCCTGGAGCCCCATCACGCGATGAACCCGGTGCTGCTCAAACCCCAGGGGGACTCAACCAGCGAGGTCATCCACCTAGGCCGGTCAGCAGGCAGCGCCCGGGCAGAGCACTACTACCGCGACTGGTTCCGGCCCGGCTGGGCCGCCATCCGCCAGGGGCTGAACGAGCTGCAGCGGCGCCATCCCGGCGGGCGCCTGGTGCTGGAGGGGGCCGGCAGCCCGGTGGAGGTGAATCTGCAGGCGCGCGACCTCACGAATCTGCGCCTGGCCCAATACCTGCGGGCCCGCTGCATCCTGGTGGCCGACATTGAACGGGGGGGCGTCTTCGCCCAGCTGGTGGGCACCCTGGCGCTGTTGCGGCCGGTGGAGCGGCCACTGATCCGCGGGTTGCTGATCAACCGCTTCCGCGGCCGCCGCGAACTGTTTGATGAAGGACGCCGCTGGCTGGAGGCCAACACCGGCATTCCGGTGATCGGGGTGATGCCCTGGCTCGATGAGCTGTTCCCCCCCGAGGATTCCCTGGATCTCCTGGAACGCCGTGGCCGCAAGCGCGGCGCCGAGCTGGAGATCGCCGTGCTGAAACTGCCCTCCCTCAGCAACTTCTCCGATCTCGATCCCCTGGAGGCCGAACCCACGGTGCAGCTGCGCTGGGTGGCGCCGGGCGAGGAGCTGGGCCAGCCCGATGCGGTGGTGGTGCCCGGCAGCAAGCAGACGCTGCGTGACCTCGACGCCCTTCGACGCAGCGGCCTGGGCACGGCCCTGCGGAGCCATGCCGCTGGAGGCGGCCATGTGTTCGGGATCTGCGGCGGACTGCAGCTGCTGGGCCTGGAACTGGAGGATCCCGACGGTCTCGAAGGGCGTGGAGAGAGCGATGGGGATGGGCGGGATGGCCTGATGGCATGCCGACCAGCACAGCAGCGCTCGGCTGCCGGGCTGGGCCTGTTGCCCTTGCGCACGGTGTTCGGGGGCCACAAGGCCCTGCGGCAGCGGCGCAGCCGTACCTGCTGGCCGGCTGAAGGGCTGGAGATCGAGGGCTTCGAACTGCATCGCGGCAACACCACCGCGCTGGGCCCCTGCCAGCCGCTCTGCGCCGACCCCGAGCTGGGCTGGGTGCGGGGCAATGTGGCCGGCACCTATCTGCATGCGGCATTCGACAGCGGCCCCTGGCGCCGAAGCTGGCTCAACCGGCTGCGGGAGCGCAGGGGACTAGCCGCGCTCGATCAGCACCCACCCCACCACAGCCGCCAGCGGGAAGCCCTGCTCGATCGACTGGCCGATGCGTTCGAGCAGCACGTCAATCTGGAGCCGTTGCTGCGCGAGGACGGCAAGGGCCATGGGTGAGGTGCTGATCCACTGGCCCCATGGCCGCAGCACCCGCTGCTCGACTGGCCAGGACTGGCTGCAGGCCGCTCGGGATGCCGGCATGGCCATCCCCACCGGCTGCCTGGGCGGCAGCTGCGGAGCCTGCGAAATCGAGGTGAACGGCAGGATCGTGCGTGCCTGCATCGCCACCGTGCCCCCAAGCCGAAGCGGCACGCTGACAGTGGAACTCGCCAGCGACCCCTACTGGTAGGCAGCCATCACCAGCTGATTCCCACCCTGGCGTTTGGCGGCATAGCTGGCCTGATCGGCCTCCCGAAGCAGCTGGGCCGCAGGCGGCAGCGGCACACCCGTGCTGGGCAGTGGACGCAGACCCAGACTCGCCGTCACCCGGAAGGTGCGTCCAGCCTCAACGATTTCAAGGGCCGCAATCGCAGACAGCACTTTCCCCGCGATCACCACCGACTCCCCTGGGTCGCAGTGGCGCAGGATGATGGCAAATTCATCCCCCCCAACCTGGCCACGATGTCGTCCTGACGGACGTGAGTGAGCAAACAATGGGCCAGCATGCTGAGCACACGATCACCCGCGGCATGGCCCGCGTCATCGTTGATCGGTTTGAAGTGATCGAGATCAAAGGCAAGCAGCGCATGCTGCCCGAGTTTCATCTCAGCTTCACTTCTGGCAAACTCGAGAGCCGCGAGGAAAGCCCGGCGATTCAGCAGATTCGTGAGTGGATCATGGCTGGCGAGATGGCGATCGACCATGGCCTGACGACGCTCGACCTGATCGCGACCGGTGATCAGCAGCAGAAAGGCCTGGTTGAGGATCACCAGGATCAGACAGGCGAACAACAACTGCTGGGGCAGGCTTGATTGCCTGCGGATCAAGGCATCCCGGGAAGGCAGCATGGACACCAACCAGCGCTGACCGCCGAAATCGATGGGCACGTCCATGCGCCAGGCCTGGTCGGCGGCACCCTGGCCGCCTTCACCCCCCTCGGAGTCTTCGTAACGGGCGAGGATGGCGTCGGGGCCCGCACGGCCAGGGTGCCGCAGCACCAGCTCCATTCCCTGCCAGCGCTCGGCATGGACATCGGCAAAGCTGGAGGTGAGCAGATCTCCCAGGCGATACACGCCAACTGCGAACCCCCGCAACTCTCCGGAGGCTGATTTCACGGGGTCCAGCACCAGAACGCCGTTCTGGGATCCCTGCTCCTGAATGAGCGAGATCGGTTCGGTCGCCCGCATCAGCCCGGATGCCTCAGCCTTGCGGATGGCATCGGCACGGACAGGGTTGGAAAGAATATCAAAACCCACAGCGTTACGATTGGCCTCCAGGGGCTCAATCAACGCCACAGGCACATAACGAAGCCGCCGGGAAACAGGGCGAAGGAAGCCATCGGGTCCGCGCTCCCGAATGCGATACTCCCCGAGCAATGGATCATCAGCCTGCTGCCGTTCAAAGCGCTCTCGCTGGGATTCGGCGATCACAGGATTCCAGGACAATCCTTGCAAACCAGGAAGACGCGTGAACACATCCCGAGTGAATACCTTGAACTCCTTCGCATCGATTGCATCAGACGCAAGCACATAACGACGAATGGAGTTGATGGCCTCGGCATGACGATCGAGATCGCTGGTGATCTGGTGGGCCGCATCGACCGCCAAGGACCTGAGGCCCAGACGCACAGCTTCCCGATTCCACACGGCAGCCTGCGCATAGGCCAGCTGAATCGCCAGCACCAGCGGCAGCGAAGGAAGCAGCACCTTCACTCGGCGGCCTTCCCATAGATCCTGGATTTCAGGCAAGAGCATCAACGTGGCAGGAGTCATCACCACCACACCCAGCACATCTCCAGCCCACCAGGTGAAACCGGCTCGGGGCAGTTCAGCAGGAATCAGAGCTCCGGAACAGTGGGCCACCACCACACTCACTCCTGCCCCGATCAGACAGCTCAGGGGGCCGATGGCCAGCAGGAAGGCAAGAATCTCGCGACTTTCCCTCAGCGCCGGCCGCGAGCTCGCCAACCGTCGCCCGAGAGAGGCCGCGACGGCGGTCTGGAGGGTGGAGCCAGCCGCCAGCACAACCGCCAGCAGGGGAGCGCTGTTCTCCAGCGAGAGATTGAACAGCAGAGACCCTGCGGCAACGGCGGGCAGCAGCCTCGGGCCATCGGCGATCACCAGAGCCACGGCGATTCCGGCCGAAGGCCAGAACGGATAGGCATGCCCCAGGCCAGGCAGGGTGGACGACACCATCCAGCCCAGCAGCACCGTGAGCACCACCAGGGCAGCACCGCGGGTCAGCCCATGGGAACGCAGGATGGATCGCCAACCATCCAGCACAGCAATCACCAGGGGAGTTGCTGATATTTGAGCATGCACGAAACGCTCGCGCAGCCCTCAACCATGTGAGCTGGATCATCGGTGAACCCCAGCCCTTGGCCAACGTGCGCAGGCCCCCCGGGGATCCTCAAGCCTGCTGAATCAAGCCACCGCCCAAGACCATCTCGCCGGCGTAGAACACGGCCGCCTGGCCGGGGGTGATCGAGAACTGGGGTTCGGCAAACTCCAGGCGCAGGCGATAGGGGCGACCTGCAGCCGCGTCGGCTGCGGTGGACGGCAACGGCACCAGACGGGCAGGCTCAGGCCCACTGCGGTAGCGCACCTGCACCTCCACGTCGAGGGGCTGCTGCGGCGGCGCGATTGACACCCAGTTCACCGCCCCCACCACACACGCGGAGCGGGCAGCCTCCCGGCGGGGCGCCACCACCACCCGGTTCATCGCCCCATCGAGGCGCACCACATGCAGGGGCTCACTCCAGGCGATCCCCAGCCCCTTGCGCTGGCCGATGGTGAAATGCTCGATGCCGTCATGCTCACCGACCACGGTGCCATCACTGAGCACGATCTGCCCCTGGCGCGGCGGCAGGTAGGCATCGAGAAAGGCCTTCATCGAACCGTGATGGTCGGCCAGACAGAGATCCTGGCTCTCGGGCTTGCTGGCGGTGCGCAGGCCATGGCGCTGGGCCTCCAGCCGGGTGGCGGCCTTGGTGAGCTCGCCCAGGGGAAAGACGAGCCTGCCCAGCAGCTCCTGGGGCAGGTCGTAGAGGAAATAGCTCTGGTCCTTCTGGCTGTCGAGGCCCCGCAGCAACTGGTGGCGGCCACCGGCTTGGTCGTGCCGCACCCGGGCGTAGTGGCCGGTCGCCACCCGGGGAAGACCGCGCTCCCGCTGGGCCCAGTCGAGCATCGGGCCGAACTTCACCTCCCGGTTGCAGCGGGAGCAGGGCAGGGGGGTGATGCCGGCGGCGTAGCCCTCCACCAGGAAGTCGACGATCTGATGGCGGAAGTGCTCGCGGAAGTCGACCACATGGTGGGGAATGGCGAGCTGCTCGCAGATCCCGGCCGCATCCACCAGCCCCTCGGCGCAGCAGGCCCCCTTGCCGCTCATCAGCCAGAGGGTGAGACCCTCCACCTGCCAACCGGCTTCCACCAGCAATGCGGCCGTGAGCGAGCTGTCGACCCCGCCGGAGAGGCCCACCGCGACCCGCCGCTCACCCGGCCAGCTGCGCAGCCGCTCAAGGGCCGCCGCACCGGCGGGGGTGGCAGGGGAAGCAGACAAGAGAGCGGCCATCGAGACAGATGGCTCCATCATGAGACCGAAGCGCACCGTGCTGTGCCGGATCTCCCCACCAGCCCCCCCGTGGCGTCCGCGGGCCCCCTGCCCCCCGCCTGGCCGCTCCGGGACGCCGAGCACCTGCTGGTGAGCAGAGGCCAGATGGCCGCCCTGGAGGAGGACCTGTTCGCCAGCGGGCTGCCGGTGGAGAGCCTGATGGAAAAGGCAGCTCTGGCCGTGAGTCAGTGGCTGCTGGCGCAGGAGAGGCCCCTGCTCCAGCGCCATGGGGCCGTGGTGCTGGTGGGTCCGGGGCACAACGGCGGTGACGGACTGGTGGTGGCTCGGGAACTGCACCTGGCAGGCCTGCCGGTGGCGATCTGGAGCCCTTTCGAGCGGCACAAGCCAATCACGGCCCGCCATCTGGACCATGCGCGCTGGCTGGGTATCCCCCTGGTGCAGGACCCGCCCGACCCTGGCCAGCCGGCACTCTGGATCGATGCCCTGTTCGGAATCGGCCAGCAGCGTGCCCCCGAGGAGCCACTGCTGGAGCTGCTGGGGGAACGGCAGGCAGCCGCTCCGGAGGGGCTTGTGGCGATTGATGTGCCGACCGGCCTGTGCGCCGACACAGGCTCCTGCCTGGGGCGGCACGCCGCCCGGGCCCGCGTCACCCTCTGCATCGGCCTGATCAAGCAGGGCTTGCTGCAGGACCGGGCCCTGCGCTGGGTGGGGCGACTGGAACGGCTGGACCTGGGTCTGCCCAAGGGGCTGCTCAGCACCCTGCCGCCGCGGCAGCCCCTGGGCCTTGCTGCTGGGGATCTGGCCGCAGCCCCCTGGCCCCGACCGGACGCTGAAGCCGCGAAGTACGGACGCGGCCGGCTGCTGCTGGTGGTCGGCAGCCCCCGCTATCCCGGAGCAGCGGCCCTGGCCCTGGGGGGCGCCAGCGCCAGTGGCTGCGGGAGCCTGCAGGCGGCCCTGCCGCAGAGCGTGGCCAGCAGCCTCTGGCAGACGGCTCCGCACGTGGTGGTGCGCCGCCAGCTGTTGGGGGATCCTGAGGGTCACCTGGAGCTGGCCGACCTGGAGCCCGCCGACCTGGAGCGGCTGGATGCGGTGCTGCTGGGCCCTGGCATCGGCCCGGCGGTCAGGGAGCGGGAGGGCAGCCGCCCGGAGCAGGCCATCTGGAGCCGCCTGCAGCAGATGGCCCCCCTCCTGGTGATCGACGCCGACGGGCTCAACCGCCTGGCCCAACACCCCGAGGGAGCAGGGGCCTGGTTGCGGCAGCGCCGAGGCCCCACCTGGCTGACCCCCCACGCCGGCGAATTCGCCCGCCTCTTTCCCCATCTGGCTGATCTACCCCCCTTGGAGGCAGCCCCGGCAGCGGCAGACTCCACCGGCACCTGCGTGCTGCTCAAGGGCGCCCACAGCGTGCTCGCCGGTCCTGATGGATGCTGCTGGCAACTGCGCCAGACCTCCCCCTGGGCAGCGCGAGCAGGGCTGGGCGACGTGCTGGCGGGCTATGCCGCCGGCCTGGGCGCCCTGGGGCTGGCGTCCGGTGAAGGCGCCGGTGCCGATCTGCTGGCCACAGCCGCCCTGGCCCATGCCAGCAGCGGACTCCACCTGGCCCGGGCGGGCCAGGGTTGCGCCAGCCCTAGCGCCGTGGCCGCGGCGCTGGCCCGGATCCGCCCCGGTGAACCAGGTCAGGCCCGCGGCCAGAGCGAGCCTGAGCACTGCAAGGACTGAATAAGGCCCGCGGGATTCACATGTCGTGTTGTTTTGCAAGCAAAACCTAAAGGGTTACTGAAAACACACCCCTATGGAGAATTCTGGCCGGATAGTTGTTCTCCCTCCCGTGGAGTGCGATGTCCGCCACCAGTCTCCGGACCAGCGACGGCCAGCGACGCCGCACCAGCGATCCTGTCAGTTGGTATCTGGCCACGATTGGCAGGGAGCCCCTGCTCACGGCAGCTGAAGAAATCGAGCTCGGCAATCAGGTGCAAGCCATGATGCAGCTCGTGGAGCAAGCGCGCGACGACTACTCCACCCAGGAACGCAAGATCATGCGGGTTGGGCAGCGCGCCAAGCAGCGCATGATGAAGGCCAACCTGCGCCTTGTGGTGAGTGTCGCCAAGAAGTACCAGGGCAAAGGATTGGAACTTCTGGATCTCATCCAGGAAGGATCGCTGGGGCTGGAGCGGGCGGTGGAAAAGTTTGACCCCACCCGCGGCTACAAGTTCTCCACCTACGCCTTCTGGTGGATCCGTCAGAGCATGACGCGGGCCATTGCCTGCCAGTCGCGCACGATTCGCCTGCCGGTGCATCTCTCGGAACGGTTGACCGCCATCCGCAAGGTGAGCCTGGATCTGGCCCACAAGCTTGGGGCGATGCCCAGCCGCCAGGAAATCGCCGAAGCCATGGGGATGCCCCTCGACGAGCTCGACGGACTGCTGCGGCAGGCTCTCACCACGTCCAGCCTGGATGCCCCGGTCAACGGGGATGAGGGCCGCAGCTTTCTCGGCGATCTGATTGCCGATGGCAGCGATGAGGAGCCCCTGGACCGGGTGGAGCGAGGCATCCACCAGGAGCAGCTGGGGCGTTGGTTAAGCCACCTCAGCGAGCAGGAGCGCCAGGTGCTTCACCTGCGCTTTGGGCTCGAGGGCCAGGAGCGTCACACCCTGGCTGAGATCGGCCGCCAGCTGGACGTCTCCAGGGAGCGGGTACGCCAGGTGGAACTGAAGGCGCTGCGCAAACTGCGCAATCTCACCCGCCGCACCGGCAACCCGGCCTGAGGCCAGGGCGGGAGACCCTCGGCCCAGGTTGATGGGAGAGGCGGCTGGCGAGAGGCGTTCAGTCCTCGGCCCAGATGTAACGGGTGAGTTCCTCGGGATTGGGTTCAGGAGCCGCCAGGGCGAAGTCGACGGAGTCAGCCACTTCGGCGTCGATTTCTCGCTCGATCGCCTTCAGTTCCTCGGCGGTGGCCAGGTTCTGGTCGGTGAGGTGGCTGGCCAGGCGCTTGATTGGATCCCGCTGTGCCCAGAAATCCTTCTCGGCCTGGGCACGCAGCTCATCAGGGTCCGCCAGGGAGTGCCCCCGATAGCGGTAGGTGAGGCATTCCAGCAAGGTGGGACCCTCCCCGGCACGGGCCCGCTCGATGGCGCGCTGGGCTGCAGCGCGCACCGCCAGCACATCCATACCGTCGACTTCCTCGCCGGCCATGCCGAAGGCTGCCGCCTTGCGCCAGATCTCCGGATCACTGGTGGCGCGGTTGTGGTCCATGCCGATGGCCCACTTGTTGTTTTCGACCACGAAGAGGATCGGCAGCTTCCAGAGGGCCGCCATGTTCAGGCACTCGTAGAACTGGCCGATGTTGCAGGTGCCATCACCAAAGAAGGCCGCCGTGACGGCATCACTGGAGGCGTCACCGAGGGCATCGCGCTTGTAGCGGCTGGTGAAGGCGGCACCGAGAGCCACAGGAATTCCCTCTCCGATGAAGGCGTAACCCCCCAGCAGATGGTGCTCCTTGGAAAAGAGGTGCATCGAGCCGCCCCGGCCCTTGCTGCAACCCGTCTCCTTGCCGAACAGCTCACTCATCACCTCACGGGCGGGGACCCCGCAGCTGAGGGCATGCACGTGGTCGCGGTAGGTGCTGCAGAACCAGTCGTGCTGGGCTTTCATCGCCTTGATCACGCCCGTGCTCACGGCCTCCTGGCCGTTGTAGAGGTGCACGAACCCGAACATTTTGCCGCGGTAGTACATCTCCGCGCACTTGTCCTCGAAGCGGCGGCCCAGCACCATGTCGCGGTAGAGCATCAGCCCCTCCTCGCGGTTCACCGTGGCCGGGGTGGAGGGGTAGAGATTGTCCAGACGCTCGGCGTGGGGCCCAGCCACATGGGTGGACTCAGCGGAACAGGCCGGCGCCCCCGAGGCGGGGACCAGTTCACGACTCGTGTCTGCCTGGGTCATGTCGGGGAAGCGGAGATGCCGGCGGCGCAAACCGTCAGCTACTGCTGATGCTGATGGCCGACTGTACGGGGTCTGGGCGCCACCGCTGGCGTCCCGGCCAGCGCGCTGTGGGTAATGGGCAGCTGATCTGGGCGAAATCGCTGACCCTGCCTAGAGTCAACGGCCAGCGGAATTGCCAGGTTGGAACTGCCGATCGATCACTTCAGGTTGCTCGGCGTCAGTCCGACCACAGAGGTGCAGACCGTGCTGCACACCCTGCGCCAGCGGTTGGACAGGGCCCCCCAGGAGGGCTTCACCAACGAAACCCTGCAGATTCGGGATGCCCTCCTCAGCAGCAGTGCTGACCTGCTGAGCGATCCGGAACGGCGCAGCCGCTATGAAGCGGAACTGACCGCCCTGGGCGGCAGCGATCCAGGGCTGCAGGCGGGGCTGGAGCTGCCCAGCAGCCAGGAGGTGGCGGGGTTGCTGCTGCTGCTGGAAGCCGGATTCCCCCAGGAGGTGTTCGAGCTGGCCAGCCGGGCCCTGCAGCCACCGCAGGCGCCCGCCCTGGGCAGTGGCCGCGAGGCGGATCTCTGCCTGCTGGCAGGACTGGCCTGCCGGGCCGGCGCCGAGGAGCTGCGCCAGCAGCGCCATTTCGAGCGGGCTGCCCAGCTGCTCACCCAGGGCCTGCAGCTGCTGCAGCGCATGGCCCAGCAACCGCAGCAGCGGAACCAGCTCGGCGACATGCTCCAGAGCCTGCGGCCCTTTCGGGTGCTGGACCTGATCAGCCGCGACCTCGGTGCCACGGAAGCGCGAAGCGAGGGCCTGCGCCTGCTCGAGGAGCTGGTGGAGCAACGCGGTGGCCTGGAGGGCGAGGGCGACCCGCGCTTCAACGCCGAGGAGTTTCAGGCGTTCTTCCGCCAGATCAGGGGATATCTCACGGTTCAGGAACAGATCGATCTGTTCGATCGCTGGGCTTCCCAACCCGGCCCCGGTGCCACCACCGCCGACTTTCTGGCCACCACCGCCCTGACGGCCTCAGGGTTCGCCCAACGCAAGCCGGAGAGGATTGCCGCGGCCCGTGATCGCCTCCGCGCCAGTGGTCAGGACGATGTCGGCCCCCTGCTGGCCTGCCTGCACCTGCTGCTGGGGCAGGTGGACGCGGCCGAAGCGGCCTTCCGCCAGGGGGCCAGCGCGGAACTCCAGGAATGGGCCCAGCAGGCGGGCCCGGAACCGCTGGCCCAGCTGTGCGCCTACTGCCGCGACTGGCTGGCCCGCGACGTGCTGCCCGGCTACCGCGACCTGGAGGCCGATCCCGACCTCGAGGCCTACTTCGCCGATCGGGACGTGCAGACCTACCTGAACCGTCTGGAGGCCCGCCAACCGTCGTCCGCGGCAGGATTTTCAGCGGCCACCGGGGACCTGGCAACGGCCTGGCCCCCGGAGTCGACGGTGCGTGAGACCCAGGCTTCCGAACTGGAGCGGGGCAGCGTTGACGAGGACGCTGACCTGGAGCCCTGGGGGGCGGGTGACTGGCAGGACTGGATCGCGCCGCTGCAGGAGAAAATCGGCCGCTGGCGAGAGCACCCGCTCGCGCAACGGCCGGCCCTGCTCGGGGCCGGCATCGCCGCCGTGGTGCTGCTGGCGGCGCTGGTATCCCTGGTGACCCGTCCGAAGCCCCCTGTCAGCCCGATTCCCGTCACCCCATCCGCTCGCCCGGCCGGCAGCGAGAACGGGCCTGCCCGCCCCCCCGCCACCGGAACACCCTCCAGCGCCGCCCCTGCCACTGGATCCACGGCCCCAGTTCCGCGGCCCACGCCGCCCCCGGCGAGCGCAAGCGTGCCGCTCACCAGCGCAGAACCCACTCCAGCTGAGCTCCAGGCCCTGCTCGAAGCCTGGCTTGAGGCGAAGGCGACGGTGCTGGCGGGCCGCAGCAGTCCGGCTCCCCTGGGCCAACTGGCGCGGGAGAACCAGGTGCAGCGCCTGCAGGCCGAGCGCCGTGACGACGACGCCCGTGGCCAGACCCAGCGGATCGAGACCACCGTCTCGGACGTGACGCTGGAATCCCGCAGTGCCAACCGCATCGCCGTGGTGGCCACCATCGGCTACAGCGATCAACGTCTCGATGCCAGCGGCCAGCCCCTGGGGGAAGCCACCCGCATCCCGGCCCTCCGCAACCGCTACGTGTTCGGCCGCGATCAGGGCACCTGGCGCCTGGTGAGCTTCCAGCTGGCCGACTGAGCGGGAAGGCCGGCAGCCGCTTTTTACGATCGCTTCAGCAACGGGCCGACCGCCCGTCTGCGCGGCGGCGCACCCTTCCTGAGATTCCCCGATGTTTGACGAGCTTTCCCAACGGTTTGAAGACGCCGTCAAGAACCTGCGCGGCCAGGGCTCGATCAGCGAAAGCAACGTCGACGGCGCCCTGAAGGACGTGCGTCGGGCCCTGCTGGAGGCCGACGTGAGCCTGCCGGTGGTGAAGGACTTCGTGGACGAAGTCCGCAAGAAGGCCCTCGGCACCGAGGTGGTGCGCGGCATCAGCCCGGATCAGAAGTTCATCCAGGTGGTGCACGAGCAGCTCGTGGACACCATGGGCGGCGAGAACGCCCCCCTGGCGGCTGGCGGCAAACCGGGCGAACCCTCGGTGGTGCTGATGGCCGGCCTGCAGGGCGCCGGTAAGACCACCGCCACCGCCAAGCTCGGCCTTCACCTCAAGGAGCAGGGCCGCAAGGCCCTGCTGGTGGGAGCCGACGTGTACCGCCCTGCGGCGATCGATCAGCTCAAAACGCTGGGCGGCCAGATCGGCGTGGAGGTATTCAGCCTCGGCACCGAAGCCAAACCGGAAGACATCGCCGCCGCCGGCATCGCGAAGGCCAGGGCCGAAGGCTTCGACACGGTGCTGGTGGACACCGCCGGCCGCCTCCAGATCGATCAATCGATGATGGAGGAGATGGTGCGGATCCGCGAGGCCTGCAGCCCCGACGAGGTGCTGCTGGTGGTGGATTCGATGATCGGCCAGGAGGCGGCCGAGCTCACCCGCGCCTTCCACGAGCAGGTGGGCATCACCGGCGCCGTGCTCACCAAGCTCGACGGCGACTCCCGTGGTGGCGCCGCCCTCTCGATCCGCAAGGTGAGCGGCGCGCCGATCAAGTTCATCGGCACCGGCGAGAAGGTGGAGGCGCTGCA
>VGPU01000059.1 GCA_016882525.1 Cyanobacteria bacterium M_surface_10_m2_119 | reverse complement strand
GCCGGAAACGCCTGGGACGGAATCCCGTCACTTAGCACTGTAACGGAACATTGCGGGGTTTGTGAAGGGGTGTTGCCCGGGTTGCTGCTGTGAGCCGTCGCCGCCGCATCTCCTGGAGCCCGAGCGTCACCCTCGTGCCCACGCGCCACTGCTTCAACGCCTGCGGGTACTGCAGCTTTCGTCAGACCGCTCCGCCTGCGCTGCCGGGCGGCCTGCCGGCCGACAGCCTGGACGACGCCACCGCCCAAGCCCTGATCGCTGCCCGTCCCGATGCCCTGGAGGTGTTGCTGCTCAGCGGCGAGGTGCACCCCCAGGCCCCGGGCCGAGCCGCCTGGTTCCGGCGCCTGGAGACCCTCAGTCGCCTGGCCCTGGCGGCGGGGCGACTCCCCCACGCCAATGCCGGTCCCCTGAGCAGGGTCGAAATGGCGCGGCTGGGCCGCATCAACCCGTCCATGGGGTTGATGTTCGAGGGGGTGGGCCCGAGCCACGATCGGCTCCATGCCGGCGCCCCCAGCAAGCGCCTGGAGGTGCGGCTGGAGCAGTTGGAGCAGGCCGGGCGCCTGGGGATTCCCTTCACCACCGGCCTGCTGCTGGGCCTGGGGGAGCGGCCGGCGGAGCGGCGGGAGGCCCTGGCCTGGATTGCGCGGATCCAGCGGCGCTGGGGCCACATTCAGGAGGTGATCCTGCAGCCCTTCCGCCCCCATGGTGCAGGGGCCACCCCGCTCACTCCAGCTGAGCAGGGCGATCTGCTCGGCACGATCGCCGAGGCGCGCGCCATCCTGCCGCCGGAGGTGCATCTGCAGCTGCCGCCCAACCTCTGGCCCCTGGAGGCCCTGCCGGCTGCCCTGGAGGCGGGAATTGATGATCTGGGCGGCCTGGACGTGGCCGATGTGATCAATCCCGCTTACCCCCAGCCCCATCCCGCTCGGCTGGCCGGCGCCCTGGCGGCGGCGGGCTGGGAGCTGGTGCCCCGGCTGTGCGTGCATGAAGCCTGGATCCCGGCCCTTCACCCGGCCCTGCGCCGGCGGGTGCAGGCCCTGGCTCAGACGCTGGGACATGGTTGTTAGCGTCCGCTCTCTCCCTGGCAGCCAAGCCCATGGCGGTGGATCACCGGGTGCTGCTGGTGCGCCTGCCCTGCAATCCGATCTTCCCCATCGGTCCGATCTATCTGGCCGATCACCTCCACAAGCAGTTCCCGGTGCTGCCCCAGCGCATCCTCGATCTCGCTGCGGTGCCGGTGCTCGATGTGGAGCGGGTGCTCGCCCAGGTGGTGGAGGCCTTTCGCCCCACCCTGCTGGTGTTCTCCTGGCGCGACATCCAGATCTACGCGCCGGTGGACGGCCGCAGCGGCAACCCGCTGCAGCACTCCTTTGAAGTGTTCTATGCCCGCAATCCCCTCAAGCGCCTGCGGGGTGCCCTGGGCGGTCTGGGCCTGATGCGGGCCTTCTACGGAGAGCTCTGGCGCAATCTGCGGCTGGTGAAGCTGGGTGTGGCCCGGGCCCGCCGCCATCATCCCCAGGCCCGGGCCGTGATCGGCGGCGGGGCGGTGAGCGTGTTCTACGAGCAGCTGGGGCGCAAACTCCCCCCGGGCACGGTGGTCTCGGTGGGGGAAGGGGAGCCCCTGTTGGAGAAGCTGATCCGCGGGGAATCCCTGGCGGCGGAGCGGTGCTTCGTGGCCGGCGAAGCACCCCGTCCGGGCCTGATCCACGAGCAGCCGGCGGGCATGGAGAAAACCGCCTGCAACTACGACTACATCGCCGAAATCTGGCCCCAGCTCGGCTGGTACCTGGAGGCTGGTGACTTCTACGTGGGCGTGCAGACCAAGCGTGGCTGTCCCCACAACTGTTGCTACTGCGTGTACACGGTGGTGGAGGGCAAGGCCGTGCGCGTGAACCCCGTGGAGGAGGTGATCGCCGAGATGCGCCAGCTCTATGCGCGGGGCGTGCGTGGTTTCTGGTTCACCGATGCCCAGTTCATCCCGGCGCGCCGCTACATCGACGATGCCAAGGAGCTGCTGCGGGCGATCCAGGCCGAGGGCTGGACCGACATCCGCTGGGCGGCCTACATCCGCGCCGACAACCTCGATGCCGAACTGGCCGAGCTGATGGTGGCCACCGGGATGGAGTATTTCGAGATCGGCATCACCTCCGGTTCCCAGGAGCTTGTGCGCAAGATGCGCATGGGTTACAACCTGCGCACTGTTTTAGAGAGCTGCCGGATGCTGGCCCGCGCTGGCTTCCGCCATCACGTGTCGGTGAACTACTCCTTCAACGTGATCGACGAGCGGCCCGAAACCATCCGCCAGACCGTGGCCTACCACCGCGAGCTCGAACGCATCTTCGGGGCCGACAAGGTGGAGCCGGCGATCTTCTTTATCGGCCTGCAGCCCCACACCCATCTGGAGCAATATGGCTTCGATCAGGGGTTGATCAAGCCCGGCTACAACCCGATGAGCATGATGCCCTGGCACGCCCGCAAGATGCTCTGGAATCCCGAGCCGATGGGCAGCACCTTCGGCCGCATCTGCCTCGAGGCCTTCGACACCAACCCCGGCGATTTCGGTCGCACGGTGATGGCCCTGCTGGAGCGTGACTACGGCGCGGCCCCCTTGGAGGAATCTCTGCACGCGCCGGTGGAGGGCCGGCGGGCACTGGCGACCGCCAGGCGCTGAGGCCTGGCGCCGGGGGGGCTCGCTAGCTGGTCCACCAGCGCCGGCGGGCCCAGAGCAGCAGTCCCAGCCCCAGCCAGCCGAGCACCCCGCCGATCGGGTTGGCGGGCCCCGCCAGCCAGACGGGGGCGTCGGCGTTCACCGGCAGCAGGCCCTGGTTCAGCACGAACCAGATACCCACCAGGCCGCCGTGGAGCCCCACGGCGCCCCAGAGGGAGCCGCCATCCGCCCGCCGCTGCAGGCCCAGGGCCAGGCCCAGGAGCAGGAGACCGCCGAGCAGGCCGGCCAGTTGCAGGGGCGACAGGTTGAAGCGGGTGTGCACCAGGCTGAAGAGGGCTGCCTGGAGCCACAGGCCCCGCTGCGGCCCCACCAGCAGGTCCAGCTCCCCCAGCAGCCAGCCGCGAAAGAGCAGCTCCTCGGCAAACCCCACGCCGAACCCCAGGGCCAGGCCATTCAGCAGCAGCCCAGGCGAGATCAACTCCGGCCTCCACTGCACCGCACCGGCCCAGGCCAGGCCCGCTTCCAGCAGCAGCAGCAGCAGCACCGCCTTGAGGGTGCCGCGGAGCAGCGGGCGAGCCAGGGCCTGGCGCACGCCCAGGCGTCGCCAGGGTTGAGGGTCTCCCCAAACGCGCCGCAGGCGCAGCGGCAAGCTCAGCAGCAGCGCGGCCAGGGCCGGCCCGGCCGCCAGAGCGGCGCGGAGATCTCCCGGCACTCCCACCACTCCCAGCAACACCTGGCTGCCGAGAAAAATCGCCAGCAGGCCGGCGGGATAGAGCAGGGTGCCCAGCCAGTGGGGGCGCGGTCGCGGGGCCTGGCCCGCCGGAGCGCTCACTCGTCTGGCTCGATCGTGCTGCTGAGGCCCTTGGCCTTGAGGCTCTCGCAGTAGAACTCCGCCGGCTCGATGTCGCAGACGATCACCAGGCCCACGCCGGTGTTGTGGGCCTCGAGCATCACGGCAATCGCATCTTGTTCGCTCAGGCTCGGTACCACCTGCCGCAGGGTGCTCACCACGTATTCCATGGTGTTCACCGGGTCGTTGTGCAGCAGCACCTTGTAGCGGCGCTGGGGCTGGCGCACCCGCTCGGGCGCCTTCTCGAGCACAGCCGCTCCACCGGGGGTGCGGCTCGGGGTTTCTGTGGCAACAACCGGCATGGCCATCGGGTGCAGAACGGCTGAAACGAACCGGGACGGGGCCTTACAGGGATGGCTCATCTTAGAAAGCGAGCCCCGTGGCGATGGCCCTTGGGTGTTGGGCTGGGTAGGCCAGCAGGGGGGATCAGCCCTTCAGGGCGGCCTGGATCCGGCGCATCGCCTCGAGCACGTTCTCGCGGCTGTTGAAGGCGGAGAGGCGGAAGTAGCCCTCGCCGGCGGCGCCGAAGCCGCTGCCGGGGGTGCCCACCACGTTCGCCTGGCTCAGCAGCAGATCAAAGAAGCCCCAGGATTCGACGCCCTCGGGGGTTTTGATCCACACGTAGGGCGCCTGCTCGCCGCCATACACCGCCAGGCCGGCGGCGCTCAGCTCACGGCGGATGATCGCGGCGTTCTCCATGTAGAAGGCGATCAGGGCCTTCACCTGGGCCTGGCCTTCCGGGGAATACACGGCCTCGGCACCGCGCTGCACGATGTAGCTCACCCCGTTGAACTTGGTGCACTGGCGTCGGTTCCACAGGGCCCACAGCTCCACCTGCTCGCCATTGGCGGCCGTGCCCATCAGGCCGCGGGGCACCACGGTGAGGGCGCAGCGGGTGCCGGTGAAGCCGGCGTTCTTGGAGAAGGAGCGGAATTCGATCGCGCACTCGCGGGCGCCTTCGATCTCATAGATCGAATGGGGCAGCGAGGGGTTCTGGATGAAGGCCTCGTAGGCGGCATCGAACAGGATCAGAGCGCCGTTGGCGCGGGCGTAATCCACCCAGGCCTGCAGCTGCTCCTTGCTGGCCACCGCGCCGGTGGGGTTGTTGGGGAAGCAGAGGTAGATCAGATCCACCTTCCCGCTCGGGATCTGGGCCGTGAAGCCGTTCTCGGCATTGATCGGCAGGTAGGTGAGGCCGCCGTACTGGCCGGCGTCGTCGGCATCGCCGGTGCGGCCCGCCATCACGTTGCTGTCCACATACACCGGGTACACCGGGTCGGTGACGGCGATGCGATTGCCGGCGCCGAGGATGTCGAGGATGTTGGCGCTGTCGCACTTCGAGCCGTCCGACACGAAGATCTCCTCGGCGGAGATCTGGCAGCCGCGGGCCTGGAAATCGTGCTTCGCGATCGCATCGCGCAGCCACAGGTAGCCCTGCTCGGGGCCATAGCCGTGGAAGCCCTCGCGCGTGCCCATCTCATCCACGGCGGCCTTCATCGCCGTGCGGCAGGCCTCGGGCAACGGCTCGGTCACATCGCCGATGCCCAGGCGGATGATCGGGGCGCTGGGGTTGGCCTCGCTGAAGGCCTTCACCCGCCGGGCGATCTCCGGAAACAGATAGCCGGCCTTGAGCTTGAGGTAATTGCCGTTGACCTGGGCCATTGCGGGGTGGGCCGCCGCCGGGCCCGTTGACACTGGGCGCGATTGTCCTATGGCGGGGTGGCGGGTTGCCGGCTTCCATACGATCAAGCCTCACCCACGCCGTCGGCACCCGTGACTGTCGCCACGCCCGCCGCTGCGCCAGGGGCCGCTGCCCCCATCGACTTCGACGCCCTGGTGGATCTGGGCATCAGCAAGCCGGCCCGCTACCTTGGCAATGAGCTGGGGGTACAGTCCCGCGACTGGGAGGCCGACTGGCCGGCCGCCGGGGTGCGCTGGGCGCTCACCTACCCCGAGGTCTACGAGGTGGGGGCCAGCAACAGCGGCCACATCATTCTCTATTCGATCCTCAACAGCGTTCCCGGCCAGCTGTGCGACCGCAGCTACCTGCCGGCGCCGGATCTGGCCGCCCGCCTGCGCGAGCGCGGCGCGCCCCTGTTCGCAGTGGAGAGTCGCCGGCCGCTTGCAGCCTTCGACATCCTCGGCTTCTCGCTCAGCTACGAGCTGGGCGGCACCAACATCCTCGAGATGCTGGAGCTGGCGTGCATCCCGATCCGGGCCGTCGAACGGGGCGATCTGCCGCTCAGCCATCCCGAAGCGCCGCCGCTGATCTTCGCCGGCGGCCCCACCGCCACCAGCAACCCGGAGCCCTTCGCCGCCTTCTTCGACTTCATCGCCCTGGGCGACGGCGAGGAGCTGCTGCCGGAGATCGGCCTGGTGGTGGCGGAAGCCCGCGCCGCTGGGCTCAGCCGCCGGGAGCTGCTGCGCGATCTCGCCCAGGTGCCGGGCGTCTACGTGCCGTCGCTCTACGGCCCCGGCGCTGATGGGGTGGCGATCGCGTCGCTCGAGTCCGGCCTCCCGGCCCGCATCAAGCGGCGCACGGCCACGCCCATGCCCCACTACGCCATGGGCCTAGTGCCGCACATCGAGACGGTGCACGACCGGCTCACGGTGGAGATCCGCCGTGGCTGCACCCGCGGCTGCCGCTTCTGTCAGCCCGGCATGCTCACCCGCCCCGCCCGCGACGTGGAGCCCGAGGCCGTGGTGGAGGCGGTGGAGGAGGGCATGCGCCGTACGGGCTACAGCGATTTCTCCCTGCTGTCGCTCAGCTGCTCCGACTACCTGGCCCTGCCGGCCGTGGGGGTGGAGCTGCGGAACCGTCTCGTCGATCAGAACGTGAGCCTCACCCTGCCCAGCCAGCGGGTGGATCGCTTCGACGAGAACATCGCCCACATCATTGGTGGGGCGAGGAAGGGCGGTCTCACCTTCGCGCCGGAGGCCGGCACCCAGCGCCTGCGCGACATCGTCAACAAGGGCCTCACCGACGCCGAGCTGCTGGCCGGGATCCGCACCGCCATGGCGAGCGGCTACCGCAAGGTGAAGCTCTATTTCATGATCGGCCTGCCGGGAGAGACCGATGCCGACGTGCTCGGGATCGCCGACACCTGCCGCGCTCTCCAGCAGCAGTGCCGCGACCTGGGCCGGCTGGAGCTCAACCTCACGATCAGCAACTTCACGCCCAAACCCCACACGCCGTTCCAGTGGCACAGCGTGAGCACGGAGGAATTCCGCCGCCGCCAGCAGCTGCTGCGCACGGCCCTGCGCCAGCTGCGCGGCATCAAGACCAACTTCACGGATGTGCGGCTCTCGGCGGTGGAGGATTTTGTGGGCCGCGGCGACCGCCGCCTCTCGGCGGTGATCGAGGCTGCCTGGCGGGCCGGGGCGGGCCTCGATGCCTGGTTTGAATCGGCCGAGCGCAGCTACGCCGCCTGGACCGGGGCGATCGAGGCGGCGGGTCTGGGCGGCCGCTACCGCCAGTTGGAGCTGGGGGCCTGGAGCGCTGCCGAAGCCATGGAGGCGGCGGACCTGGAGGCCTTCTGCCGCCAGAGCCTGCCCTGGGATCACATCGATTCGGGGCTCGACAAGCGCTGGCTGGCCGAGGATCTGCAGCGGGCCCTGGCCGCCGCCGTGGTGCCCGACTGCTCCTTCGAGGGCTGCAGCAGCTGTGGCGTGTGCGGGCCCGAGCTGGGCCACAACGTGGTGATCCCGCCACCACTGATCCCCCCGGCCCTGCCCCAGCGGGCTCCGGCGAGTGAGCGGGTGTGCCGCCTGCGCATTGGCTTCGCCAAAACCGGTTCCCTGGCCCTGATCAGTCACCTCGATCTGCTGCGCCTGCTGGAGCGGGCCCTGCGCCGCACGGGGATGCCGGTGAGCTTCACCGGCGGCTTCCACCCCCTGCCCCGGCTGCAGGTGGCCCTGGCCTTGCCCCTGGGGGTGGAGGGCACGGGCGAGTGGCTGGATCTGGAGTTCACCGAGGCGGTTGAGCCGGCGGCGGTGCGCTCGCGCCTGCAGGCCGAGCTGCCGCCTGGCATGGAGCTGCTCTCCGCGGCGGTGGTGCCCACCTTCGGCCCCAGCCTCAGCCAGGAGCTTGCGGCGGCCCACTGGCAGTTCAGCGTGAGCGCGCCCTCTCCCCGTCCCCTCCAGCACTGGAGTGCTGCCCTCGCTGACCTGTTGGGCGCAGAGGTGCTGCTCTGGAACGACACCGACAAGAAGGGCCGTCCCCGGGCGCGGGACTGCCGGCCAGCGCTCATCGCCGTTGCGCTGGCCGGTGATGCCGCCACCGCCGATGCCGCCACACCTGTCCGCACCGCGGAGCTGCGCCTGGCGGCAGCGGTGGATGACGCGGGCCGCAGTATGCGCCCCAACCAGCTCGCCCATTGGCTTGAACAGCGCCTGGGTGAGCGCCTGCTGGTGGGTCGCCAGTGCCGCGTCGCACTGGTGCTCCGTGAGCCCACCCCCGGAGGCAACGCGGTGCCGGTCTGAACAGGCGTGCTAGCGTCAGTCGAAGGCCTTCAGGCTCAGGCCTGGATCTCCTTATCGGCAAGCATTTCCAGTCAACCAGCGCGTGATGTGACCTGGTTGAGCCCTGATCTCAGGCTCGTTTCAGGTTCCACCCACTCCAGGTTCCAGGTCGTCGTCCTCTGGGTCCTGATTCGCGCGGCTTCTCAGTCCGTGCGGACCACTATTCCCCTCCCGGCGTCCGATCAGCGGCCGATCTCGACCACCTTCAGTCACGGCCTCCGTTCTGAGGGCTCCTATCCGTTCTGATGAGGCTGCGTGCTGAGCGACCGATCGCTCGCCGCCCTCTCCCACCATCGCCGCTGGTCCCCGGTGTCGGGCTTCCCCGCACTCCCACGGCCCCCCACCTGGCCGGGCCTCCATGGCCCAGATCTTTACCCCATGCCCCAGCAGATCGTCATCGCCGAGCAGCTGCGAATCGCCGCAGTTCTCAACGACGAACGTGTAGATCAACTGGTTGTTGCTCAGGGCCGTTACCAGATTGGCGACGTCTATCTCGGTACGGTCGAAAACGTTCTTCCTGGTATTGATGCCGCTTTTGTCAATATCGGCGAGAGCGAAAAGAATGGTTTTATTCATGTCACCGACCTGGGTCCTCTTCGCCTGAAGAAAGGGGCCGCAGGCATCACCGAGCTGCTCGAGCCGCGCCAGAAGGTGCTCGTGCAGGTGATGAAGGAGCCCACTGGCACCAAGGGGCCTCGCCTCACCGGCAACCTCACGCTGCCCGGGCGCTTTCTGGTGCTCCAGCCCCATGGCCAGGGGGTGAACATCTCCCGCCGTATCAACGGAGAGCACGAGCGCAACCGGCTGCGCGCGCTCGGGGTGTTGATCAAGCCGCCGGGCGCCGGGCTGCTGATCCGCACCGAGGCCGAGGGCGTGGGGGAGGATCTGCTGATCGAGGATCTCGAGGCTCTGCTGCGCCAGTGGGAGGCGATCCAGGCCGCCGCGGAGTCGGCCAGTCCGCCCGTGCTCCTCAACCGCGATGAGGACTTCATCCACCGCGTGCTGCGCGACCTCTACAACCCGGATGTGGTGCAGGTGGTGGTCGACAGCGGCGCCGCCGTGGCCCGGGCCAATGCCTTCCTCGGTGCCGATCACGCCAACGTTCAGGTGCTGGCCCATGGCGAACCGGCCGACATCCTTGAGCATTTCAAGGTGAATGCGGCGATCCGCGATGCCCTCAAGCCCCGGGTCGACCTGCCTTCCGGCGGGTACGTGATCATCGAGCCCACCGAGGCCCTCACGGTCATCGACGTCAACTCGGGCTCCTTCACCCGGTCCGCCAATGCCCGCGAAACGGTGCTCTGGACCAACTGCGAGGCGGCGGTGGAGATTGCCCGCCAGCTCAAGCTGCGCAACATCGGTGGCGTGGTGATCGTCGACTTCATCGACATGGAGTCCCGCCGCGACCAGCTGCAGCTGCTCGAGCACTTCACCCAGGCGGTTCGCGATGACGCGGCCCGTCCCCAGATCGCCCAGCTCACCGAACTGGGCCTGGTGGAGCTCACCCGCAAACGCCAGGGGCAGAACATCTATGAGCTCTTTGGCCGCGCCTGCCCCAGCTGTGGGGGCCTCGGTCATGTGGCCGTGCTGCCGGGGCAGGACAGCCTCCAGCCCCTGGCCACCGCCACCGGCCTGGTGCGCTCGGCCGCGTCGGCCCGAGCGGAAGTGCTGGCCCCCGCTGCCGCCGCCGAGGGAGGCTCCGGTCGCCGCCGGCGCGGGGGAAGGGGCGGTCGCAGTGCGGCGCCTTCCACCTTCACCGCTGCCGACCATGCCGATTCGGGCGTGTTGATGCCGATCGCCCCGCTTGTGGAGGGAACTGACATCGAGGCGGGTGGCACGGTCTCCGGTCACGATGGCCCTCCTGCCGCCCGTCGCCCCGAGCCGGAGCTTGTCGCCGTGCCAATGGACGCCGACCAGGAGGCGGTGTACGGCTGGCTTGGGCTCAACCCGGTGCTGCTGCTTGAGCAGCCTCCGGTTGCCGACAATGTGATCGTGCGGGTGGTCAGGCCAGAGGACGACGCCGAGGCGGTTCTGGAGGAGGCGCGCCAGCAGTTGGCCACCAGCGGCTCCCGCCGCCGCCGCGGTCGGGGTGGCCGGGGCGGCGGCAGTGGCACGGCGCCCGCCCGTGGCTCTGAGACCGACAGCCAGGAGCAGTTGCCTGACGACGAGGTCCTCCGTGGTCCGGTACCGGTGGAGATCACGCCCTTGCCCCTGCAGCTGGAGCCGGAAACCGTGGTCACGGTTTCCGTGCCCACGCGCCCCCCTGAGGCTGTGGAGCCTGGGATCGAGACCGGCATCGCTTCGCCCGAGCCTGAGCCCGATCTGGATGAAGCCGGTCAGCCGCGCCGGCGCCGTCGTCGCTCCTCGGCCAGCGGCTGAGGGGCCTGCTGGGCATGCGCCACGACAGCGACGCGCTTGAAGCGGGCGTCGATGAGGTGGGCCGTGGTTGCCTGTTCGGTCCGGTGTTCGCCGGCGCGGTGATCCTCCCCACTGCGGGTGCCGCCGTGCTGGCCGGTGCCGGCCTCACCGACAGCAAGGCCCTCACGGCCCGCAAGCGGGCAGCCCTCGTGCCGGAGATCCGCGCCCAGGCCAGGGCCTGGGGCCTGGGACAGGCCTCCGCCGCCGAGATCGATCGCCTGGGTATCCGCCCGGCCACGGAGCTGGCCATGCTCCGCGCCTTGCACAAACTTCCCAGCGCGCCTGCGCTGGTCGTGGTGGATGGCGTGCTTCCCCTGCGGGGCTGGGGCGGTGCCCAGCGCACCCTGGTGCAGGGGGACCGGCTCAATCTGGCCATCGCCGCAGCGAGTGTGCTGGCGAAGGAGGCGCGGGATCAGCTGGTGCGCAAGGCGCTGGCCCCCCGCTTTCCGGGCTACGGCCTGGAGCGCCACATGGGCTACGGCACAGCTCAGCACAGGGAGGCTCTGCAGCGTCTGGGCCCCTCATCCCTCCATCGCCGCAGTTTCCTGCGGCGTGTGCTCGCCGAGCCGCTCTGAGCCCGCAGGTTTCAGCCTTGCTGACACCAGAGGCTGAAGTCGGCCAGCAACTGCTGGCCCACGCGCCCCTTGATGCCCAGCAGGATCCCGGCAAGCAGGGATCGTCCTGTGGCCTCCAGCACCCCGGCGGGGATGAGCCGCAGCAGGGGAGGCTGGCTCACCTGCACCTCCAGCTGGGCCTCCCCTTCCAGCCCCTGACCGCCCGCCTGCAGCCACGAGCGCAGGGTGAGCTGAAAGTCGTCCACAAGGCCGAGGCCCTCCAGCTGGCAGTCGATCGCTTCGAGCTCGATGCGCCCAGGAGCCGTGCGGGTGCGCAGTTGCACCACCGGCTGGATCTGCAGTTGGAAAACCTGGAGGTGGGTGACCGCATAGCGGTAGTGCCCTGGTGCCAGCCGCTCCAGCTGGCTGGGGTCGAGCAGGGCATTCACCACCCGGTCTTCCTGAGCCAGGTATCCCTGCAGCCGCTCCGGCTGGTGCTCCACGACGAGTTGCAGTTGCTGACTGGCGCTGAAGGCCAGGGGCATGGCCTGGGGGCCGGCGCGGCATGATCCTATCGGTCCATTCCGGCCCCCTCTGGGAGGCAGATGTGATGCGTGTTGCCTTTCTCGGCCCTGTCGGCACCTACGGGGAGCAGGCCACCCTGCAACTGGTGGAGCTGGAGGGATGGGCGGATGTGGAGCTCGTTCCCCAGCTCGGAATCCGGGCGGTGGTGCAGGCCCTGGCGGCCGGTGACTGTGATGCCGCCGTGGTGCCGGTGGAAAACTCGGTGGAGGGAGGGGTCACGGCGTGTCTGGATGCACTCTGGGAACATCCGGAGCTGGCGATTGCCCGGGCCCTGGTGCTGCCGATTCGCCATGCCCTGGTGGGAAGCGGCAGCATCGAGGGGGTGAGCGAAGTGCTTTCCCATCCCCAGGCCCTTGCCCAGTGCAGCCAGTGGCTCGCCGACCACCTCCCCGCCGCCCTGCAGCTGCCGACCAGTTCCACGGCCGAGGCGGCGCGGATGGTGGCCGGGAGCCGCTTCCGTGCCGCCGTGGCCTCCCGTCAGGCGGCGGCAGAGCACGGGCTCGAGGTGCTGGCCTATCCCATCAATGATGTGCCGGGCAACTGCACCCGGTTTCTTCTGTTGCGACGGGGCCCGCGTCACCAGGAAGGCCCCCTGGCCAGCCTGGCGTTCTCCCTCCATTCCAATCAGCCTGGGGCGCTGCTCGAAGCCCTGGCCTGTTTTGCCCACCGCGGCCTGAACATGAGCCGGATCGAATCCCGCCCCTCGAAGCGAGAAATGGGCGAATACATCTTCTTTGTGGACCTCGAACTTCCTCCCTCCTCCGCCTCCCGCCAATCAGCGGTGGCCCTGACGGAGGCCCTGGACGAGCTCCAGCCTCTCTGTGAGCATCTGGCGCTGTTCGGGGCCTATCCGCTCACCAGCCAGGCCTGAGGGGCCAGACCTGACGCAGGAGCCATCAATGGTGGCCTCCCCGTCCAGGCACGCCTGCGGTGAAGCTGCGAGTCACGTCGGCTTACGGCCGCGGAAGACCCCGAACTGCATCAGGCCCGAGCGAAAGGCCCAGTCCATCAGCAGGATCGTGGGTGTTTCCCGCAGACCCTGCAGCACGGCGCGAGGTCCCAGGGTCAGCACCGCTCCTGGACGCCTGATCCCCTCCAGGATGGAGGCGATCCATGACGGCTGGGTGGCCCGGCTCCAGTCGTCTGTCTCGACCTCCAGTGCCGCGGCCCAGGGGCTGTGCTCGAGATTGGCCTGGAGCGAGCGGATGCTGGCGAATTCAGGGTGCGCCCATTGCTCCAGCAGCTGGCGCATCACCCAGCGCTCCCGCCGGCTCATGGCCCCATCCGCGGGATCGCGCCGGTTCCAATCCGCCACCGCCAGCTTTCCCCCGGGCTTCAACACCCGCAGTAGTTCATCGGCGTAGCGCTGCTTATCGGGCATGTGGGGGCACGCTTCCACACTCCACACGGCGTCGAAGCTGCCATCCTCCAGCTCGAGGGCAAGGGCATCCATCACCGCAAAGCGGCAATGGCTCAGGGTGGATGGCGTGAGGGCCCTCGCCCTGGCGATCTGGGCGGGACTGATGCTGATGCCCAGCACCTCCAGGCCGTACTCGCGGGCCAGGATCCGGGCACTGCCGCCGATGCCGCAGCCCACATCCAGCACCCGCGACCCTGGGGGCAGCTGGTCAAGGCCGCTCCAGCGCACCAGCTCATGCACGAAGGCGGCCTTCGCCTCCCGGAAATCGGTAGCCGTGCTGGCTGGGCCGTAGTACCCCAGGTGGATGTGCTCCCCCCAGAGGCGCTCCAGCAGCTGGTCTTCGGTCCAGCGGTCATAGGCGGCGGCCACGCTGGCACTGCTGGCATAGCGGCGGTTGTGGCGCTGCCAGAGCAGGCCAGCCGAGGCCGCGGCGGCCACGGCCGCCAGGCCCACGGTCAGGGGCAGAACTGTCACTGGGGCTGGAACGTGTCCTTCAGTACGGTGCGTGCCGCCAACTGGCGGCGGGTGTGATCCAGGAGCTCGTATTCCTGGCGGAGGCGCTCGCCGGTATCGGTGAGTTCCAGCAGGGCCTGTTGGTGATCGGCCACGGGGCCGCCGAGATGGGCTCCGATCCAGAAGGAGAGCTCCCTAGGCAGATCCGGCACGTCGGCGGGAAGCTGGGCCGGTTTGCCCATCAGCTTCGCCGTGAGCTCGACCACGTCGCTCAGGGCTTCCCGCACCTCGCCGGCCAGGTCGGTCATCGCCTCGGCTTCGTTCTCGCTGCTGTCTTCGATCCAGCTCACCAGCCCCACACGGAAGGGGGCCTCCCGCACGATGTCGAGCACGCGAAAGCGCTGTTGCCCCATCGTGACAATGTTGCTGCGGTCGTCGTCCTGCGTCTGGCAGTGGATGATCTCGGCACAGCAGCCGACCTCCGCCATCTGCCGTGACTGGGGATCCCAGCGAATCACGCCAAAACGGCGGTCCTCGGCCATCACCGTCCGCAGCAGCATCCGGTAGCGGGGCTCGAAGATGTGCAGTGGCAGCACCTCCTGGGGGAAGAGCACCACATCAGGGAGAGGAAACAGGGGCAACTCCCGAACGGCCAGTTCACCCATGGCTTCAGCAGGAGATGCCCAGCCATCCTAGAAACAACTCCCACCGGCCGCGTCGCGAGCGCCGATTGGGGTTGGTGGTGTGGGAAGGGTTCGCTGCTCGACCCACAAGCAGCAGGGAAGCTGAGCGGGAACGGCTCAGAGCTTCACTTCGATGTCGACGCCGCTGGGCAGATCCAGCTTCATCAGCGCGTCGATGGTCTTGGCGGAGGGGCTGTAGATATCGATGATGCGTCGATGCGTGCGCGTCTCGAAGTGCTCCCGGGAGTCCTTGTCGACGTGGGGTGAACGCAGCACGCAATAGATCTTGCGCTTGGTGGGGAGGGGAATAGGACCGATGGCCGTGGCAGCGGTGTGATCGGCGGTTTCGATGATTTTTTCGCAGGACAGATCCAGCATGCGGCGATCAAACGCCTTCAGACGGATGCGGATCTTCTGCTGGGCGATGGCAGTGGACATGGAGAGGTTTGGGCGCAGGCCCGGAAGGTGGTGAAAGCGGCCTGAGGACAGTCCCCGAGGGGCCGAGTGGATTTTCGAGGTGCAGAAGGGGTGGGACTTCAAGTCCTACCCCAGAACTCTAGATCAGGGAGATCCGCTCGCGGATCAGGCCAGGATCTTGGAGACCACGCCGGCACCGATGGTGCGGCCGCCTTCGCGGATGGCGAAGCGCATGCCCTGCTCGATGGCCACCGGGCAGATCAGCTCGCCGGTCATCTTGATGCGTTCGCCGGGCATCACCATCTCCACGTTGGCACCGTCATCAGAGGTGAAGGCGGTGATCTGGCCGGTCACATCCGTTGTGCGGATGTAGAACTGCGGGCGGTAGCCGGCGAAGAAGGGGGTGTGGCGGCCGCCCTCTTCCTTCTTGAGCACGTACACCTCACCTTCGAACTTGGTGTGGGGCTTGATGGAGCCGGGCTTCACGAGCACCATGCCGCGCTCGATTTCTTCCTTCTGGATGCCGCGGAGCAGCAGACCCACGTTGTCGCCGGCCATCCCCTCGTCGAGCAGCTTGCGGAACATTTCCACGCCCGTGACGGTGCACTTGCGGGTGTCCTTGATGCCGACGATCTCGACTTCCTCGCCCACTTTCACCTTTCCGCGCTCGATCCGGCCGGTGGCCACGGTACCGCGACCGGTGATGGAGAACACATCCTCCACAGCCATCAGGAAGGGCTTGTCGATTTCGCGCTCTGGCTCAGGGATGGCGGTGTCGACAGCGGTCATCAGCTCGTCGATCTTGGCTTCCCACTCTGCGTCGCCTTCGAGCGC
>VGPU01000058.1 GCA_016882525.1 Cyanobacteria bacterium M_surface_10_m2_119 | reverse complement strand
ACGACACGCGCGAATCACCGGCGATCCGCATCTGCAAGGACCTGCTGGAGGAGGGGGCGATCCTGCAGATCCTCGATCCCAAGGTGAGCGAGCGGCAGATGGCGCTCGACCTCGGCCAGGCGGCGGGCGATGGCAGCTGGCAGCAGGTGGCGGATGTGCACCAGGCGGCCAGCGGCGCCGACGCCCTGCTGCTGCTCACCGAGTGGCAGGCCTTCGCCCAGATCGACTGGCCGGCAGTGGCGGCGGTGATGCGCCGGCCCGCCTGGCTGTTCGATGCCCGCGCCAAGGCTGACGGGGCCGCCGCCCGGGCGGCGGGGCTGAACGTGTGGACCGTGGGGGAGGGTTGAGCGATGCCCGCTTCCCTCATGCGCAACCTGGTCACCGGCGGCGCCGGCTTCGTGGGCTCGCACTTGGTCGACCGGCTGATGGAGGCCGGCGAGGAGGTGATCTGCCTCGACAACACCTTCACCGGCCGCAAGGCCAATGTGCGCCAGTGGTGGGATCACCCGCGCTTCGAATTCATCCGCCACGACGTGACCGGGCCGATCCGCCTGGAGGTGGATCGCATCTGGCACCTGGCCTGCCCGGCCTCGCCGGTGCACTACCAGCACAACCCGATCAAAACGGCGAAAACCAGCTTCCTCGGCACCTACAACATGCTCGGCCTGGCGCGGCGGGTGGGGGCCCGGCTGCTGCTGGCCAGCACCTCGGAGGTGTATGGCGATCCGGAGGTGCATCCCCAGCCCGAGAGCTACCGCGGCTGCGTGAACACCATCGGCATCCGCAGCTGCTACGACGAGGGCAAGCGCGTCGCCGAAACCCTCTGTTTCGACTACCGGCGCATGCACGGCACCGAGATTCGCGTGGCGCGGATCTTCAACACCTATGGCCCGCGCATGCTCCCCGATGACGGCCGGGTGGTGAGCAACTTCATCGTGCAGGCGTTGCGCGGCGAGCCGCTCACCCTCTATGGCGACGGCAGCCAGACCCGCTCCTTCTGCTACGTGGACGATCTGGTGGAGGGGTTGATCCGGCTGATGAACGGCGATCACACCGGCCCGATCAACCTCGGCAACCCCGGTGAGTTCACGATCCGCCAGCTGGCGGAGCTGGTGCGCGCGCGCATCAACCCGGAGCTGCCGCTGATCTGTAAGCCCCTGCCGGCTGACGACCCCACCCAGCGCCAGCCCCTGATCGACCTGGCCCGCCAGGAGCTGGGCTGGCAGCCCACCATCCCCCTGGAGCAGGGCCTCGAGCCCACGATCGCCTGGTTCCGCCAGTTGCTCCTGCCCGCATGACCGTGCTGATCACCGGCGCGGCCGGGTTCATCGGTGCCGCGGTGGCCGAGCGCCTGCTCGCCCGCGGCGAGCAGCTGGTGGGGATCGACAACCTCAACCCCTATTACGACCCTGCCCTCAAGCAGGCGCGGCTGCAGCGGCTGGAGGCCCAGGCTGGCGCCACCCCCCTCCGCTGGCGCTTCCATCCGCTCGACATCGCCGATGGCACGGCCATGGCGGAGTTGTTTGCCGCCGTGCGCCCCCGCCGCGTGATTCACCTGGCCGCCCAGGCCGGTGTGCGCTACTCGCTGGAGAACCCCGCCGCCTACGTGCAGAGCAACCTGGTGGGAATGGGCCACATCCTCGAGGGCTGCCGCCACCAGGCGGTGGAGCACCTGGTGTATGCCTCCAGCAGCTCGGTGTATGGCGGCAACCGCAACCTGCCCTTCAGCGAGCGGCAGCCGGTGAACCATCCGGTGAGCCTCTATGCCGCCACCAAGAAGGCAGGTGAGCTGATGGCCCACACCACCAGCCACCTCTATGGCCTGCCGGCCACGGGCCTGCGCTTCTTCACCGTGTATGGCCCCTGGGGCCGGCCCGACATGGCGCCGATGCTCTTCGCCCGGGCGATCCTGGCCGGCGAGCCCATCCGGGTGTTCAACCACGGCCGCATGCGCCGCGATTTCACCTACATCGACGACATCGTGGAGGGGGTGGTGCGCTGCCTCGACAAGCCGGCCACTGCCGATCCGGCCTTCGATCCCGCGGCCCCCGATCCGGCCACCAGCTGGGCGCCGCATCGCCTGTTCAACATCGGCAACGCCCAGCCCGAGGAGCTGCTCCAGTTCATCGTCCTGCTGGAGCGGGCCCTGGGCCGCACCGCGATCCGCGAGCTTGAGCCCATGCAGCCCGGCGACGTGGAAGCCACCGCCGCCGACACGAGCGCCCTGGAGGCCTGGGTGGGCTTCCGGCCCTCCACGCCCCTGGCGGAGGGGGTGGAGCGCTTTGCCGCCTGGTATCGGCAGTATGCGGGCTGAGCCGGGCCGCCAGGCAGACTCGCCCCACTTGCCTGAACCCTGATTGGCGTCGCTGCAGAGCCTGCGCGGCATGGTCGATCTGCTGCCGGAGCACACACCGCTCTGGCAGCAGGTGGAAGCCACGGCCCGGGACCACTTCCGCCGGGCCGCCGTGCGGGAGATCCGCACGCCCCTGCTGGAGGTGACCGAGCTGTTCGCCCGCGGCATCGGCGAGGCGACCGACGTGGTGGGCAAGGAGATGTACACCTTCCTCGACCGCGGTGAGCGCAGCTGCACCCTGCGGCCGGAAGGCACCGCCTCGGTGGTGCGCGCCGCCATCCAGCACGGCCTGCTCAGCCAGGGGCCGCAGCGGCTCTGGTACGGCGGCCCGATGTTCCGCTACGAGCGGCCCCAGGCGGGGCGCCAGCGCCAGTTTCATCAGATCGGCCTGGAGCTGCTCGGCTTTGCCGACGCCCGCAGCGACGTGGAGGCGATCGCCATCGCCTGGGATCTGCTGGCGGATCTGGGGGTGGAGGGGCTGGCCCTGGAGCTGAACACCCTGGGCAGCCCCGACGATCGGGCCCGTTATCGCGAGCAGCTGGTGGCCTGGCTGGAGGCCCACCGCGACCAGCTCGATCCCGACTCCCAGGCCCGGATCCACACCAACCCCCTGCGGGTGCTCGATTCCAAGCACCCCGACACCCAGGCCCTGCTGGCGGAGGCCCCCAGCCTGGCCGATGCCCTCAGTGCCGAGAGCCAGGAGCGCTTCGCGCAGGTGCAGGCCGGTCTCACCGCCCTGGCCATCCCCTTCGTGCGCAATCCCCGCCTGGTGCGCGGCCTCGACTACTACAGCCACACCGCCTTCGAAATCACCAGCAGCCAGCTCGGGGCCCAGGCCACCGTGTGCGGCGGCGGCCGCTACGACGGCCTGGTGCAGCAGCTGGGCGGCGCCGCCACGCCGGCGATCGGCTGGGCCCTGGGGATGGAGCGCCTGGTGCTGCTGCTCAGCCAGGGTGCGGTGGCCCCGCCGCCCGGGCCGGATCTCTATGTGGTGAGTCGGGGGACGCTGGCTGAGGCCCAGGCCCTGCTGCTGGCCCGCCACTGCCGCAGGGCCGGGCTGGCGGTGGAGCGGGATGCCGGTGGTGCCGCCTTCGCCAAGCAGTTCAAGCGTGCCGACCGCTCCGGTGCCCCGTTCGCGGCGGTGATCGGTGATGCCGAGGCCGAAGCCGAGATGGTGCTGCTCAAGGACCTGCGCGGCGAGCGGCCGGACGAGCGTCTCACCTGGGAGCAGCTCCTCCAGCGGCTCGCCGCGGCATGACGCCCCAGCACGTGTCCACTGGTGGCGGCGTCAGCCGGTTGCCGGGCTGTTGACTGCCCGCAGTCGCACGGCCTGAACCCGGCCCGGATGGGAGACCCCACCCTCGCCATCATTGCCGGCTCCGGCGTGCTGCCCCGCATGCTTTCCCAGGCACTCTCCGCCGCCGGCCGGCCCCATCTCTGCTGCCGTCCCCATGGCATTGAGGTGGATCTGGAGGAGGCCGAGGAGTTTTTCTTCGAGCGCTCGATCTCCTTCTTCCGCTCCCTCGAGCAGCGCGGTATCCGCCAGGTGGTGATGGTGGGCAAGTTCCACCGTCCCCGTTCCCTCAATCCCCTGCGGTTTGAGGGCTCCACCCTGATGGCGGCGCCGCGGATCCTCGCCTCGCTGCGCAAGGGCGATGACGCCTCCCTGCGGGCCCTGGCGGAGATCATCGAGGAGCTGGGCCTGGAGGTGGTGGGGGTGGAGGACGTGGCTCCCAACCTGCTGCCGGAGCCCGGGCTCTATGCCAGCCGGGTGCCCAGCGAAGCCGACCGCAGCGATGTGGAGCGGGCGGCCTACATCGTTGAGGCGATTTCAGCGGTGGATGTGGGCCAGGGGGCGGTGGTGGCCGGTGGGCTCTGCCTGGCCACCGAGGCCCTGCCGGGCACCGATGCCATGCTCGAGTGGGTGGCGTCCACCCGGGAGGATCGTCCGGAGGGCAGCCGCTCCGGGGTGCTCTACAAGGCCCCGAAGATCCACCAGGACCGGCGCATGGACCTGCCGGCCATCGGACCCACCACCGTCGCCAAGGCCGCGGCCGCGGGCCTGGCGGGCATCGCCTGGGAGGCCCGCGGTGCCCTCCTGCTCGACGCCGACGTCACCATGGCCGAGGCCGATCGCCTCGGCCTCTTCCTCTGGGCCCGGCCTTCTCTGCGCTGACCGCTGTCGCCCCCTCAGTGGGAGCCTGCCCGCTCCAGCACCCCCTTGCTGCTGGGCACGGCCCCGGCCCGGCGGGGGTCGATCTCGGTGGCCAGGCGCAGGGCCCGGGCGAAGGCCTTGAAGCACGCCTCCACGATGTGGTGAGAATTCACCCCATCCAGCTGGCGGATGTGCAGGGTGAGGCCGGAGTTGTTCACCACCGCCACGAAGAACTCCTTCACCAGTTCGGTGTCGTAGCTGCCGATCTTCTGGGCCGGGATCTGCAGGCCGAAGCTCAGGTGCGGCCGGCCGCTGCAATCCAGTGCCACCTGCACCAGCGCCTCATCCAGCGGTGCCACAAAGTGACCGAAGCGGTGGATGCCGCGCCGCTCCCCCAGGGCCTGGGCCAGGGCCTGCCCGAAGGCGATGCCCACATCCTCATTCGTGTGGTGATCGTCGATGTGGGTGTCGCCGGTGGCGCTGATCTCCAGGTCGATCAGCCCGTGGCTGCTGATCTGGTGCAGCATGTGATCCAGAAACGGCACGCCGGTGCTGGCCTGGCAGCGACCGGTGCCGTCGAGGTTGAGCTGCACGCGCACATCGGTCTCGCCGGTGACGCGATGGATCTCGCCTGTGCGCATGGGAGCTGATACGCCTGCGGCGTCTGGTGGCTGGCTTCGATCATGCCGAAGCCCCTGGATTGATGCCATGATGCCTGTGGCGGACGCATCTTGATGCCATGCGCACCACGCTCACCATCGACGATGCCCTGCTCCGGCAGCTGCGCCAGAAGGCTCTCGACAGCGGCAGGCCCTTCAAGCAGGTGGTGAACGACACCCTGCGGGCGGGCCTGGAGCACCCCGTGGCGCCGCAGCGCCAGCCTTACCGCTGCCCGAGCTTCTCCATCGGTGGCCTGGCCCCAGGGGTCGACCTCACCAAGGCCAATCAACTGGCGGCTGCCCTGGAAGACGAGGCCCTGATCGAGAAACTGCGGCAGGGCCGGTGATCCTGGTCGACACGAACCTCTGGCTCTACGCAGTTCTGCAGGACATCCCGCAGCACAGCGCTGCCCAGGCATGGCTGGAGGCCAGGTTCAACCAACAGGAATCGATTGCCCTGCCCTGGAGCGTGGCCCTGGCCGTGCTGCGCATCAGCACCCATCGCCGGCTGATGCAACAACCCCTCAGCCCCACCCAGGCGATTGAACTCGTCGAGGGATGGCTGGAGCATCCGCTGGTCACGGTGGTGCAGCCCGGCCCCAGCCACTGGAGCATCCTGCGCCTGCTGATCCAGGAGGCCGGCACCGCTGGCAACCTCACCGTGGACGCCCATCTGGCCGCCCTGGCGATCGAGCACAACGCCACGTTGTGCTCGGCCGACAGCGACTTCCGCCGCTTTCCCGGCCTGCGCTTTCTCAATCCCCTGCTCTGAGGGTGCTCACATCCCGGTGATGCAGTAGCCCGCATCCACGTAGATCACCTGGCCGGTGATGCCGGAGGCCAGAGGACTGGCCAGGAACGCCGCGGTGCCGCCCACTTCCTCCTGGGTCACGGTGCGGTGCAGCGGGGCCTTGGCTTCCACGTTGTGGATCATGTCGAGGATGCCGCCGATGGCGGAGCTGGCCAGGGTGCGGATCGGGCCGGCGCTGATCGCGTTCACGCGCACCTGCTTCTCGGGCCCCAGCTCGGCGGCCAGGTAGCGCACCGAGGCTTCCAGGGCCGCCTTGGCCACCCCCATCACGTTGTAGTTGGGGATGGCGCGCTCAGCGCCCAGGTAGCTGAGGGTGATCACGCTGCCGCCCTCGTTGAACAGGGGCTTGGCGTGGCGGCAGAGGGGCGCCAGGGAGTAGGCGCTCACCTCCAGGGCGCGGGCGAAGCCCTCGGGAGAGATGGCGGAGTAGTCGCCGATCAGCTCGTCCTTGCCGGCGAAGGCGAGGCAGTGCACGAGCACGTCGATCGAGCCCCACTGCTCTTTCACCCGGTTGAACACGGCCTCGATCTGGGCCGGGTCCTGCACGTTCAGGGGCTCGAACAGGGTGGGGGCCAGCGCTGCGGTGAGGTCGCGCACCTTGCCCTCGAAGCGGCCCTTCTCATCCGGCAGGTAGGTGACGCCCAGCTCGGCGCCGGCGGCGTGCAGCTGCTGGGCAATGCCCCAGGCGATCGACTTGTTGTTGGCGATGCCGGTGACCAGAGCCTTCTTGCCGCGCAGATCGAGAAGCATGGGGAGAAACGACGCCGGGGCGCTTGCGATCGAGGGATTCTCTCCCAGCCACGGCCACCGGCCCCAGGCGGCAGGATCGGCCCTTGGATTGCTCCACCCCGTGGCCCCTGATTCCCTTGCCGGCGTTGCACTCGCCTGGGCTGATCAGCCGGGCGACTTGCCGCGCCAGTTCGAGAGCCGGCAAGCGCTGGAAGCGGAGCTGCGCCGCCTGTTTCCAGCCGCTGAAGGCCCCCTCAGCCCAATCCGCGGCGGCCGCCGCCAGGCCGAGGCGCTGCTCGACCGCATCCAGCCGGCCCGCTACGCCAAGGGGCGCAACTTCCTCGATGGGCCCGTCACCCGCCTGTCGCCCTACATCCGCCACGGAGTGCTCAGCCTGGCGGACGTGCGCGATGCCGTGTTCGCGAAGCTGCAGGCCCCGGGCGGCGGCGGCCGGCAGGTCGGTGAAAAGCTGATCAATGAGCTGGGCTGGCGCGACTTCTGGCAGCGCCTCTGGCAGCAGCTGGGCGATGGCATCTGGCGCGATCAGGAGGAGCTCAAAACCGGCCATCACCCCGGCGCCTATGCCGCCGAGCTCCCGGCCGACGTCGCCGAGGGCCGCACGGGCCTTGCCTGCATGGATGGCTTCATCGCCGAACTGCACGCCACGGGCTGGCTGCACAACCACGCCCGCATGTGGCTGGCGGCCTACTTGGTGCACTGGCGCCGCATCCGCTGGCAGGCGGGCGCCCAGTGGTTCCTGCGCCACCTGCTCGATGGCGATCCGGCCAGCAACAACCTCAGCTGGCAGTGGGTGGCCAGCAGCTTCAGCCACAAGCCCTACTTCTTCAATCGCGGCAACCTGGAGCGCTACAGCGGCGGCACGTTCTGCCGGAACTGCCCCCTGAGCGAGCAGGGCTGCCCGTTCGATGCCAGCTACGAGCAGCTGGAGGCGGAGCTGTTCGCGCCGATGCCCAGCATTCGCGCGGGCAACGACCGCAGCCGCGAGCGCCGCGATCCTCGCCGTTCAGGCTCCAGCCCCGGCCCTTCCGCCGCCTTGAGCCGCCCCGCCCGCCGCCCCTGAGCCCATGCAACGCCCCATCCTCTGGATCCACGGCGAGGCACTCGGCCCCGCCAATCCCGCCCTGCAGGCCTACCCCGGCCGGCCGGCGGTGTTCGTGTTCGATGCTGCGCTGCTGGCGGGCTGCAGCCCCACCACCGGCGATCCGGCTGGCGCCGCCCCCCAGGCAGTGAGCCTCAAGCGCATCGGCTTCCTCTACGAATGCCTGCTGGACCTGCCCGTGAGCCTGCGCCACGGGGATGTGGCCGCAGAAGTGCTCGCCTTCGCCCGCGCCCATGGGGCCGACGGCATTGTCACCAGCGCCGGCACCGACCCGCGGGTGGAAGCGATCTGCCAGGCCCTCGAGCAGGAGCTGCCGGTGGAGGTGCTGGCGCCGGAGCCGTTCGTGGAGCTGGATGGGCCGGTGGATCTGGGGCGCTTCAGCCGCTACTGGCGCCGCGCCGAGGCGGCGGTGTGGCGCCGTTTCACCTCCGGGCCAGCCTGAGGGGCGTCCCTCAGTCGGCGGGAGAGGCGGCCGGGGCGCCGCCGCTGCCCAGAAAGCGCTCCTCCTGCTCCAGCACCGCATTGGGATCGCTGAGCAGATCCGGCTCCTCCAGCAGGGGATAGGGCTCCACCTTCAGCTCCGTGGGCGCCGTGGGTGGGTCCTGCCAGGTGAAGGTCGCCCGCGGGGCCCGGGCCTTGCAGAGCTGCTCCAGCTGGCTGCGCAGCATCCGCTGCACGTCCGCCCGGCGCACCACGGCGAAGAACTCCTCGGGCGTCGCCAGGCCGGAGCTGAAGGGGGCCGTGCCGTTGCCGTTGAACAGCCGGGCCGGCGGCACCACCCAGCGGGGGCTGCAGCGGCCCTTCTGGCGGGTGTCGGTCTCGAGCCAGAGGTGCACGCCGTAGCCATCGGGCTGATTCACCACCGCCAGGCCGTCGTGGGGCTGCTGGCGCTGGAGGGGAAAGATCGCCCAGCTGGGATGCCGGTGGGCGGGAACGCAGCCCGCCAGCGGCAGGGCGAGGGCCGCCAGGGCCAGGGGAAGGAGGCGTCGGCGCAAGGCGAGCGAGCAGACCGGCCGATGTTGCTGCAGCCGCCTGCCGCCTGTGAGTACAACGGCGACAGCCCCGTAGCTCCGATGGCCCTCACCCCGTCCCAGATGGTGCCGCTGGGCACCCCTTTCCCCCTGGCTGCGCTCGAGGCCGCCCTGGAGGCGGGGCGGGCAGAGCTGGTGAGCGGTGCTCCCCTGCCGCCCCTGGCCGGCCGGCCCCTGCTCGTGCTGTTTCTCTGCGCCCACTGCCCCTTCGTGAAGCATGTGGAGGTCGAGATCGGGCGGCTGGAGCGCGACTATCCCGCCCTGCAGCTGGTGGGCATCGCCAGCAACAGCACGCTCACCCACCCCCAGGACGGGCCCGATGGCCTGCGGGCCCAGGCCCGTCAGCAGGGCTGGCGGTTCCCCTATCTGTTCGACCGGGATCAGGACCTCGCCCGGGCCTTCCGGGCCGCCTGCACCCCCGACCCGTTTCTCTTCGCCTGGGATGGTCACCGGGAGCAGCACCTGCTGGTCTACCGAGGGCAGTTCGATTCCAGTCGCCCGAGCCTGGGGGTGGCCTGTGACGGCCGGGACATCCGGGCAGCGATTAGGGCCCTGGTGGCCGGGGAGGGGATCGCCGCCGACCAGAAGCCGGCGATCGGCTGCAACATCAAGTGGCGACCGGGTGAGGAACCGGAATGGGCACGTTGAGAGACTGTTTGCGCGGCGCTTAACGTTTCCTGCATGAACGTGCCCCCCTTCAGCCTCAACGAGCAGCTCGCGGCGCTCGGAGAGGATCTCGACCAGGCCGTGCTGCAGGTGTTGCGCAGCGGCCAGTACATCGGGGGCTCCGTGATCAGCGGCTTCGAAGAGGCCTTCGCCCAGGCGGTGGATGTGCCCCATGCGGTGGGCTGCAACAGTGGCACCGATGCCCTGATCCTGGCCCTGCGCGGGCTGGGCCTGGGTCCGGGAGACGAGGTGATCACCGCCTCGTTCAGTTTCTTCGCCACGGCTGAGGCGATCAGCGCCGTCGGTGCCATCCCGGTGTTCGTGGATGTGGATCCCGCCAGCTACCTGATCGATCTGGATCAGCTCGAGGCGGCGATCACGCCGGCCACCAGGGCCCTGATCCCCGTGCATCTGTTCGGCCGGCCCGTGGACATGGAGCGGGTGTGCGCCATCGCCGCCCGCCATGGGCTGAAGGTCGTTGAAGACTGTGCCCAGGCCACGGGTGCCTGTTGGGCCGGCCGGCCGGTGGGCAGCTGGGGTGATGTGGGTTGCTTCAGCTTCTTCCCCACCAAGAACCTCGGCGGCGCCGGGGATGGCGGTGCCGTCACCTGCCGCGATCCCCAGCTGGCGCAGACGATGCGGGAGCTGGCGGTGCACGGCATGCCGCGGCGCTATCTGCACACCGCTCTGGGCTACAACAGCCGCCTCGACGCGATCCAGGCCGCCGTCCTGGCGGTGAAGCTCCCCCACCTGAGCCGCTGGGTGGCGCAGCGCCGGGCCATCGCCTCCCGCTACCGCGAGCACCTAGCCGGCCTGGAGCTGGTGCAACTGCCCGAGGCCGGTCCGGAGGGCCACAGCTGGAATCAGTTCGTGGTGAGGGTGCCTGCCTGTGCGGCTGGTGCCCAGGCCTGTGGGGGTTCCGCCAGCTGCGTGCCCTCGGCCGACAGTGCCGGATTCGGCCTGCCGGAGGCCTGCTGCCGCGACTGGCTCAAGCAGCAGCTCCAGGAGGCCGGTGTCAGCACGATCATCTACTACCCGATCCCGATCCACCGTCAGCCCGCCTACGCCGATCTCGGCTACGGCCCGGGCTCCCTGCCGGTCACGGAGCGGCTCTGCAGCGAGGTGCTCAGCCTGCCGATCTTCCCGGAGCTCAGTGAGGTCCAGCAGCAGCGGGTGGTGGAGGTGCTCAACGCCCTGCTGCCCGCCGGAGCCCCCGTGGCCGCCTAGGCCTTGATCGTGGCGTAGAGCGCCTTGAAGCGGGCCTGCTGCAGCTTGTGGTTCACCAGCGGCGCCGGGTAGCCCCGCCGCTCCAGGGGGGCAATCTCGCCGCTGAGCAGGTCGCGGGTGCTCACATGCTTGAGCTCCGGCAGCCAGTGGCGGATGTAGCGGGCTTCGGGGTCGAATTTCGCCGCCTGGGTGGCGGGGTTGAAGATGCGCAGGGGCTTGGGATCCATGCCGCTGCTGGCGCTCCACTGCCAGCCGCCGTTGTTGGCGGCCAGATCGCCATCCACCAGCCGGGCCATGAAGGCGGCCTCGCCCCAGCGCCAGTCGCAGATCAGGTCCTTCACAAGGAAGGAGGCCACGACCATGCGGCAGCGGTTGTGCATCCAGCCGCTCTCGTTCAGCTGGCGCATGGCCGCGTCGATGATCGGCATGCCGGTGAGCCCCTCCCGCCAGGCCGCGAAGCGCTCGGGGCTGTTCTCCCAGGGGAAGGCGCGCCACTGGGGCCGGTAGGGCCCCTCCGCCAGCTCGGGGAAATGGAACAGGGCCTGCTGGTAAAACTCGCGCCAGGCCAGCTCCTGCTCCCACACCTGGATCGAGGCCAGCGCTTCCTCCGCCCCCCCCAGGGCTGCCACGGTCTGCCGGGCCTGCTGGGACCCCGTCCAGGCCTGGCGCGGGCTGAGGGTGCCGAACTTCAGGGCGGCGCTCAGGGCCGAGGTGCCCGCCTCGCCGGGGAGGTTGCGGCCCTCGTCGTAGGTGAGCAGCGGTGCCCTGCGGCCACCTCCCTCCAGTCCGGTGCAGAAGGCGGCCAGTTGCTGCTGGGCCGCCGCCTCCCCAGGGCGGCAGGGGCAGAGGTCAGAGCCTGAAAAGTCATGCTGCAGCCCGCGAAACGGGGCCTTGCCGGGGGCCTGGCCCAGCACGGGCAGGTCGGCGAGCGCGGTGGGATCGCAATCGATCAGGGAACGCGGCGCCGGCAGGGGATCCAGGCCACCCGAGGCGGCGGAACCGAGGGCCTCCAGCTGCTCCACCCGCCGGCGCCAGCTGCGCCAGTAGGGCCCATACACCCGGTAGGGATCGCCGGCGCCGGTGGCCAGGGCCTCGGGCTCCACCAGCAGCTGGTCCCAGCCCGCCAACACCTTGCGCCCGTCGGCCTGCAGCGCCCGCGCCACCCGCCGGTCGCGCTCGCGGGCGAAGGGTTCCACGTCGCGGTTCCAGGCCACCACCTCGGCCCCCAGGGCAGCGGCGACGCGCGGCAGCAGCTGCTCGGGATCTCCCCGCAGGATCAGCAGCCGGCTGCCGGCAGCCCGCCAGCTCTCGGCCAGCTCCCGCAAACTCTCCTGCAGAAACCAGAGCCGCGCCGGAGCCACCGCCGGCAGCGCGCCCGGGATGGTGGCCGGGGCCTGGGCATCCAGGATCGTCGGATCGAGCACGAACACGCCGGTGACGGCCGCGGTGGCGCGCGCGGCGGCGGCCAGGCCCAGGTTGTCGGCCAGGCGCAGGTCGCGGCGGTGCCAGAACAGCCAGCGGGGAGGGGTCATGGAGCGGGCGGCGCGGTGCGGATGTCGGTCAGATCCCGAGCAGCTGCTTGGCCCGCAGCCAGGCGGTCACGCTCTTGCCGTCGAGGTATTCATCGCCGCTGGCCAGGGCCGCATCCAGCTCGCCCGGCTCCAGCAGCAGCACCTCCAGGTCCTCGTCGTCGTCGCCGGCGGGGGGCTGCTCCAGGGGGCTGAGGTCGCGGGCCAGGAAGAGGTGGATCACCTCGTCGGAGTACCCCGGGCAGGGCAGCATCGCCCCGAGGGGATCCCAGCGCTCGGCGCTGTAGCCGGCCTCCTCCTGCAGCTCCCGCTGCATCGTGCTCAGGGGGGTCTCGCCCGGATCGAGGGTGCCGGCCGGGAACTCCAGCAGCCGGGTGGCCACGGCGAAGCGGTACTGGCGCAGGATCACCACCCGGCCGTCATCCAGCACCGGCACCGCCAGGGAGGCGCCGGGGTGGCGGATCACGCCGAAGTGGCCCTCCACCCCCATCGGCAGCTGCATGCGGTTGATCTCGAAGCGCAGCTTGCGGGCATCTAGCACGGCCGTGGTCTCCAGGTGGCGCGCGGGCTCGGGGGGCGGCAGGGGCGCCATCGGGGCGGGGCAGCGGCAGCGCCAGCATCGCGCAGGCCCACCCCCGCCGCCCCGGAGGTCAGTAGCGGGCGCCTTCCTCGAGCAGGCGGAACTCCTCCTACACCGCCAGCGCCTCGTCGCGCATCAGCAGCTCCGGGGCCAGCAGCCGTTCGGCGGGCGGGCGGGCCAGGTCGGCCTGGATGCGGGCGTCGTCGAACAGGTCGGCGTAATCGCTCCAGCGGCTGGCGAAGTACACCTTGTCGATGCGAGCCCAGTAGGCCGCGGCGTAACACATCGGGCAGCATTCACCGCTGGCATAGAGCACGGCGCCGCTGAGGTCGTGGCTGCCGAGGGCACGGCAGGCCTGGCGGATGGCGTTCACCTCCGCGTGGGCGGTGGGGTCGTGATCGCGCAGCACGCTGTTGCCGGCGGCCCCCAGCATCACACCGTCACGCACCACCACGGCGCCGAAGGGGCCGCCCGTGCGCTCCACCACCCCCGCCTGGCGCATCAGGGCGATGGCCTGGCGCATGTGGGCTCTGTCGGTGTTGCTGGGGGTGTTGCTGGGCATGGCGACGTCTCCACACACCCCAGCTTGGGTTGAGGCTATTCAGGCCAGCCGGGCTGGCCCGGCAGCCGGGTGGGGGGAGGCTCCGGGCTGGTGTGCCGGAGCTGGGTGAGCAGCTGGGTCGCCGTGGCGCGGGCCCCGGGCGGGGTGAGCTGGGCATCGATCGCCGCCAGGGGGGCCAGCACGAACGCCCGCTCCAGCAGCCGGGGATGGGGCAAGGTGAGCACTTCATTGCGGCTGCGCAGCTCGCCCCACCAGAGGAGGTCGAGGTCGAGGCTGCGCGGGCCCCAATGCTCGCGGCGCTCCCGGGCGAAGCGCTGCTCCAGTGCCTGCAGGTCCGCCAGCAGCGCCAGGGCGGCGGCAGCGGTGGGGGGGTGAGTTGGATTCACCAGCACCACGGCATTGAGATAGTCGGGCTGGCCGGCGGGGCCGCCCACCGGCGCGGTGCGAAACAGCGGCGACCAGCGCAGCCCGGAGCACGGCCGGGTAGACGGGGGCGCCACGACCCCGGGCTCCAGGTCTGCCAGCAGCTCGGCCAGCAGGGGCCGCGCGGCCTGCAGGGTGGCCAGCGGCGGGCCGGCGGGGCTCGGCAGGTTGGCGCCGAGGGCGATGGCCAAGCCGGGGGGCGGATCGGTCGCGGCCGGGCCAGGCTGATCAGCGAGACTGGCGCGCACGACTGAGGCTCCGGGCCATCCCATGGTTGCAAGCGGACCAGCTGCCAGTGCAGGCGCCAGCGCCGCGGCCCGGGCCTTCCCTCTGGCGGCCATCACCGGCCACGGCACCCTCAAGCTGGCCCTGCTGCTGGCCGCGGTGGATCCCGGCCTGGGTGGGGTGGTGATCGCCGGCGGTCGCGGCACCGGCAAGTCGGTGCTGGCGCGGGGGCTGCACGCCCTGCTCCCACCGATCGACGTGCTCGATCTGGGCCCCACCGGCGGCGGCACGGTGCCTGGCCAACCGTTGCCCGCCGGCCTGAACATCGATCCCCAGTGCCCAGGCGACTGGGATGAGGCCACCCGCCGGCGGCTCACCGACCTCGGCGCCGATCCCACGGGCAGCGACCCGGCCTCCCTGCTGCCCACCAAGGTGATCCCGGCGCCGTTCGTGCAGGTGCCCCTGGGCATCACCGAAGACCGCCTCGTGGGTTCGGTGGATGTCACCGCCTCGCTGGCCAGTGGCCAGGCGGTGTTCCAGCCGGGCCTGCTGGCGGAGGCGCACCGGGGCGTGCTCTATGTGGATGAGCTCAACCTGCTCGACGACAACATCACCAACCTGCTGCTGGCGGCGGTGGGCAGCGGTGAGAACCGGATCGAGCGCGAGGGGCTGAGCCTCAGCCACCCCTGCCGCTGCCTGCTGATCGCCACCTTCAACCCAGAGGAGGGGGCGGTGCGCGACCACCTGCTTGATCGCTTCGCCATCTGCCTGTCGGCCAACCAGGTGCTCGATCTGGAACAGCGGGTGGAGATCAGCCGCGCCGCCATCGAGCACGCCGAAACCAGCGATCGCTTCCGCGCCAAGTGGCAGGAGGACAGCGACGCCCTGGCCACCCAGCTGCTGCTGGCGCGCCAGTGGCTCCCGGATGTGCAGATCTCCCGCGAGCAGATCGCCTACCTGGTGAACGAGGCTCTGCGCGGTGGCGTGGAGGGCCATCGCAGCGAGCTCTATGCGGTGCGGGTGGCCCGTGCCCATGCCGCCCTCAGCGGCCGCGACCGGGTGGAGGCCGACGACCTGCAGGTGGCCGTGCGCCTCGTGATCGCGCCTCGGGCCTCCCAGCTGCCGCCGCCCGACCCTGACCAGCCCCTGGAGCCACCGCCGCCGCCACCGCCGCCGCCCCAGGGCGAGCAGCCGCCTGAAGACCCCGAGCCGCCTGAGAACGAGCAGGAGCCCGACGAACCCGACGACGACAACGAGCCTGACGACCAGGACGACGACACCCCAGAAGACCAGGCGCCCCCCCAGGTGCCGGAGGAGTTTCTGCTGGATCCGGAGGCTGTGGCGATCGACCCCGACCTGCTGCTGTTCGGCGCCGCCAAGGCGAAAACCGGCGGCAGCGGCAGCCGTGCCGTGGTGTTCAGCGATTCGCGCGGCCGCTACGTGAAGCCGATGCTGCCGCGCGGCCCGGTGAAGCGCATCGCCGTGGACGCCACCCTGCGGGCCGCCGCGCCGTACCAGAAATCCCGGCGCGAACGGGAGCCCCACCGCAAGGTGGTGGTGGAAGACGGCGACCTGCGCGCCAAGCAGCTGCAGCGCAAGGCCGGTGCCCTGGTGATCTTCCTG
>VGPU01000057.1 GCA_016882525.1 Cyanobacteria bacterium M_surface_10_m2_119 | reverse complement strand
GCGTACTGGCGGGCACCGCGGGAGGCCTGCAGGATCACCGGAGAGTCGGTCTCATAGGCCGCCTCCATGATCGACTGCACCTGCTCCAGGTTGTTCACGTTGAAGGCAGGGATGCCGTAGCCGTTCTCAGCGGCATGGTCGAGCAGCAGCCGAAGCGGAACGAGCGCCATGGGAAAACCTCGCGGGGGCGGGATTTGGGATGGGGGGGAGTCTAGGGGATGTGCCTGCGCCCAAAAAAAGCCCCGCCCGGGGGCGGGGCAGCGCAGCCAGAGGCCCATTGCGGGCAGGCCTGATCAGTCGATCAGGTGTTGCCGGCGCAGGGATTGAACGCTGTAGCCGTTCTGCTTGGCGGCGCGGCGGGCCTCTTCGGCCTGGCGGGCCATCTGCCTGGCGGTGGTGATGGACATGGGGACGTGCCTCCGTGGTGGTCCGGCCCGAGGGCGCGGGTGGGTGGATGGCGCGTTGCTTCGGGTTGGTCGGCCGCAGCCGCCAGCCCCTACTTCCGCCACGGAAGCGGGTGCCCCGTGGTCAACGTGCTCAAACCGTAGCGGTTGCTACCGAATGGCGGTGTGCGTGGTGATACCGGATTGCCGTACAGCAGGTGACGGCAAGGTTCGGCGCCTGCCGGCGGGTCGTGCCTGCTGAGCCTCAGTGCCTGCCGCGGGCCAGGTCGCAGCAGCGCTGGCTGGCGGCCCCTTCCGCCAGGCCGGGCACCATCGGCCGCCGCTCGCGGATGGCCTCGCTCCACCAGCCATGGATCCGCTCCACCGGCGCGATCCGCCCGTCCTCCCAGGTGCGGGCGAAGGAGAAGCGGGGATCCGGCTCCTGGCGGCGCAGCGGCTCTCCGCCCCGGGAGAGCCAGAGGTGGAAGCCGTGCACGTAGTCGGCCTGGTTGTCGGAGCCGAGCACGGCGGTGCCGTCGCGGCCGTAGATCTCCAGCCAGCAGCCCCGCCCCCGCCGGGTCACCGAGGCCAGGTTCACCTGGGCCGGCACGGCGCGGCCGCCGGGCCCCTCGAGCTCCAGCTGCACCAGGGCGATGTCTTCGGCATCGACCGGCGCCAGCCCGCCGCTGCCATCGGCCAGGGGACGCTCAGGGATGGCGGTGCTCAGCTGGGCCTGCAGCTGGCGGGTGGGCCCCACCAGCCAGTGCATCAGGTCGAAGGCATGGGTGCCCAGGGCCCCCAGCACGCCGCCACCGGCGGCCGCCTGGGAATACCAGCTCCAGGGGCGGGAGGCATCGGCCCGGCTGCCCATCAGCCAGTCGAGTTTCACCAGCACCAGCTCCCCGATGCTGCCGCTGCGCAGCACGGCCTCCAGCTGCTGGAACAGGGGCACGGCCCGGTATTCGAAATCCACCGCCACCGTCAGGCCCCGCTGCAGGGCCAGCCGCTGCAGGGCCTCCACATCGGCCGCCTGCAGGGCCACCGGTTTCTCCAGCAGCAGGTGTTTGCCCGCCAGCAGGGCCTGCTCGGCCAGCTCGGCCCGGGGAGCGGGCGGCGTGGCGATCACCACGGCCTCCACCCTGGGATCGGCCAGCAGGGCCTGGAAATCGCTGGTGCCGGGGAGGCCGGCGCTCTGGCAGGCGGCCTCCAGCCGCTCGGCGCGCGGATGCCAGAGGGCCACCGGCTCGGTGTGGGGGCAGGCCCGCAGGGCCGGCAGATGGACGCTTTCTCCGAAGCCGAGGCCGGCGATGGCCACGCCCAGGGGCCTGCGGGTCGACATGCTGCTGAACGAGAGGTTCAGCCAGCCTGCAACAGGCCGGCGCCGGCGCGGCAGCTCTCGGCGATCACCGCGCTCACCAGGGCGTCCTCGCCGGCCGCGTTCCAGGCGGCTCCGAAGCGGGGCACGCCATTCACCGAGGTGTCGCGGTAGAGGCGCTGGCCGCAGTCGATCTCCATCACGTAGAGGTCGCCCATGCGGGGGCGATCGTCGTCGTTCGCGGCCGGCAGAAAGCGGCTGAGCACGCTCAGGTCGCCGCCGCGGGTGCGGCGCAGGCTGCCCGCATCCCACCACTGCCGCCCCTCGGCCGTGGCGGGCACCTCATGCCAGTCAACCCCGCCAGCCTGGGCGGCCGCCGGCCGGCCCAGGGCGCCCGTGAGCATCAGCAGCAGGCTCAGGGCCGTCGCCAGCAGGGAGCGCGCCGCCAGCGGAGACCGGCTCATGCGGGCACCGCTTCGCGGCAGCCATGCAGGCGCAGCAGGCTGGCGAGGGTCTCCTTGAGGGCCGTGCGATCGACGATCGCGTCCACGAAGCCGTGATCCCGCAGGTATTCGGCGGTCTGGAAGCCCTCGGGCAGCTTCTCGCGCAGGGTCTGCTCGATCACCCGCCTGCCGGCGAAACCGATCAGGGCCTTGGGTTCCGCCAGGATCAGGTCGCCAAGCATGGCGAAGCTGGCGGTGACGCCGCCGGTGGTGGGGTGGGTGAGCAGGGGGATGTAGAGGAGCTCGGCCTGGCGATGGCGCTCGAGGGCGCCGGAGATCTTGGCCATCTGCATCAGGCTCAGCATCCCCTCCTGCATGCGGGCCCCCCCCGAGGCGCACACGATCAGCACCGGGTAGCGGCGGGCGGTGGCGGTCTCGATCAGGCGGGTGAGCTTCTCCCCCACCACCGAGCCCATCGAGCCCCCCATGAAGCGGAAGTCCATCACCCCCAGGGCCAGGGGCAGCCCCTGACTGGTGCACAGGCCGGTGATCACGGCATCGCGCAGGCCGGTGGCCTGCTGGCTGTCGCGGATCCGGTCGGCGTAGCTGCGCCGATCCTTGAAGGCGAGGGGGTCAGTGGGGGAGAGGTCGGCGTCGAGGGGCTGGAAGCTGCCGGGGTCTGCGATCAGCCGGATGCGCTCCTCGCTGTCGATGCGGTGGTGATAGCCGCAGCCCTTGCAGACGCTGGCATTGGCCAGCAGGTCCTTGCGGTACACCACCAGCGCGCACTCGGGGCATTTGCTCCACAGGCCATCGCCCTCCTCCAGCTCCTGGGCGTTGCGCACCGCCGGTGCGGTCTTGCGGCGGTCGGCGAACCAGTCGAAGAGGGACATCGGTGCTGGGCCTGGCGGACGGCTGCCCCCATTTAAGGCTGCAGCTCGAGAGCTGTCCCTCAGGCGCCGGTGCCGAGCAGCTGGCCGAGCAGGACCAGCCAGGGCTGGTTGCCGACCAGCCAGACGGCGGCGCCGCCGGCGGCCAGGAAGGGGCCGAAGGGAAACGGCTCATGGCGCCCGAGGCGGCCGCTGAGGCGTCCAGCCAACCCCACCACCGCACCGCTGAACACCGCCAGCACCACCGTGAGGCCCAGGCCCGTGAGTCCGAGCCAGGCCCCCAGCAGGGCGGCAAGCTTGGCGTCGCCCAGGCCGAGGGCCGGGCGACCGATCAGTTTCTCGGCCCCGGCGCTCATGGCTTCGAAGCCCAGCAGACCGACGGTGGCCGCCAGCAGGTGATGCAGCAGCAGGGTGCGGGCGAGCTCGATGCCCTGGCTGAGGCCGATGGCCGTGGTGGTCGCCAGGCCCAGCAGCAGCCCGATGCGGCAGAGGCCCTCCGGCAGCCACAGCCGGTCGAGATCGATCAGGGTGAGGGGGATCAGCCAGCTCAGCAGCAGCCAGCCCGCCAGGGCCTGCAGCAGGGGCGCCGGCTCCGGGCCGAGGCCGCTGGGCTGGGCCAGGGTGGCCGCCACCCACAGCCCCGCCGTGAGCAGTTCCACAAGGGGATAGCGCGCGGCGATCTGGGTGCCACAGTGGCGGCAGCGGCCCCGCAGCAGCAGCCAGCTGAGCACCGGCACGTTCTCGAACCAGCACAGGGCAGTGCCGCACCGGGGGCAGTGGCTGCCGGGGTGCACCACCGACTCTTCGCGGGGCAGACGCCAGGCCACCACGTTGAGGAAGCTCCCTACACAGGCCCCCAGCAGGGCGGCCAGCAGAGGATCGGCGCTGGGAAGCGGGGGCATGGAGCGCAGGCGGTGGAGTGGGCGTCAGCGGGTGCGGGGCATGCGCAGCCGGCTGGCGGGCCTGGCGGTGGGCCGGCCGCGCAGCAGATCCATCGGGATGAACTGCTCGTCGGGCAGGAGCACCGGCTGCTCGAACACCACCCGGCCCTTCGAACCCTGCAGCACCACGCCGCAGGGTTCGGCACCTGCAGGGCAGCGCTCCATGTAGTGAAACACCACCACCCGGGCCTGCTGAAACACCTGCTGGCTGTTGATCCGATCAAGGCGCACCACGGGCGCACCGGGCTCGAGAGCTCCTTGAATCAGGAACGATGGACAGCTCGTTCGTGCCGGTGGGGTATGGGCAGGGACGTGGGTGATGGCCTCACCGTCTCCGGGTGTGGCCCAGATTAGTGGCTGGCACTGCGTTCAGCCCAGCCCGCGGCAACCTTGAGGCCCCTCAGCCCAGCTTTTTCTTCTCCTCGATCATGCGGTGAATGATCGGGGTGAGGATCAGCTCCATGGCGAAGCCCATCTTGCCACCGTTCACCACGATCGACGTGGGGCTGGACATGAACGAATCGTGGATCATGTCGAGCAGGTAGGTGAAGTCGATCCCCCACTTCTCGCGGGCCCCCTTGCGGAAGTGAATGATCACGAACGACTCATCCGGGGTGGGGATGTCGCGGATCATGAAGGGGTTCGAGGTGTCCACGGTGGGGACACGCTGGAAGTTGATGTCGGTCTGGCTGAACTGCGGGCAGATGTGGTTGATGTAATCCGGCATGCGGCGCAGGATCGTGTCGACCGTGGCCTCAGCCGAGTAGCCGCGCTCCTTGTTGTCGCGGGCGATCTTCTGGATCCACTCCAGGTTCACGATCGGCACCACGCCCACCAGCAGGTCGGCCAGGCCGGCTACGTCGTAGCCCTCACCCTTCACGCCGCCGTGCAGGCCTTCGTAGAAGAGCAGGTCGGTGCCGGCGGGGATGGGCTCCCAGGGGGTGAACTGACCCGGCTCCAGGTTGGTGCCGAGACGCGCGTTGTGCTCGGCGGCCTCCTCCACGGAGTGCAGGTAGTAGCGCTTCTCACCGGTGCCGGTTTCGCCGTAGCTGCGGAAGAGCTGCTCGAGCTTGTCGAACAGGTTGGCCTCTGGGCCGAAGTGGGAGAAGTTCTCGCCCTTGGCCATGGCCGCCGCCATCGCCTCCTTCATGGGGCCGCGCTCGTAGCGGTGGTAGCTGTCGCCCTCGACCACCGCCGGGGTGATCCCCTCACGCTTGAAGATGTGCTCGAAGGCCCGCTTGACGGTGCTGGTGCCGGCGCCGGAGGAACCGGTGACGGAGACGACCGGGTAACGCTTCGACATCGGCGCAGGGAGAAAAACCGCTGCTGAGTTTGGCAGGTCGCGGGACTCCCGGGCCGGTTCCCTGCTCAGGCTGTTGCGGGCACTCCCTCCAGAGCAGCCAGGAGCTGGTCGCCCATGGCGCGGCAGCCCAGCTGGGTGCAGCCCTCGGCCATCAGGTCGCCGGTGCGGAAGCCCGCCGCCAGCACCCGATCCACGGCCGCCTCCAGGGCGGCGGCGGCGGCTTCCTGCTGCAAGCCGATGCGCAGGAGCATGGCGGCGCTGAGCACCATCGCCATCGGATTGGCCTTGTCCTGGCCGGCGATGTCGGGGGCGGAGCCGTGGATCGGCTCGAACAGACCCGGGCCGCTGGCGCCCAGGGAGGCGGAGGGCAGCATGCCGATCGAGCCACTGAGCATGGCGGCTTCGTCGCTGAGGATGTCGCCGAAGAGGTTGCTGGTGAGCAGCACGTCGAACTGGCGCGGGTTGCGCACCAGCTGCATGGCGGCGTTGTCGACGTACATGTGGCTGAGCTCCACGCCCGGGTAGCTGCTGGCGTGCAGCGCCTCCACCCGGTCGCGCCAGAGCTGGCTCACGTCAAGCACGTTGGCCTTGTCCACGCTGCAGAGGCGGCCGCTGCGCTGCTGGGCCAGGTCGAAGCCCACCTTGGCGATGCGGTCGATCTCGTCGTCGAAATAGGCCATGGTGTTGAAGGCCCGCACCCGGCCCTCGCTCTCCACCCGGCCCTTGGGGGTGCCGAAGTACACCCCGCCGGTGAGCTCGCGCACCACCAGCAGATCCACCCCTTCGATCACCTCGCGCTTGAGGGTGGAGGCCTCGATCAGGGCGGGAATGATCTTCACCGGCCGCAGGTTGGCGAACAGACCCAGGCCGGCGCGCAGGCCCAGCAGGCCGGTCTCCGGGCGCTGCTCCCGCGGCAGGCAGTCGTATTGCGGGGAGCCGATCGCCGCCAGCAGCACGGCGTCGCTGGCGCGGCAGGCCTCAAGAGTGCTGGCGGGCAGCGGTTCGCCGGTGGCGTCGATGGCGGCGCCGCCCATCGGCTGTTCGTCGTAGAGCAGCTCGAAACCGTGCTGGCGGCTCACGGCATCCAGCAGCTGGCGGGTCACCGCCGTGATCTCCGGGCCGATGCCGTCGCCGGGGAGCAGGGTGATGCGGAAGCTGGAGGTCATTGCGGCCGAGCAGTGCCGCGAGGCTAGGGGGTGGCCGGTCAGCCGCCGGCGCGCTTTTCCAGCTGCCGCAGGCTCCGTGCCAGCTCGGGCAGTTTGTTGAAGGCGGCGGCGCAGCGCAGCCAGAGGCGGTTGGGGATGGCCGGGTAGCCACTCACCACCTCGCCGGCCCCCACCTCGCCGTGCACCCCCGACTTGGAGCTGGCGATCGAGCCATCCCCCATCACCGCCTGGTTGGCCAGCCCCACCTGCCCGGCCAGGATCACCCCCCGTCCCAGGCGGGCACCGCCGGCGATGCCCACCTGGGCAGCGAGGGCACAGCCCTGGCCCGTGGTCACGCCGTGGCCGATGTGCACGAGGTTGTCGATCTTGGTGCCGGCACCGATGCGGGTCTCGCCCACGGCGGGGCGGTCGATGGCACTGCCGCTGCCCACCTCCACGCCGGCCTCGAGCACCACCCGGCCGGTCTGGGGCATCTTGCGCCAGCCCCTGGCCGTGGGCACGAAGCCGAAGCCCTCACCGCCGATCACCGTGTTGGCCTGCAGCACGCAGCCGGGACCGAGCTGGCTGCCCGGCTGCACCACGGCGCCGGCATGGAGTTCGCAGCCGTCGGCGATCTCCACGCCGTCGTAGAGCACCACGTGCGGGTGGAGCACGCAGCCGGCGCCGATGCGCACATCGGCGCCGATCACCACCTGGGCACCGATGTGGGTGCCTTCGCCCACCTGGGCACTGGGATCGACCACGGCACTGGGATGAATGCCGGCTGCGGGGCGCGGTCTGGGGTACAACCACTCCAGGGCTTCGGCGAAGCCCAGGCGCGGGTTGGCCAGGGCGACCCAGGCGATGCCCCGTTCCTGGAGCTGGGCCTGCAGGGCCTCGGAACCCTCGCCCCGGGCCGGGATCAGTACGGCGCCGGCCCGGGTGGCGGCGATGGCACCGGCCAGGGCGTGGCCGCTTTCCAGAAAGCTGAGCTCGGCCGCCGTCGCCTGATCAAGGGCCGCAGCCCCCTGCAGGTCCGGGTCGTGGGCGAGGAAGTGGGGCGGCTGGGGGGTGGTGGCGTCCCCCTCGCTCAGGTGGGCGAGCAGTTGGCTGAAGCGCATGCCCCGCAGGTGCCGGTTGCCGGATCGTAGGCAGCGCTCGTTTGGACCTCTCCTGCTGCTGGGCCGGGGGCCCGTCACACCAGGGCCAGCTGATCGCGGTGCACCACCTCCACGCCGGCCCGGCCCACCAGCGTGCGCAGTTCGCTGCTGCCGAGGGTGCTCAGGCCCCGCCCCAGCTCCCGGCCATCGGCCGCGAGCAGCCGCACCGCCTCCCGCGGGCCGAACTCTCCCTCCACCGCCAGCACCCCCACCGCCAGCAGGGAGGCGCCCCGTTCCACCAGGGCCCGCTCGGCGCCGGCGTCGAGGTGCAGGGTGCCCTTGGGCAGCAGGGCATGGGCCAGCCAGCGCTTGCGGTCGGGCAGGGGGGCCCGGGAGGGCTGGAACACGGTGCCCACCTTCCCGCCGGCCAGGAGCGCATCGAGCACCGCCGGGTCGCGGCCATCGGCCAGGCGCACGCGGATGCCGCTGGAGGTGGCGATCCGGGCTGCCGCCAGCTTGGTGGTCATGCCGCCCGTGCCCCACTGGCCGCCGCCGCTGGCCACGTGGCTGAGGCGGGCCAGCTCGTCCAGATCCCGCACCTCCTCGATCGGCTCGGCGCTGGCGTCCTGGCGGGGATCGCCGGAGTAGAGGCGGTCCACATCGGTGAGCAGGATCAGCTCATCGGCCTCCACCGCTACCGCCACCAGCGCCGAGAGGGTGTCGTTGTCGCCGAAGCGGAGCTCGTCGGTGGCCAGGGTGTCGTTTTCGTTCACCACCGGCACCACCCCCCAGGCCAGCAGCTGCTCAAGGGTGCGGCAGGCGTTCTGGTAGCGGCGGCGCGAGGCCAGATCGCCGCGGGTGAGCAGCACCTGGGCCACCGCCAGGCCGCGCACGGCGAAGGCGTCCTGGTAGAGCGCCATCAGCCGTCCCTGGCCCACGGCCGCCGCCGCCTGCAGCGCCTCCACGGCGGTGGGCCGTTCGCCCATCTGCAGGCTGGCGCAGCCCAGACCCACCGCCCCGCTCGTCACCAGGGCGATCGACTCCCCGCGCCGGCAGGCGCGGTTGAGGCTGGCGGCCAGGTCGGCGATCACCGCTGCGGTCGGTCGGTCGGCCGTGCCCCTCAGCAGGCTGGTGCCCACCTTCACCACCCGGCGCAGGGATCCCTCAGTGCGTGCCATCAGCCCAGGCTGGTGCCCACCCAGTGGGCCAGGCGCAGTTCCAGCCGCTGCAGCCGGTCGCGCTGGCAGGGCTGGCCCAGGGGGTCGATCGGCTTCACCAGCACGGTGAACAGCCCGAGGCGGTTGCCGGCGATCACGTCGGTGAACAGGCGATCGCCGATCAGGGCGACCTGGTGGGCCGGCAGATCCAGCTCCGCCAGCACCCGGCGCAGGGCGGTGCGGCGGGGCTTGCCGGCCGAGGTGGTGAACGGCACGCCGAGCTCCTCGGCCACCCGGCCGATGCGCTGGCGCGAGGGGTTGTTGCTGAAGAGGTGGATCGGCAGCTGCTGCCTGGCCTGCTCCAGCCAGCGGCGCATGCTCTCAGGCAGGCTCGCCTGGCGGCGGGGGAGCAGGGTGCGGTCGACGTCCAGCACCAGGGCGGCGATGCCCCGATCGAGCAGCTCCTGGAGCGGCAGTTCCACGAGCGTGCGCTCCAGCAGCCAGTCGGGACGCAGCAGCTGGCGCAGGGTCACTCCTGGCCCTCCCGTTCCTCCAGCTCGGCCTCGATGCGGGGCTGCACGCGCTCGAACTCCTCGCCTTCCACCAGCATCGCCTCGTTGCCCTCCATGCGGGCGACCACGAAGAACGGGTCGAGGGGGATGTACAGCCCGTACTCCTGGTCGTTGACCAGGAAGCTCACGAGCAGCTCGTAGGTCTCGGAGTCGTCGTCGGCGTCCTCGTCGTCGAGCTCATCGGGCTCGGGTTCATCCAGTTCTCCGCTCACGGTGAGGGTGACGGCGGAGCGCACCAGGGTGAGGTCGTGCTCCTGCAGCACCACGTCGGCCACCGACAGGATCGGCTCGCTGGCGTCGATGCTGTCGATCAGCTCGGGCTCGTCGCCGTCGTCGAGGCGAAACAGGCAGACCGGGGTGTCGACCGGCGTCAGCAGCACGTAGTCGTGGCCGTCCAGCGGGATGAGCTGCTCGAGGAAGCAGAGCAGCTGCCGGCCCTGCTGGTCACGGACCAGCACGGTCGGCACATCGGTGGGAAGGTCGCCGGGGCCAGTCATGAAAGAACCTGCGGAGCTCGGGATGGATGAGCTGTGTTCTCAGGATGAATCAACGCGGGCCCGTCTGCAGGGGTGGATGGTCGCCGTCCCCACCGGCAACCTGCGGCTCCGGACCCTCCTGCAGCCACTGCTCCAGCAGCAGGGCGGCGGCGGCGCTGTCGAGGGCGCCGCTGCGATCGCCGTGCAGGCCATGGCGCTCGCCTGCGGCCCAGGTGCTGCTGTGTTCGTTCACCCAGGCCAGGGGCAGGCCGGTGGCGGCCTGCAGCTGCTGGCCGTAGCGGCGGCAGTGGCGGGCCTGGGGGGTGGGCTGCCCGGCTGCGTCGAGGGGCAGGCCCACCACCAGCAGCCGCACCTGCCGGCTGCGGATCAGGCCCTCGAGCCGCGGCAGATCGGCCTCGAAGCGCCCCCGGGCCAGGGGGGGCAGGGGCGTGACGGTGAGGCCGAGGGCATCGCAGCCCGCCAGGCCGATGCGCCGCCGGCCCACATCCAGGGCCAGGGCGGAGCGGGGGTGGGGGGCAGGCATGGGCGATGACGGGAGGCTCGCTTGGGGGCTCTCGCGGGGTGCTGCCTGGGGCTGGGCGGCGCCCGGACGCGATCAGCGGGGCCGAAGGGGAGTCGGCATGGGACTGCGCCGCGGCTGCAGCTGCTCCAGCACCGCCTCGATGCGTCGGGCGGCCTGCCGGGCCGGGGCGTGCAGGTCCTGGCGTCGCCACACGCTGCGGGCCATCAGCACGCGCTCGCCCCGGGACTCGGCTCCCCGGCGCAGCAGCCACTGCTCCAGCGCGCTGTCGTGCACATCCGTGCGCAGCCAGAGGGGCTCGTCATCGCCGAGGGCCTGCTGGGCCTGCAGTAGCAGCCGTTCGGTGCCCGCGCCGATCAGATGGGTCCATCCCGGATGCACCGTGAGTTCGAGGTCGTGGCCTCCACCGGGATGTTCCGCCAGCCAGCGCACCCCCGCCACGGCCTGGTTGCGGGCCGCATCCACCAGCAGCCAGCCCCGACCGCGGCTCTGGTCGAGGAGGTCGTCGCTGCAGCGGTCCAGCAGCTGGCGCAGCTGGGCGGGGCAGGCCACCTGCTCCAGCTGGAGCAGGGCCAGGGCGGTGCGCCGGTTGAGAACCCGCAGGAGCGGCTCGCCGCTGGGCTGGCGCAACTCGGCAGCCGCCGCCGGGGCGCCGGGATCCGCCCGCCAGCGCCAGAGGCGCTCGGTGCGCAGGGGCTGGAACCCCTGCTCCCGCAGGGCCGCGAGCCGATCGAGGTCGGCGGTGGAGCTGGTGGCGATCCAGCTGGTGGCGCCCTGGGCCCTCAGGATCGCCTCCGCCAGCAGCAGCTTCGCCAGCTCCCGCCGGCCGCTGGGCACCGCCAGCCGCAGATGCTGCACCTGCCAGCAGCTGCCGCTGCGATTGATCTGCCGGCTCACGATCAGACCGGCGGCGCCCTGCCCCTGGCGGGCCACCAGCACCTGGGGAATCAGCCCGCGCCGGCCACGCATCACCTCCACCAGCCGCTCGGGCCACTGCAGCAGCACGGCCCGCTGCAGCAGGGGCTGGAGGGGCACAAAGGCCGGATCCCCCAGCAGCGGCAGATGCCAGGGCGCGAGGGCTTCCAGCAGCAGGGGGTTCTCCGGTGCCGGGCCGTCGAGGGGCCCGTCCCCAGGGGGATGGTCCCTCCCGGCTTGAGGCGGTGTCGGGGATTGCACCGTCATCCCAGGCATGCCCAGCGTGGAGGCCCCCCCGACTGTATCGGCGCCGCGGCCCCAGCGCTGCGGGGGCTGGCCCTCAGGCGGGACGCACCAGCACCAGGGGGGTGCGCTCGTTGGCGTTGCCCGCGGGGTTGGGCCGAAGGGCCCGCTGCAGCAGCTCCTCATCGCAGCCGCGGCTCGCCGCGAGCACCTTCACCCGGCCGAGGTCGTTCACATCCACCACGGCGACGGCCACGCCGAGGGCGGCGGCCATGCGCTCGCAGAAGGCCTCGGGACGGTCGGGCCCGAGCACGATCGTCTGGTCGTAGGGGGGGGTGGTGCCGGTCAAGTCGTCGATCAGCCGCGCCTGCTCCCCCGCCAGCCGGTAGAACCAGCCCTTCGAGCCCACCAGCTTGAGAGCAGTGCCCACCAGCCAGGCCCCCAGCACCCGGGCCGGGCCCACCACATCGATCAGGCTCTGCAGCCCGCAGGCGGTCGCCAGGGAGCTGGTGGGGTGGAACACCCGGCACAGCAGCCGGGCCAGGCCACTGGGCTGCACCGTTTCCGGGTGGTGGTAGCGGCCCTGCATCACCGCCAGGGGGGTCTCGCCGATGGTGAGCACATCGCCGCTCTGGAGCAGCCCGCCGGCGTAGTGGCGCAGCACGGCCTCCGGATCGTCGAGCAGGCCCAGCAGGTGGGTGCGCACCGGCAGCACCTGGCAGCGCTCGCCAGGGCGCCACTGGGCCTGGTCGGGCTGCTGCACCGCAGGACGTCGCAGGGGGATCAGCACGCCATCCCGGCGCCAGAGGCGCCCGAAGGGGCCGTAGTTCACCCAGCGCACCTCCAGCCAGAGGGTGTCGAGCAGGGCCGCCAGATCCAGGGACGGCGGGCCATCAAGCTCAACCACCAGCTCGGCCCGGGTGCTCTTGCGGCCCTTCACGATGTAGGCCGCCCAGTAGCCGTCGGGGCGGGTCTCTTCGTCGGGGTGGCGGGCAATCACCCGGGTGCGCATCCGCACCTCGGCCAGATCCCCCCGCCCCAGCAGGGTGGGCCTCAGCTCCAGCTCCGGCACGAACACCTCCATGCGCCGGTGGGGGTTGGTGATCGTGACGGCGCCGGCCACGCGCAGGCTGCCGTCGGCCTGGGGGGTGACACTGAAGGCCTCAGGCGTGAGCCGCAGGGGCGAGGCGGGCCTGAGCCGATGGCGCAGCTCCAGCCAGATCAGGGTGAGGCCGAAGACCAGGGCGGCGATCAGGGCCACCTTGAACAGCAGGAGCAGCAGCAAGTGCGACGGGACGCGAATGGGCGGAGCGTAAGTGCGGCTGCCGCCCTAGCGTCCCGCCAGCGGCGGTGGATCGGGCGATGCGCAAGACCTTTGTGCTCGACACCAACGTGTTGCTGCACGATCCCCAGGCCCTCACCCGCTTCGAGGACAACCACATCGTCATCCCGATTGAGGTGGTCGAGGAGATCGATCGCTTCAAGCGCGACCCGGCGGAGAAGGGGCGCAATGCCCGCCAGGTGTCGCGCCTGCTCGACGACCTGAGGGGCCGCGGAAACCTGGCCGACGGCGTGCCCAATGGGGACCAGGGCGGAACCCTCAAGGTGGTGTTCTGCCGCAGCGAGACCCTGGCCACCCTGCCGCCGGAGCTGAAGGCGGGCAACGGCGACAACAACATCCTGGCGGTGGCCCTCGAGCAGCAGCGCCTCGAGGCCGTGATCGGCGACCAGCCGCCGGTGGTGCTGGTGACCAAGGACACCAACCTGCGCATCAAGGCGGATGCGGTGGGGCTGATCGCCGAGGACTACACCAGCGATCGGGTGGCGATCGCCGACCTCTACCCCGGCTTCTGCGAGCTCTGGGTGAGCGCCGAGCAGATGGACCGGGTGAAGCTCTCCCCCGGCCTGGAGCTGGACGGCCTGACGCTGCCCGCCCCGCTGCAGGCCAACGAGGGCGTGACGCTGATCGATCAGGCCCAGCCCACCCACACCCTCCTGGCCCGCTTCAACGCGGCCACCCAGACCCTGCAGCCGCTGCAGCACGCTCCCAAGGCGAAGCTGGGCCGGATTCACCCCCGCAACCGGGAGCAAACCTTCGCCCTCGATCTGCTGCTCGATCCCGACATCCAGCTGATCACGCTGGTGGGCAAGGCCGGCACCGGCAAGACCCTGCTCGCCCTGGCCGCCGGCCTCAACCAGGTGGCCGACGAGCGCATCTACGAGCGTCTGCTGGTGACCCGGCCTGTGATCTCCCTGGGCAAGGAGCTGGGCTTTCTCCCCGGCGACCTGGAGGAAAAGATGGGGCCCTGGATGCAGCCGATCATCGACAACCTCGATTTTCTGCTCGGCGGCGAGGAGCAGCAGCGGGGTGCAGCGGCCTCCCGCGGTGGCCATCGCCCCCCGCGCAGCAACTGGGGCGATCTCAAGACGATGGGTCTGCTGGAGGTGGAGGCGATCAGCTACATCCGCGGCCGCTCCATCCCCCGCCAGTACATGGTGGTGGACGAGGCCCAGAACCTCACCCCCCACGAGGTGAAGACGATCGTGACCCGGGTGGGGGAGGGCACGAAGATCGTGCTCACCGGCGATCCCTATCAGATCGACAATCCCTACGTGGATGCGGAGAGCAACGGCCTCACCTGGCTGGTGGAGCGCTTCAAGGGCCAGCCCCTTGCCGGCCACGTGACGCTGCAGCGGGGCGAGCGCAGCGAGCTGGCCGAGCTGGCGGCCAACCTGCTCTGAGGTGATGAACGACCCTGCCAAGCCCTACCGCGTGATCAGCCACGACGGCTGGGGCAACACCTGCGTGGGTGCCTTCGAGAGTCTGGAGGCCGCGCAGGAGCTCTACCGCACCCTCTGCAGCGACCGCTGGTTCCGCAGCGATGGCAGCGTGCGTGGCCTCTCGCTCGAGAGCGCCGGCGCCACGCTGGAGACGATCTGCTTCAGCAGTCCAGACAGGCCCGGCGTTCCGCGTCGCTGATGTCGCCGCGCTCCCGTTGCCACTGGCGGCGGCGCAGGTGTTCGTAGGCGCGGCAGAAGTCTTCCCCCAGGGCCTTCCGCAGCGGCGCGTCGGCAGCGAAGGCCTCGAGGGCCTCGCCCAGGTCGGCCGGGAGGCGCTGGCATTGATCCAGGCCCAGCGGCTGGGCGTAGTTGTCGTTATCGCGGCGCGGGCCAGGGTCGAGCTGGCGGGTGATGCCATCGAGGCCCGCCGCCAGCACCGCTGCCTGCAGCAGGTAGGGGTGGGCGGAACCGTCGGGGAGGCGCAGCTCCAGGCGCTGGCCGTCGGGGATGCGCACCATGTGGGTGCGGTTGTTGCCCGTGTAGCTGATGCCGCCCGGGCTCCAGGTGGCGCCGGAGGTGGTGGGCGGGGCCGCCAGGCGCCGGTAGCTGTTCACGGTGGGGTTGGTGATCGCGCACAGGGCCGGGGCGTGGGCGATCAGCCCCCCCAGAAAGTGATAGGCCAGCGGTGAGAGGCCCAGCTCTCCGGCGGGGTCGTGGAACAGGTTCCGGCCCTCCGCTGCCAAGCCCGGCGCCCCCCAGAGCGAGAGGTGGGTGTGGCAGCCGTTGCCGGTGAGGGCGGCGAAGGGTTTGGCCATGAAGCTGGCCCGCAGCCCCTGCTGCTCGGCCATCGCCTTCACCATCACCTTGAAGAAGGCATGGCGGTCGGCGGTGGTGAGGGCGTCGGCGAAGGTCCAGTTGATCTCGAACTGGCCGTTGGCATCCTCGTGGTCGGCCTGGTACGGCCCCCAGCCCAGCTGCTCCATCGCCGTGAGCAGGGGCCCGATCAGGCCGAAGCGACGCATCAGGGCCAGCTGGTCGTAGCAGGGCTTCTCCTGGTGGTCGGCCGGATCGGCGATGGCAGCGCCATCGGGGCTGAGCAGGAAGAATTCGGCCTCCACGCCGCTGCGCAGCTCAAACCCGAGGGCGGCGGCCCGCTGTTGCTGAAGGCGCAGCAACCGACGCGGGCACTGGGCCATCGGCGTGCCGTTGAGGGTGAGCTCAGCCGCCATCCAGCCCACGCCGGCCTGCCAGGGCAGGGCCGTGAGGCTGGCCGGATCGGGCACGGCCAGCACGTCGCCATCGGCGGGGGAGAGGTCGAGCCAGGCGGCAAAGCCGGCGAAGCCCGCGCCATCGCTGGCCATCCCCGCCAGGGCAGAGGCCGGCACCAGCTTGGCCCGCTGGATGCCGAACAGGTCGGTGAACGACACCAGCACGAACTGGAGATCGAGCTCCTGGAGCCGTTGACTGAGATCAGACATGGGGCGGTTGCTGGAGGAGGTGGTCGACGATCGAGCGCAGCCGCTGCTGTTCCGGGGCGCTGCTGTGGGGGTTGCCGGCGCGGTGGCCGAGCTCCGATTCGATCCGCTCGAAGCGGGCGCCGGGGATGGCCGCCGCCTCGGCGGTCAGGTCGTCGGGGGTGAAGTAGAGGTCGTGGCTGCCGGCCACCACGGCGGTGCGGGCGCGGATGCTTCCGAGGGCTGCGTTCAGGTCGCCGCCGGGGGCGATGTCGTGGGCCAGCCAGGTGTCGAGCATGGCGATCAGGTCGCGCGGGTCGTGGCGGCGGTAGTGGGGCAGCCACTGCTGCTCCACGTGCTGCTCGATCGGCTCGGCGACGGTGCGGAAGAAGGGCTGGCTGGCGGCCCAGCTGGCGTAGATCAGGGCATAGGTGCGCAGCCCCTGCTCCGGGTCGGCAGCGAAGCCGCTGCCGGTCCAGTGGCGATCCGCGGTGAGGGCCTGGCGCAGGCTCAGGCAGAACAGGCGGTTGTGGGGGGAGGTGCGCGCCGTGCCGCACACGCAGCAGATGCGCTCC
>VGPU01000056.1 GCA_016882525.1 Cyanobacteria bacterium M_surface_10_m2_119 | reverse complement strand
GCGAGCGCCGGTGACCGTCGTCAACGACGGTTGCTCTCCGGTTCGCGCACCAGCAGCACCGGTGCCGGCGCATGCACCCGGATGTAATCGCTCACCGAGCTGCCCAGCAGTCGATCGAGATCCACCAGGGCCTTGGCGACCACGGGCCGCCGGTCCTGGGAGGCGATCACCAGCAGATCGGTGGTGAGTTCCTCCGCGGCGGCGCAGACCGTGCGGCCGATGTCGCTGCCGACGCGGTGGACGCCTTTCATGTCCACGCCGAAGCTGCGGGCTCGCTGCACCGCTTTGTCGAGGACCTCGTCGGCGGGGGATTTGCCGCCCCGGGAGGGTGTCACGTCCTGCCGGGTGACATGAACCCCCGTGAGGCTGCCCCCGGGGATCTCGCGAACCAGCTCACAGGCGAGCTGCAAGGCGTCATCACCGACGCCGGTGCCGTCGATCGTCACCATCACCCGGTTGACGTGCCGCACGTAGAGGTCGTCGCGCACCAGCAGCATCGGTCGCGTCGAGAGCTGGAAGACGTACTGACTCGCGCTGTTCCCGAGGATCGATTGCAGCCTGTTCAGGCCCCGGGAGCCCATCACGATGAGATCGGCACTGAGCTCCTCCGCCACGCGCAGCACCGTCTGCTTGGTGTCGCCCTGGCGGATGATCGTGTTCACCTCTGTCGGGTCCAGGCCGAGGCGGCCTACCGTGGCGGCCAGGATGCCGGCGGCCTTCTGCCAGTGCTCCTGCACGTCATCACTGCCCTGCTCGGGCACCACGTGCAGCAGGTTCACGCGGGCCTGCCGCACCACCGGGATGTCGCGCAGCATGCGCACCATCTCTTCGACATGGCCTTTGCCGGAATCGGCGATCAGGACGTTGCGAAACACGGGGTCAGCAGCGGATCTCCGGCAGCCTATGGCGGTTCCCTGGATGCCATGTGCCCGACCATGCAGACCGTGACGGAGTGTGGCCAATGGCTGCTCAGGCGCCGCGTGTTGCCCCAGCACACCGACCACGCCGGCGTGATGTGGCACGGGGCGTATCTGGCCTGGCTGGAAGAGGCGCGCGTGGAGGCCCTGGCGGCGGTGGGGCTGGCCTACAGCGATCTATCGGCCCGGGGGCTGGAGTTGCCCGTCGTTGATCTGGCCATTCAGTACCGGCGCGCGCTGGTCCACGGCGATGCGGTGGAGGTGCAGAGCCGGGTGCTGCCCCAGCGGGGGGCGCGGATGCCCTGGCACAGCCGATTCGTGGCGCCGGATGGAGGTGTCGCCGCGGAGGCGTCCGTGGAGCTGGTTCTGGTGTGCGCGGATGGCCAGTCGCAGGGTGCAGCCGGCGCTGAGCGCCGGCTGCTGCGCCGGTGGCCAGCGGACCTGACCCTCGCCGCTGCGGCGCTCCGCCGCGGCCCGGGATAGCATTAGTACAGATGTACTGATGCAATGGGCGGGGTGGGGGAGGGCGTCGGCCTTGGCGATGCCAATGGTCTCGGCAATGCCAATGGTCTCGGCAATGCCAGTGGTCTCGGTGATGCCAATGGTCTCGGTGGTGGTGTTGGGCCTGCCGCTCGGGTCGCTGCCGGCTTGGGGGCCAGGCAGGCTGCGAGGGAGCAGGTGGGCGCTGCCGGGCCGGCGGCTGGAAGGGCCCTCGTGCTCCCTTTCCCCGCCCGTCGCCGCATCCCCATTCCCTGGGATGGCCGGCGGCGCCTGTGGTGGTTGTTGTGGGCGGCCTGTCCCGGCCTGGGCTGGGTGCGCGTGCGTGCCCTCGAGCTCCATTTCGGCAGCCTGGAGGCTGCCTGGTCTGCTCCGCTGGAGACGTTTCCCTCCCTGCGTGGGCTGGATGCTGCAGGGCTGGCACGGTTGCAGGCCTATCGGCAGCGCTGGGGGGGTAACCCCCTCGCGTCCTGGTCGGAGCACGTCCGTTCGGGGCGCCAGGTGCTGTTGCCCGGTGATCCGGCCGCCCCTCCTGACGTCTGGAGGTTGTCCCGGCCTCCGCTGGCGCTCTACTGGCGTGGTCGTGGCACGCTCTGGCCCTGGCTGGCTCGCCGCCAGGCGGTCGCCGTGGTGGGCACCCGCCGGCCCTCTCGCCATGGTCTGGCCATGGCCGAGGCGCTGGGTCGCGCGTTGGCGGGAGCGGGCTGGCCGGTGGTGAGCGGGCTGGCGGATGGGATTGATGGAGCCTGCCATCGGGGCTGCCTCAGCCAGGGAGGCCGCCCCGTGGCGGTGCTGGGTACGCCGCTCCAGCGGGTCTACCCGCGCCACCACGGGCCCCTGCAGGAGCAGGTGGCGCAGCAGGGGCTGCTGGTCTCGGAGCAGCCATCCGGCGGTTCCGTCTCTGCCGGCCACTTCGCGGCCCGTAACCGCCTGCAGGTGGCCCTGGCCAAGGCCGTGGTGCTGGTGGAGTGTCCCGAGCGCAGTGGCGCCCTGCACTCCGCGCGTCTGGCCTGGGAGCAGCAGCTGCCACTGTGGGTCGTGCCGGGGGATGCCAGCCGCCTCTCCGCCCGGGGAAGCAATCGATGGCTGGCCCAAGGCGCTTCTGTCCTGCTGGAGCCAGCTGAGCTGGTGCGCCACCTGGGCCCCGGTCCGCTGGCCCGACTAGGCCCGGTCCGGGGAGCCAGCCATGCTCCCAGCGAGGCGCCGCTCCCCGTCGAGGGCGATGACGCCCTGCTGCGAGCCCTGGCGGATGGCGCCACGCTCGAGCAGTTGTGCCTGGCTCTGCGGCAACCCGCCGCTGCCCTGGCTCCCCGCCTCCTCGCCCTGGAAATGGCTGGGCAGCTGCGGGCCGAGCCCGGCTTGCAGTGGCGGCGTCTCTAGCGTGATCGGAACCTTCAAGGTTCCCGGTTGCCCGACGTCAGCCGCGACTGCAGCCGTTCCACTCCCGGCGCCGGTTGGGCGCCGGATGCCGCCTGTGCTGTGACGGGTACCCATCTGCTCGCCTGGAGGCGTGAGCAACTGGCGGCCGGGGGCGAGTCTGAAGCTCTCGACTGGCTGCTGGCCATGGCTGCCGGACTCGACTGGAGCACCCTCCAGCACCTGCGCATCGCCCCCGAGCGGAGCGTGTCATTGCCGGTATCCCTCGACCAGCTCACCGTCCTCTGGCAGCGCCATCTCCAGTTCTCGGAACCCCTTCAATACCTGCTCCAACGTTGCTCCTGGCGGGATCTCGAGCTGGTCGTGGCTCCGGGGGTGCTCATTCCCCGCCCGGAGACCGAGCTGCTGGTGGAGCTGGCCCAGGCGCTGCGGGCTGATCGGCCGCCGACCTGCTGGGCCGATCTCGGCACCGGGTCGGGCTGCCTGGCGGTGGCCCTGGCAGGCCTCTGGCCAACGAGTGAGGGCCTGGCGGTGGACTGCAGCGATGCAGCGCTCCGCCAGGCTGCGCGGAATCTCGAGCGCTGTGGCCGGCGATCCCGGGTCCAGCTGCTGCAGGGCAGCTGGTGGCAGCCTCTGCATCCCTGGTGGGGGCGTCTCGATCTGGTCGTCGCCAACCCTCCATACATCCCGACGGCCGTCTGGTCTTCCCTGGAGCCGGTCGTGAGGACGCATGAACCACGCCTGGCGCTCGATGGGGGAAGCGATGGCCTCGACGCCCTGCGTCTGATCGTCTCGGGGTGCCGGGATGCTCTGGCGCCAGGGGGCTGGCTGCTCCTGGAACATCACCACGACCAGAGCAGGCCGGTGCTCGACTTGCTCAGGGGCGCCGGCCTGGAACAGGTTGCTGCCCACCCAGACCTTGAGGGCACCTTGCGTTTTGCCGTTGCCCGCGCCCCGGTCGCCTGATCCCTGGACCTTGATCGCGATGCACATCTCCGAATCCGAGTCCGGCCCCTCGGTGTCCGGTGGCCCCCTGCCCCCGCGGCAGTTGGCCGATCGCCTGGCTGCAGGCGCCGTTGTGCTGATGCCCACCGACACCCTGGTGGCTCTGGCGGCCTGTCCTGCTCATGCTGCCCAGATCTGGGGGCTCAAGCAGCGTCCTGCGGAGAAGCCCCTGATCCTGATGGCGGCCGACCTCGAGCAACTCGAGCCGGTGCTCGGCTGGGCCTGGAGAGCCGAGTGGTTGCAGCTCGCCCGATCCGGCTGGCCTGGTGCCCTCACCCTGGTGCTGCCGGCCCGGGGCCCCTGGGCCGAGCAGCTCAATCCGGGGGGCGGCAGCTTGGGGCTGCGGATCCCCGACTGTGACGTGGTGCGTGATCTGCTGCGCTGCACCGGTCCCCTGGCCACCACCAGCGCGAACCCCTCTGGATGGCCGGCTGCCGAGACGCCGGATGCAGCCCGGCGCTACTTCCCCGACCTATCCCTGTTTGGGCCCCTCCCCTGGCCGCCAGCAGCGGGCCAGGCCAGCACGGTCCTCGCCTGGCAGGGACCGATTGACCCGGCGCAGGGCAGCGGCCGCTGGCAGGTGCTGCGGGCTGGTGCTTTCCTGCCCCCAGAGCTGGAACCCTGACCCGCGACCATGGCTGCCCTGGTGCTGCTGCTGTTGATCACCATGGCCGCCTATGCCCGGCTTCTGAGTCCGGCGGTAGAAGTCACCACCGCCTTGCTCCGCGGCCAGTGGCTGCTCTGGGTGCCAGCCGTGCTGTTGATCTGGCTGTTGGCGAACCGGGATCCCTAAGGTTTGCTACCCGCTGAACCTGCCATGGGCATGTGGCGTGCTGTCGCACTGTCGACACTGGGGATCCTGGGCATTGCCCAGGTGCGGGCCTTGGCCACCGCCCTGCCCGCCCCCGGCTCCGGGCCCCCAGCCGGTTCACCTGCCCCGGTGCTTTCCCGCCCCCGGGCGGAATTACGTGGCGTCTGGCTCACCGCCAACGACATGCCTGTGCTCCGGGATCGCGAGCGCATGCGCCAGACGCTGGCCCAGCTGGCCCGGCTCCAGTTCAACACTCTCTATCCGGTGGTGTGGAACGGCGGCATTGCCTACTACCCCAGCCAGGTCGTGCAGGAGCGCCAGCTCCAGGATTTTGACTTCCGGGGCCTTCAGGGGCAGGACGTGATCGGGGAACTCATCGCCGAAGGACGCCGCCAGGGACTGCTGGTGATTCCCTGGTTTGAGTTCGGCTTCATGGCACCGCCCGATTCGCAGCTGGCGCGCCGGCACCGGGCCTGGCTCACCCAGAAGCAGAACGGAGGCCTCACCTCCGTGAGTGCCGCCGGGGAGGTGATGTGGCTCAATCCGTTCCGTCCGGAGGTGCAGCAGCTGATCACGGATCTGGTGCTGGAGGTGGTGGGCCGCTATGGCGCCGATGGCATCCAGTTCGACGATCACATGACCCTGCCGCGTGATTTCGGCTACGACGCCTTCACGGTCGCCCTCTACCGCAAGGAAACCGGCAAGGCGCCACCCGCCAACCCAGCCGATGCCGCCTGGGTGAAATGGCGGGCCGACAAGATCACCGCCTTCATGGGGCGCCTGAGCAAGGCCGTGCGGGCCCGGCGGCCCGGCGCGATCATTTCAGTGTCACCCAACTACTACGACTTCGCCTACAAGCTGCAGCTCCAGGACTGGCGGGCCTGGGTGCGCCAGGGCATTGCCGATGAGGTGCTGGTGCAGATCTACCGGCCCGACCTGGAGAGCTTCACGCCCCATCTGTGGCGGCCGGAGGTGCAGGAAGCCCGCCAGCGGATCCCCACGGCCATCGCCATCATGAGCGGCCAGCGCAACCGTCCCGCCCCGGCCTCCCTGCTGCAGCAGAAGGTCAGCGAGTCCAGGCAGGCGGGGCTGGGGGTGGGGTTTTTCTATCTGGAAAGTCTGTGGGCTCTTGGCCCCGAGACCGCCGAAGAACGGCAGGCTCTGCTGGCGCGGCTGTTTGCCGCGCCGGCAGGCCGCCTGGGCGTGAGTCCGCCGGCTGCGGTGGTCGATGTCTCCGCAGAGGGGCCAGCGCAGCCGCTTGAGCCTTTCCCAGGGGGGGGAGGCGCTCCTCTCACCCTTCCGCCGCCGCCACCCGTGCTGCCAGGCGTTCCCCTCCTGCCCGCCCTGCCCTGAGGTCACACCCTTGGGCCAGGGGCCCCGCGTTGCAGCTCCCGCTCGATCTCCTCCTCGCTGAAGGGGTGCTCAGGATGGGCCAGCTTCCAGCCCTGGATCAGCAGGGCGAGCCCCCAGCAGGCGATGGGCCAGATGGGCCAGAACGAGCCGCCCCCGTCCAGCAGCCAGATCAGTACCAGGCCCGTGTTCACGGCCACGTAGCGGCTGAGCTGGCGGCGGTACATCCGTCTGTGCTGCAGGCGCCGGATGGCCTCCTGGCGCGAGCTGGTTGTGGCTTGGGTCGACTCCACCGCGGGAGCGTGGCGGCGCCCTCCCAGCCTGGCCATGGCCTGGCCGGCTGGGGAGGGAGGAAGCCGGCTAACGGATTTGAACCGATGGCCTTCGCTTTACAAAAGCGCTGCTCTACCGCTGAGCTAAGCCGGCATGGGCTGTCCCGAGGGGAGCTTATCGCTCGGATGGCAGCTCGAGAGCCCAGAGCAGCAGTTGAACGCGACTCCCGCAGCCGGTCTTGGCCAGCAGATTCGAGATATGGCTTTCAACCGTTCGGGGGCTGAGAACCAGGGCGGTGGCAATGCCCTGGTTGCTGCAGCCACGGCGAAGATGTGCCAGGACGCGGGCTTCTGCGGGGGTGATGGCATCAGCCGACGGGGACATGGCAAACACTCCAGAGGATCTCCTCCAGAATTGCCACAGGCGTTGCAGGGGACTCAGACCTGCAGGGGCTTGTCCGAGGGGGTGGTGGCCTCGTCAACCGCAGGGTCCCCGGGGCTGTCGGGGGCACTGCTGGTGCCGTCGCCGCTCTCGCGGGTGTCGTTCTCTTCCCCCAGCGACCGCATCCTGCGGATGGGCAGGTTGGCGACCAGGGCGGTCACCCGGTCTTCGGTGGCCAGGCTCACATCCCCCTCTTCGAGATCAATCTCCACGTAGCGGCTCACCACCTCGAGAATTTCGCGGCGCATCCGCTCGAGCAGTTCTGGGTTGAGATCGCTGCGGTCGTGGGCCAGCACCAGTTGCAGACGCTGCTTGGCCATTCCGGCGCTGGCAGCCTGTCTGCCCAGCAACTTGTTGATGAGATCGCGCAGGGTCATCGGCTCAGAAGATCTTGGAGTTCATCAGTCGACCGATCCGGGCCCGCAGCCCCTGCCGTTCCTTGCTGGGGTCGATCAGGGGCACGTCCTCACCCAGCAGGCGCCGGGCCACGTTGGCGTAGGCCCGGGCCGCCGGTGAGTTGCCGCCGCTGAGGGTGAGGGGTTCGCCGCGGTTCGTGCTCACGATCACCTGCTCGTCCTCCAGCACCAACCCCAGCAGGGGCAGGGCGAGGATGTCGGTGACATCGTCAACCGAGAGCATCTCCTGGTTCACCATCATCCGGGGCCTCACCCGGTTGAGAACCAGCTGAATCGGCTTGACGCCTTCGCTGTTCAGCAGGCCGATCACCCGATCGGCATCCCGCACGGCCGACACTTCCGGAGTGGTCACCACAATCGCCTCATGGGCTGCGGCCATCGCGTTCCGGAAGCCGCCCTCGATCCCTGCCGGCGCGTCGATCAGCACATAGTCGAACTGTTCGCCCACCAGTGCGGCCACCTTGCGCATGTCCTCTGGCGTGAGCCACTCGAGCATGCGTGGGTTGCCAGCAGGCAGGAGAGCCAGATTGGGCTGCTGCTTGTGCTTCACCAGCGCCTGCTCCAGGCGACAGCTCCCGGCGAGCACCTCCTGGGCCGTGTAGACGATGCGGTTCTCCAGCCCGAGCAGCAGGTCGAGATTGCGCAGGCCGAAATCGGCATCGAGCACAGCTGTGCGAGCACCGAGCTGGGCGAGCGCGATGCCCAGGTTGGCGGTGAGGGTGGTCTTCCCGACCCCTCCCTTGCCTGAGCAGATCAGGATGAAGCGACTGGACGCGGCTGTCACGGCTTGGCCTGGGGTCGGGGCAGGTTAAGGCCAAATTCGCGGTTGAAGTCCTACAACGGTGCCGCTCCCCCTCTGCTCCCGGTCGTGCGTCACACCCATCAACGCCTGCTGGTGATGCCCGACGATGGCGCCGCAGCCGTGGTTGCCCTGCTGGATTCCGCGCGCGAGGAGCTGCGCCTGAAGCAGTTCAAGCTCCAGAGCCCCGCCATCCTCGAGGCGCTGCAGCGGGCGCAACAGCGGGGCGTGCGGGTGCGGGTGATGCTCAATCCCCACACCTCCGGCGGCGACCGCTGGAACGATGACAGCTACGGCCAGCTGCAGGCCTGGGGGGTGGAGGTGGCCTGGACCAGCGAGGCCTTTCCCGTCACCCACGAGAAGTCGGTGGTGATCGATCGGGATGCAGCTTTGATTGCGTCCTTCAACCTGTCCGATAAATACTTCACCCAGACCCGCGACTACGGCGTGGTGAGCGAGAACGCGGCCGTGGTGGCGCAGGTGATCGCTGGTTTTGAGGCTGACTGGAACCGCCAGGCCTTCCACCCCGATCTTGACGTGGGGTTGCTCTGGAGCAGCCTGCACAGCCGGGGGCAGTTGGCCCGCATCATTGATCGTGCCCAGCGCACCCTCTGGCTGCAACACCCGAAGTTTGTGGATGCGGTGATCCTGGAGCGGATCATTGCGGCGCGTGAGCGTGGCGTGAAGGTTCGCTTCCTCTGTGGAGGCAAGCACGGCATCTCCGATTGGGATATCTACGACACGTTCTCTTCGTTGCGGATCATGGAGCGGTTCGGCGTCAAGGTTCGACGCCAGAAGCATCTCAAGCTCCACGCGAAGCTGGTCTTGGTCGATGACCACTACGCCCAGACGGGCTCCATGAACATCGACCGCAGTGCCTTTGACCTGCGCCGGGAGCTGGGTATCGAGTCTGATGCCCCCGCAGTGGTGGAGCGCCTGCGTCGCACCTTTGAGCACGACTGGGACCAGGCCTCGAAGTACCACGCCCCCGATCCCCTGGATCCCACCCTGCATGAGGAGGGGGAATTGCCTCCCGATCCCCATTTCGTCCATGACTGAAGGTCCATGACTGACTCTCGGGAGCAGCCCTCCTCCCCTCTGGCACCCCGTCCCAGCCTGCTTTCCCTGTTTCTAGGCATGTTGCAGGTGGCCCTCTCCGCCTTTGGCGGGGGCCTTTCCGCCTGGAGCCAGCGGATTGTGGTGGAGCAACGGCGCTGGATGAGCAACGAGCAGTTCCTCACCGGTCTCACCGTTGCCCGCCTCTTCCCCGGGCCGAACCAGATCAACATGGCCGTTTATATCGGCGCCGACTTTCACGGGCTGGTGGGTGCTCTGGTGGCGATGGCCGGCATGCTCCTGGTGCCGTTCAGCCTGCTGATGGCCCTGGGGGTGCTCTATTTCGAAGTGCATGAGCTGCCCGCCGTCGACCGCCTCCTGGCTGGGGTGGTGGCGGCGGCCGCCGGCATGGCGCTCTCGATGGGCTTCAAGATCCTTGACCAATACTGGAAAGACGGGATGGCGCTGGTGCTCGCTGGGGCTGTGTTTCTGGCTCTCAGCGTGTTTCATGCCCGCCTGATCCCCGTGGTGCTGGTGAGCGGGCCCCTGGCCATGGTCTGGTACTGGCCCCGAGCCAGTGGTTCCCGCTCGTGATCGACATTCCGTCGTGATGGTCCCCCCAATCGTGAGCATCGCCTTACCGATGGCACTTCCCCTGGTCGCAGTCGCCTGTACGCCAGCGCCGCTGAGTGATCCGGGCCAGCTGCTGCAGGTGCTCGGTGAGTTCCTCTCGCTTTCGCTCTTTTCCCTCGGGGGTGGGAATACCCTGCTGGCGGAGTACCACCACCTAGCCGTCGACCGCTTCTGCTGGTTGAGCCCTCGCCAGTTCGTCGATCTCTATGCCCTGGCTGAGGCGGCACCGGGGCCCAGTTCGATGATCGTGGGGCTGCTTGGCCTCGGCGCAGCCTGGCGGGAGGGACCCGGCTGGGCCCTGCTCACGGCCGTCACGGCAGAGCTGGCCATCCTCCTGCCATCCACGCTGGTCATGGTGGTGGCCTGCCTGAGCTGGAAGCGGCTGGAGCACGCCCCCCTGCGGGTGGCCTTTGAGCGCGCCATGGGACCGATCACCCTCGGGATCCTCTTCTCCGTCGGCTTGAAAATCCTGCACAGCGCCGATACCGATGCCCCCGGCGTGGGGGTCTCCATCGCTGTCTGCGTGCTGATGCTGCGCAGTCGGCTATCCCCCCTCTGGTACATGGCGGTGGCGGGGGGGCTGGGTGCGCTCGGACTGATCAATCGCTGAGCGGCCAGGTCGGTGGGGCAGCCTGCAGCTGGATTTCGCCATCGAGGAGGACCGCCTGCTCTGCGAGGCCGGCCGGAGGGAGCTCCTCCGGCCCCCGGGCCACGGCATCGGCGATCCGCAGCTGCAACGGCCGCAGCTGCAGGGCCACGATCCGGGCCTGGCGGTCGCCGCGGCAGCCGGCATGGGCCATCCCCCGCAGCCGTCCCCACACCAGCACGTGGCCCACGGCACTGATCCGCGCTCCCGGGTTCACATCCCCCAGCACCAGAAGGGAGCCTTCCGTCTCCAGGTGGTCGCCGGATCGCACGGTTCCCTGATGCACGCTGAGGGAAGTCCCCCCGGGGACGCGTGTGGTGGGCGCGCCACCGCTCGGGTCGGCCGGTGTGCTGGTGGCCAGCCCGATGGCTGCCGCCGCCACCCGCGTGTGGGGATCGAGCCCACACACGCCAGCCAGCGTCACCCCTTGGTCGGCCAGCAGGGAGGCCACCCCCCGCAGCTCCCGCACGTCCAGCCGCCAGCTGCCGCTCACCAACACCAGGGCCGCCGGCAGAGGGAAGGCTGAGAGCAGGTGGGCTTCGCTGAGGGCCTGGTCCGCCAGTTCACGGGCAGGCGTTGCCGAAGGAGGCTCCGGCAGCATGAGAATCCCCGGAACCTGCGGGCAGGCTGCGCCGCGCACCACTGCGCCCATGGTTGCTGTCGGCTTCAGCCGTGGATCAACTGCCGCAACTTAGGGGCCACCTCGGCCGGGTGGATCAACCAGGCCAGCTCCACCGGTTCGCTCAGGCTGCGCACCAGGGTTGAGCGCTGCTCCAGGGCCTGCAGCCGCTCCCCGTCCCAGAGGCGCAGGCCCCCCTTGTAGGCGTGATAACCCCGGCTCTGCCGCTGCTCCAGTCCGCAGGTCCCCTCGGCACAGAAGCCGGTGGCCTCGGCCAGTTGCCGGGCTGCTGCCAGCAGCTCCAGCCGCCGCGCCGGCGAGAGATGGCTCACGGCGCTTGCCTTGAGCAACTTGCGCTCCAGCAGGCGGCGGCAGGGTTCGGCCAGCTCCGGCGGCCCACTCTCCATCCAGCGCTCCAGGTGATACCCGGTACGGATGTCGTCGTTGGCCAGGTAGGTCTCCAGGCTCAGCTGGTCGCTCGCCCAGAGCCAGTCGGCCATCACGGCATCGGCCCACACCCGCTCGGGCCCCAGGCGACGGGCAATGGCGATGGCCTGGCAGAGCAGCCAGTTGCACACCACGTTGAGCCTGTGGTTGTAGACACTGCCGTACATCAGTTTGCGCACCACCAGGTAGTGCTCCACCGCCATCAGGCCCTTGGGATGGATCGCCAGGCTGCCGTCGGGCGCCAGGGTGAGGGCCGCCAGGATCCGCTCGAGATCCAGGTGGCCGTAGTTGGTGCCGGTGCTGTAGCTGTCGCGCTGGAGGTAGTCGAGCCGGTCACAGTCGAGCTGGCTGCTCACCAGAGCCTCAATGGCCCGGCAGGCATGGCCCTTCCCCAGCAGCAGGTCCGCCACGGCGTCGGCGGTGCCTGGGCCATGGTCCTCCAGCGGCTCCCGCAGGGCTGGATGTTCGCGCACGAGTCGCGCCGACCAGTGTTCGTGCTTGAGGCCGAACATCTCCTCGCCGGTGTGGCTGAGGGGGGCATGGCCCACGTCGTGCAGCAGGGCCGCGGCGTAGAGCACCCCGCGGTGCTCCTGCAATGCCGGGTGATGGACTTCCAGTTGCTGGAGAGCCTGCCGCGCCAGCTCCAGCACGCCGAGGGAATGGGTGAAACGACTGGATTCAGCCCCGTGAAAGGTGAGAAACGCCGGCCCCAGTTGGCGGATCCGGCGCAGACGCTGAAAAGGGAGCGTGTCGATCAGGCGGATGGCCAGGGCCTCGGCCGGCTCCCGCTCCCGCAGGCAGATCGCGCCGTGCAAGGGGTCGTGATAGGTGCGTTCCACCGCCATCAGGTCGTTCCCCCCGGCGTCACCGGAGGCAGCTCTGCGGCCAGCAGCTTGGAGGCCTGCTCCAGCCAGCTGTCGCCCTCACCACCGGGATTCAGGGGTTCGGGTGCGGCCAGCACGGTGTCCGGCTCGATGCCCTGGTTCTGAATGTCGCGTCCGCTCGGGGTGAGGTAGCGGGCCACGGTCACCGCCAGGCCGCTGTTGTCGCCCAGGGAGAGCAGCGTCTGGATCAGTCCCTTGCCGTAGGTGCGTCCACCGGCCAGCTGGCTGCGGCCGTTGTCCTGGAGGGCGCCAGCCAGGATTTCGCTGGCGCTGGCCGTGCCGCTGTTCACCAGGGTGAGCATCGGGCCACTGAACAGGGTCCCCGGGCGGGCCTGCTGGGGAGAGCTCAGGCCGTCGCGATCTTCCGTCTCGACGATCGGCCTGTTGTCGAGGAAGGCATCCGCCACCGCCAGGCCGGCGCTCACCAGGCCGCCTGAGTTGTTGCGCAGATCCAGCAGCAAGCCCTCGATGTCCTGGTCCTGCAGATCGTGCAGGGCCTCCTGCACCTGGAGCGGCACCGGCTCGGCGAACTGGGTGATGCGCAGGTAGCCGAGGGTGTGGCCATTCACCCGCAGGCGGCGGCTGCGCACTGGCCGCAGATCCACCTGGCGGCGCTCCAGGTCCACCTCCCGGCGGCGGCCATCGGGGTCGAGCACCTCCACCAGCACGCTGCTGCCGCTGGGGCCGCGCAGGGCCGCGGCGGTCTGCTCGAGGCCGAGCACGCTGGTGGGCTGGCCGTTCACCGACAGCAAGGGCGAGCCGCTCACGATCCGGGCCTCGGCCGCCGGGGAGCCGTCGAGGGGCGCGATCACCACCACGCTCTGGTCTCCCGCCTGCAGGCCCAACTGCAGCCCCACGCCGCTCACGGTTCCCTGGGTGCTGGAGCGCAGCGCCGCGTATTCCTCGGGGCGCAGCAGGCGGGTGTAGGGGTCGCCCAGGGGGCTGAGCATCGCCTCAATTGCGTCGTAGGCGTCGGCGGAGGAGTGGATCGGCCGTTCCAGGGCCTTCTGCCGCAACTTGCGCCAGTGCACGGCCTCAAAGCGCTCCGGATCCACGTAGCTCTGGTTCACCAGCCGCCAGGCCTCCACCACCACCTGCTGGGCGTCGTTCAGCGCCAGGGCTGGAGCCGTCAGGGGCTGCCAGGCCAGGCCCAGGGCAAGGAGCAGGGTCAGGCTCCGCTGCACGTGGCGCCGGATCCAGCGGGGAAGGGAGGGCCAGGGAGATCGCTCGGCGCTCACGGCGGCTTCGAGGGGATGCGTAGACTCTCGCAACCAATCCACCCAGCTGCATGGCGAACACTCCTGCTGGAACCCCAGGGGGACCTTCAAACCCTGTTTACAACTGGTTTGAGGAGCGTCTCGAGATCCAGGCGATCGCCGACGACATCTCCGCCAAGTACGTTCCCCCCCACGTCAACATCTTCTATTGCCTGGGCGGCATCACCCTGGTCTGCTTCCTGATCCAGTTCGCCACTGGGTTTGCGATGACCTTCTACTACAAGCCCACCGTGGCCGAGGCCTACGCCTCGGTGCAGTACCTGATGACCGACGTCAGCTTCGGCTGGCTGATCCGCTCCATCCACCGCTGGAGCGCCTCGATGATGGTGCTGATGCTGATCCTGCACGTGTTCCGCGTGTACCTCACCGGTGGCTTCAAGCGCCCCCGCGAGCTCACCTGGGTCACCGGCGTGACCATGGCCGTGATCACCGTGAGCTTCGGCGTCACCGGCTATTCCCTGCCCTGGGATCAGGTGGGTTACTGGGCCGTGAAGATCGTGAGCGGCGTGCCTGCGGCCGTGCCCGTGGTCGGCGATTTCATGGTCGAGCTGCTGCGCGGCGGCGAGAGCGTGGGTCAATCGACGCTCACCCGCTTCTACAGCCTGCACACCTTCGTGATGCCCTGGCTGCTGGCAGTGTTCATGCTCATGCACTTCCTGATGATCCGCAAGCAGGGCATTTCCGGCCCGTTGTGATCCGACTTCTGTGAAGTCCTGCGGCCTCCGCCGCATTCCCGGTCTCCAGCTCCTAGCCTTCCCCCATCGGCTTGACCCCCATGCACATCCTCAAGAAGCCCGATCTCAGCGATCCCGCTCTGCGGGCCAAGCTGGCCAAGGGCATGGGTCACAACTACTACGGTGAGCCCGCCTGGCCCAACGACCTTCTCTACATGTTCCCGGTGGTGATCCTGGGAACCATCGGTTGCATCGTTGGCCTGGCCGTGCTTGACCCGGCCATGCTCGGTGACAAGGCCGATCCCTTCGCCACTCCCCTGGAAATCCTTCCTGAGTGGTACCTCTATCCCGTCTTCCAGATCCTGCGGGTCGTCCCCAACAAGCTTCTGGGAATCGCACTTCAGACCATGATCCCCCTTGGACTGATGCTGGTGCCCTTCATCGAGAGCTTCAACAAGTTCCAGAACCCCTTCCGCCGCCCTGTGGCCATGGCTGTTTTCCTCTTCGGAACCGCCTTCACCATCTATCTGGGTATCGGTGCTGCCCTGCCCATCGACAAGTCCCTCACCCTCGGGCTGTTCTGAGTTCGGTGCTGGCCCAATCACCCTGATCTCTGTCTCCAGCCGCGACCCTGGTCGCGGTTTTTTTGTGGCCAGTAGCGGGGGGCCAGAGCCATGCCCCAGGGCTCAATCGCCGATGTTCAGCAGGCTTACATCCTGGGGTTCCACCCGCAGGAGGTGGTGCAACAGCAGGAAGCCCACGATCGTCCAGGTCTGGTAGGTGCGTGCCTGCTGGCCCACCCAGGTGCCGGTCGGGCCATCGAAGTATTCCGCCCACTGCTGGCGCGGCAGTTGGTTGAGCTGGCTCCAGTAGCACTCCTCGAGCATGGCCCGCATCTGCCCCATCAGCAGCACATCGGCCCGCGGATAGCGCTGCTCGTGAATGAGCACGGCGCCGGCGAGGTACCAGAGCAGGCTGGGCCAGTGCCCGCCGTTGTGGTAACTCCAGGGCCAGTTCTTGGGATCGGATCCGGTCTTGTCGGCCCATTCGTCCATGGCCATCGGTGGATGGCAGATGCGCATCGGCATCTGGGCCATCAGGTGCTGGCGGTTGTGCAGCACCAGCCGAAACAGGGCCCGTTGCTGCGGAGCCGTGAGGATGCCAAACAGGCAGGCCAGGGAATTGCCCAGGCTGTAGAAGCGAAAGTCAGGGCGGCCTGTGCGCATGTTGCCGATCAGGTAGCCGCCCCGGTTCTCGAGCCAGTCCTGCAGCCAGGGCGGAATCACCTGGGGTTGCACATTGAATTCGTTTTCGTGCTGGTGGTCCCCGTACTGCTCGGTGGGTCGGCGCCGGAGCACCTGCATGGTCTTGCTGGTCACCCAGTAGTGCTTGAGCAGGAAGCGGCGCAGCTCATGCAGCCACTCCCGGGTGAGCACCAGCCGCTGTTCCAGCAATCGACTCAGGGCGTTCTTCTGGGCCAGCTCCATCAGCTGGCAGCAGCTCCGCAGGCACCCGTAGAGCAGCACCTCCACTTCCAACGGTGCGCCCCATACGTCCATTGGCCGATCGATCATGAACGCACAATCCGGCACGAACAGCACCGGTGTGCCCTCGAACGTCGGGTGCAGCACCAGATCCAGCAGCAGCTGCACTCCCCGCTGCACCCGCTGGCTCGTGCCGAACTCGACGTCTCGGCTCTTCTGCACATACAGCCAGCAGAGCACCGGCCACCAGAGGCTGGCATCCACTGAGGTGATGCGCCCGATGGAGCGTTGGCCGTAGTCGGCTAGCACACTGCCGTTTTCCTCCACAAAGCTGGTGGGGAAGATGCCCCGGGTCTGATATGTGCTGCTCTGCAGGTCGAGACAGGTGTTGAGAAAGTTGCGCACGATCTCGTAGCGCCCCTGCAGGAGCAGGTAGAGCATCACCGGCACGTTGTCGCGCAGGAACACCTCTCCGTAGTTGGCGGCATCGCTCTTGCGGGGATGCTCGAGCGCGGCGACAGATCCCACCAGCTCTCCCCGCACGCGCACCAAGGTGCGCTCGAAATGCTCCTGAGCGCTCCGCACCACAGCTTCCTCCTTGGAGCTGGGTCTCACCCTCAGTTGTTCCTGGCTGAACTGCCGTGCCATGGCCATCCCTGCGCTGCCGCGGCTTGGCCGCTGCTGCGAACCCTAGAAACGGTTCACCGCCCCGCCAAGGTTGCGAGAGCGAGGGGTGAGGTGTTATGGTTTTGGACTGCGCGGGAAACCGAGCACGAGCCGAGGGAGCCGAGAGGCGCCTTGGGGAGTGTTTGCGAGTGGCCTGCGCGGCTTA
>VGPU01000055.1 GCA_016882525.1 Cyanobacteria bacterium M_surface_10_m2_119 | reverse complement strand
GTTCCCGATTGCGCCGGAAACGCCTGGGACGGAATCCCGTCACCTAGCACTGTAACGGAACATTGCGGGGTTTGTGAAGGGGTGTTGCCCGGGTTGCTGTCAGCGTTGGCCCACCGTGCCTGGCAGCCCGACGGCGCGGGCGCCAGGCTCCAGACACGTGAACCGGGGTCGCCGGAGTTGATGGTGTTGCTGCGCTGGGACCTGAACGGAGAGCGCTTCGAGGAGCAGGTGCCGCTGCATCTCGCGCGCCGCCGGCGCGACGAGCTGGAACGGCTGGGAGCGGTGGTGTACTGGAGTGAACGGGTGGCCGCTGCTGCCTGACGCTGCTAGAGGTGCGGCTTTCCCCCCTGCCCCGCCCGGGATGGCCCTGCCTGCCGCCTCATCTACCCGCCGCCAGCCTCGCCGCCACCTCCTTCGCCTGGCCTTGCTCAGCCTCGGGATGGTCGGCGCCCTTGTGACCGCCGGCTGCCAGCCCAAGCCATCGGCGGAGTTGCAGGAGATCCAGCAGCGCCAGGAGCAACTGGATCTCAAGCTCCAGCAATTGGAGCAGAAGCTCAACACGCTCACGCCACGCGATGGCGCCGACAGCGCCGGTAAGCCCCCAGCCGGCCCCGTGAAATCGCTCACGCTTCGCAGCGGCACGGAGGATGACCGGCTGCGGATCTACTGGGCCGATGGCACCAGCAGCGATCTGCCCTGCACCAAGGAACAGGCCACCCTGGTGTGCGGCTGATCCGTCCTTGACAGGCATGGGCCACTCCGGTTGAGCTGCTTGCCATCCGCATCGGCCGCATGAATCGCATCACCGCTCTGGTCGCTGGGGTGCTGCTGAGCGGCGCCCCTGCGCTGGCGCAGGAGAACGCCACCCCGCCGGCGGCTCCGCGCACCACCCAGACCCTGGAGCGCATCGAGGAGCTGCTGCGGGAATCGCAGGGCCTGCAGCGGGCCATCAATCTGGCCCGCACCACAGCCACCCAGCTCAACGGGGGCCTGGAGCTGTACCGACCCGCCAGCTGCATGTATGCGGGGATCAGCAACAACCCCTGCCTGATCAGCCGCGACGGGGGCAGCTTTGTGTTCCGCTTCACCGGGGGAGCCCCTGGCTGGGAGCAGTTCAAACTCGCCCCGGCCCTGGAGACGGAGATCCGTGTCTCCGGAGACGGCCGCACGGTGCTGCAGGTGATCTACAACGGAGCACCGCGCTCTGCCGCTGCCGCCAGCTGAACGGCGAGGGCCTTCAGCGCATCGCCCCACCCGGGCTGCACCGACCACACCAGGCGCTCCGTGAGGCTGAGGGCAATCCCCTTCTCGCCATAGGCCGCCTCGTTGATGAACACGGGCACCACAGGGCCATCGGCCAGCCCATCCTCCAGCCACGCCGGCGGTTGATAGGAGAGGGTGCCCCCGGAAGGGTCCAGGAACAGGGGATCGCCAGGCCGCAGGGGCTGCCAGTCACGGTGCTGGCGCAGCGGATGGAGACAGGCCAGGGGCGTGCCCTCTGGCGTGCGGGGCAGATCGAGACTGCCGAGATGGCGGTGCACCACCACGCGCTGGGGGAGCTTCAGGTCGCCCGAGCGGATCTCCGCCAGCAGGGCCAGACTCACCTCCAGCGCCAGCTGGGTCTGGCGGCAGATCGGGGCCTGGATCAGCCCCTGGGGCACCGGACCGACCTCAATCACCAGACCACAGGGCCAGCACTCCACCAGGAAGCCGCTCTGGCTGGGGTCTGCTTCGTGCAGGTAGATGGGCAACCCCAGCCGGGCCTGAAGCGCCGCGGCCAGCGCCAGATCGGTGGGGCGTCGTCCATAGACCACCAGGGCATTGCCCATGGCGCTGGTGGTGCTGTGCAGATCGAGGGCCACCAGACAGGGACGCTCGCCCTGGGGGCCGAACCGTGCCACCAGCTCCCGGGCCCGCTCCACTTCGGCACAGGTGGGTTGCCCGTCACCGGCGAGCAGCTCCGGCTGAAAACTGCGGTTCAGATCCCGCTCGAGGTAGCGGAGATTGGCCTGGTGGGCAGCTGGATTGCCGAGCACCAGCTCGATCGCCATGCCACTGCTGGCCAGGGCGGAGGGACGGCGCTGCCAATGCTGGAGCAACCAGGGGGCGTTGCGCTCATTGCCGTGGGTGCCCGCCACCACGAGCACGGCGGGAGCCTGAGACTGGGCAGCCATCGGGGATGCAGCAGCCATGACGGGCCGGGCAACGCCCCTGGATTTTCATCCGGATCTGCCCCAGATTCGCGCCAGAACTCCCCGGTGGTGGCCCTGGCTCCTCCTCCCTGGCTTGTGCGCGGGGCCCGCGCGGCCTGGCAGTGGCAATGGCTGCAGCTGATGGCCGGTCTCGGGCCCGCCGATGCCGGTGGCCGCTACCGCCGGCCAGCCGCGGCCTTCAGCCACTGCCCACCGCTCCCCGACGATGCGGGGATCCCGGGCCGCCACGTGCTGATCGTGGGCCGCAGCTGCCCCTGGGCCCATCGGGCCTGGCTGGTGTGGAGCCTGCGGGGCCTGGCACCCACCATCGAGCTGGTGGTGGTGGAGCCCGACCCGGCCGCAGGACGCTGGCGGTTCCCGGCCCCGTTCGAGAGCTGCAGCACCCTGGCGGAGCTCTACCAGCGCAGCGGTGCAGCCCCGGGGAGCCGGGCGACGGTGCCGCTGCTCTACTCCCGCAGCCAGGGCCAGGTGCTGGTGGGGGAAAGCGCCCGCCTGATCGAGCTGCTCAACCGCTGGCCCGCCGCGCCCGATGCCCCCGATCTGGAGCCGGCCGCCCAGCAGGGGGCAACCGACCACTGGCGCGAGCGCCTGCAGCACACCGTCAACGACGGGGTCTACCGCTGCGGCTTCGCCCGCAACCAGCAGGCCTACGACGAGGCCGAGGCTGCCCTGTTTGACACCCTGGCCGCTGCGGAGGAGACCCTGGCCCAAGCCCCCTGGCTGAGCGGCCCCCAGCTCAGCCTCGCCGACGTGCAGCTCTTCCCGACCCTGATCCGGCTGGAGCTGGTCTATGCGCCCCTGTTCGGGGTGAGTCGCCGCCCCCTCTGGCAGCTGCCGGCCCTCTGGCGCTGGCGCTCGCGCTTCCACGACCTGCCGGGCGTGGCGGCCACGTGTTGCCCGGAGGCCTGGCGCCGCGACTACTTCGGGGCGCTCTTTCCCCTCCATCCCTCCGGGATCATTCCGGCGGCTCCAGAGCTGGCCACACTGGTGGGGATCTGCCCTGGCCGCGGCGGCGATGTCGATCCCCCCATCTGAGCGCACCCCCGACCCAGGCGGCCCCGAAGCGTGGATCGAGGGGGTCTACGGAGCCTTCACGATCACGGCCCTCGATCGGCGCGAGGTGCTGGGCTACCGGGTGAGCCTGCTGGTCGCCGCCATCGCCCAGGCCGCCCTGCTGCTGCAGTGGCAGCTGTTCGGCGGAGCCGACCTCTGGCCCTGGTGGATCGCCCTGGGCGCCGGCCTGGGGCTGGCCCTGCGCTGGATCCACATCTACCTGCGGCCCCTGCATCAAGCCCTGCAGCTGTTCTGGCTGCTGGGATGCGGCGGCCTGGCGCTGCTCGCCCTGCGGGTGGGCCCCCAGGCGATGGCCGGCACCCTGGCCGACGACGGCCGCTGGATCTGGGCCGTGGGTCCGTTGTTCGCGGCCCTCACGGGCATCGGCTTCAAGGAGTTCTTCTGCTTCCGCCGTCCCGAGGCGATCGGCGTCACCCTGCTGCTGCCGCTGGCCTTGCTGGGCCAGCTCAGCGGCCTGCTGCCGGCGGCACTGGTGGGGAGGCTGCTAGCGGTGGAAGCGGCCCTGCTGCTGGTGCTCTGCCTGCGCAAATTCCCGATGCCCGCCGCCGCCGACGTGGGCGACAAGAGCGTGTTTGCTTACCTGGAAGCCCAGCGCCGCAGCACGACCGCGTGAGTCTCATCAGCCTGGTGGGGGTCCGCAAGGACTTCGGCATCCGCACCCTGTTCGCCGATCTCCACCTGCACATCGCCCCGCGGGACCGGCTCGGGCTGATCGGCCCCAACGGGGCCGGGAAGAGCACGCTGCTGCGGCTCCTGGCAGGCGAGGAGCCTCCCGGCTCCGGCGAGCGGCGCACGGCCCCCCAGGCCCGGGTGGTGCTGGTGAGCCAGGAGCCCCAGCTCGATCCCCAGCGCACGGTGCTGGAGCAGGTGTTCGCTGGCAGTGGCGAGAAGATGGAACTCCTGGCCCGCTACACGGCGGTGAGCGAGGCGCTGGCCAGGGCCCACGACCAGGGCACCGACCAGGAGGCGCTGCTGGCCGAACTGGGCCAGCTCAATGCCCGCATGGACCAAAGCCAGGCCTGGGATCTGGAGCAGCAGGTGCGCGAGGTGCTCGAGCGCCTCGGCGTGCACGACGTGGACCGGCGGGTGGGGGACCTCTCCGGCGGCTACCGCAAGCGGCTGGCCCTGGCGGCAGCCCTGGTGGCGGAGCCGGATGTGCTGCTGCTCGATGAGCCCACGAACCATCTCGACGCCGACGGCGTGCAGTGGCTGCAGGGCTATCTGGGGCGCTTCCCGGGAGCCGTGGTGCTGGTCACCCACGACCGTTACGTGCTCGATCAGGTCACCCAACGGATCGTGTCGGTGGATCGGGGCGAGGCCCGCATCACCAGTGGCAACTACGCCACCTACCTGGAACAGCAGGCCGCTGCGGAGGCCTCCGCCGAGGCCAGCGAAGCGAAGCTGCGGGGGGTGCTGCGGCGCGAGCTGGAGTGGTTGCGGCGCGGCCCGAAGGCCCGCAGCACCAAACAGAAGGCCCGCATCCAGCGGATCGAAGCCCTGCAGGAGACCCCCAGACGCCAGGCCAAGGGCCAACTGAGCCTGGCAAGCAACCAGCGGCGCCTGGGCAAACGGGCGATCGAAGCCGCCGAACTCAGCATCTGGGCGACGGCGGAGGCCCGCCGCAGGGGCGCTCCCGCCCTGCTGCGGGACTTCAGCTACGCCTTCAGCCCCGAAGACCGGGTGGGGATCATCGGTCCCAACGGCGCCGGCAAGAGCAGCCTGCTCAACCTGATGGCGGCCACGGCCGGCGGGTCCGGCCCCGCCGGGCTGGTGGCGGCAGCGGAGGGCGATCCCTGCCACAGCGGCACCCTGGAGGTGGGCAGCACGGTGAAGCTGGCCTACTTCGACCAGCACAGCGATGTGCTGGTGCAGGAGTGCGACGCGGCGGGCCGGCCCCGCAAGGTGATCGATGTCGTGAAGGAGGCCGCCAGTTCCGTGGTGGTGGAGGGCAGCACCCTGAGCGCCTCCCAGCTGCTGGAGCGGTTCCTGTTCCCACCGGCGCAGCAGCACCAGCCGGTGAGCAAGCTCTCCGGCGGCGAGCGGCGCCGGCTGCATCTGTGCCGGCTGCTGATCGAGGCGCCGAACGTGCTGCTGCTGGACGAACCCACCAACGATCTCGACGTGCAGACCCTGGGGGTGCTCGAGGAGTTCCTGGAGGACTTCCGCGGCTGTGTGGTGGTGGTCTCCCACGACCGCTGGTTCCTGGATCGCACCGTCGACCGGCTCTTCGCCTTCCGCAACGGGATGCTGGAGCGCTTCGAGGGCAACTACAGCGCCTACCTGGAACGCCGGCAGGCCGACCAGGCGCCGGGAGCGGTTCCGGGAGCGACCAGGGTGGCCCCGACTCCGGCGGCTGCGGCGGATGGGCCGTCAGCCGGGCCGGCGAAGGCAACCGGCACGAAGCCGAGGCGCCGCAGTTTCAAGGAAAGCCGGGAGCTGGCCCAACTGGATCGCGACCTGCCGCGCTGGGAGGAGGAGCGCCGCGCCCTGGAAGGGCAGCTGGGAGCAGCGGGGTCGGACTATGCCCGCCTGGAGCGGCTCACACAGGAGCTGGCCGACCTCAACCAGCGCCTGGAGCAGGGCGAGGAGCGCTGGCTGGAACTGAGCGAGCTGGCGGAATGAGCCCAGAGCTGTGTGCAAACGCGCACAGACCAGCAGGCCCGGTGCCACGGGGATGGGGAGCCGATGAAAAAGGATTCCGTCAGGCCTGGCACCACCCGTATGGTGGGGCCGATCCGTTCCGAGCCCTGGGGGCCGGCACCCGCATGAACTCCATCGACGAGCACATCCAGAAGGACAAGAGCGAAATCGAAGCCGCCCGGGCTGCCGGTGATCTGCCCAAGGTGCGTCACCTTGAGGATGAGCTGAAGGGCCTCGAGGAGTACAAGTCGCACCACCCCGAGGACAACCACGATCCCTCTCCGCTCGAGGTGTACTGCGACATGAACCCCGAAGCTCCCGAGTGCCGCGTCTACGACGACTGATCGTGCGCAAACCAGTCTGAGGGAACGGAGATCGGGCTCAGCGGAACTGCAGCTGAGTCCCGAAGCCCGTCAGCTCTGGATCCCCAGCTCGTGCCACACCGCCGCCAGCAACCCCTCCAGGTTGGTGGACATGGCCGCTGAAATCGCCAGGACGGCCCGTTGCTCCGGGCCCTGCAGCTCCTGTTGCAGGGCCTTAAGGGCTTCGGGCTCCAGCAGTTCGATCTTGTTCAGGGCCAGGAGACGGGGCCGCTCGCTGAGGCCATGGCCATAGGCCTGCAGTTCGCGCTCCACCACGGCCACGTCCTCAAGCACGGTGGCTGAACCGGCATCCATTAGGTGGATCAGCAGCCGGGTGCGCTCGATGTGGCGCAGAAAATCGTGGCCCAGGCCTGCGCCCTGGGCGGCCCCGGCGATCAGGCCGGGGATGTCGGCGAACACGGTGCCGTCCCCGCTGGGGCGGCGCACCACCCCCAGGTTGGGAACCAGGGTTGTGAAGGGATAGTCGGCGATCTTCGGGCGGGCGGCCGAGAGCACGGAGATCAGGGTGCTCTTGCCGGCATTGGGCAGGCCGATGATCCCCACCTCCGCCAGCAGCTTCAGCTCCAGCTGCAGCAACCACTCCTCCCCATCGCGGCCCTCGGTGCATTTTTCAGGGGCCCGGTTGCGGTTGCTCAGGTAGTGGGCATTGCCCAGGCCGCCGCGACCGCCCACCGCCACCAGCAGCTCCTCGCCGGCCGTGGTGAGATCGCCCAGGAGGATGCCGGTGCGGGCATCGCGCACCTCGGTGCCGCAGGGCACCTTGATCTGCAGGGGCTGGCCACTGGCGCCGGTGCAGCGGTTGGGACCACCGCGGCGACCATCGTCGGCGGCAAACAGCCGCTTGTACTTGAAGTCGAGCAGGGTCTGGAGGTTGGCATCGGCCACCAGCAGCACGTCGCCGCCACGGCCTCCATCGCCGCCGGAAGGGCCGCCGGCAGGTACGTACTTCTCTCGGCGGAAGGCCACGATGCCGTCGCCGCCGCGGCCGGCCTTGACGGCAATGCGGGCCTGATCGATGAATTGCATTGGAGCAAACCTAGGATCGCGGCCACCGCAGCTCCTGGGACAGCGAGGATTGGCCGACGTTCGCTTCCAGAAGGTCTGCAAGACCTACCCCGGCCGCCGTGGCGGTGCGCCGGTCTCCGTGCTCCACGACCTCGACCTGCAGGTGCAGGACGGGGAGTTCCTGGTGTTGGTGGGCCCATCGGGCTGCGGCAAGAGCACCCTGCTGCGGCTGCTGGCCGGACTGGAGCAGCCCAGCACCGGCGAGATCCTGGTGGGGAACCGGCCGGTGAGCCAGCTGCGCCCGGCGCAGCGGGATGTGGCGATGGTCTTCCAGAGCTACGCCCTCTATCCCCATCTCACCGTGGCAGGGAACCTGGGGTTTGGCCTGCGCCGCAGCCGCCCCCGCAGCCCCCTGGAGCAGCTGCAGGACAGCCTGCACCAGGCCAGCCGCCGGCTTCCCTCTGCCCTGCGGCTCACCTCGCCCCGGGAAACCCGGATTGAGGGCCGCATCGGCGAGGTGGCGGCCATGCTGGAACTGGGACCACTGCTCGATCGCCTGCCGAAGGAGCTCTCGGGCGGTCAGAAGCAGCGGGTGGCACTGGGCCGGGCCATCGCCCGCCAGCCAGCGGTGTTCCTGATGGACGAGCCCCTCAGCAACCTCGACGCCAAGCTGCGCACCGGCACCCGGGCCCAGATCGTGGAGCTGCAGCGCCGCCTGGGAACCACCACCCTCTACGTGACCCACGACCAGGTGGAGGCGATGACCATGGGCCATCGCATCGCCGTGCTGCACGCCGGAACCCTGCAGCAGCTCGGCACGCCGATGGAGCTCTACCAGTGGCCCGCCAACCTGTTCGTAGCCCAGTTCATCGGCAGCCCGCCGATGAATCTGCTGCCCGTGGAAGTGGTTGGCCCCGGCCAGCTGCAACTGGAGGGCCACCGCCTGCCCGTGGACGGCCCCCTGGCCGAGGCGATGGCCAGCCGCGTGGGCCATCAGCTCACCGGCGGTCTGCGGGCGGAGCACCTGCGCCTGGCCCCAGCCACCAACCGCAACCTGCGCGCCAGCGTGAGCCACAGCGAAGCCCTGGGCAACGAACAGCTGCTCACCTGTCGCCTGGAGGCGGGCGGCCACCTCGTGCAGCTGCGGGTGGGACCGGAAGAGCAGGTGCCCCCTGGCGCCACCATCCATGTGGAGGCGGATCCCAGCGGCTGGCGCCTGTTTGATTCCAGTGGCACCGCGCTGCCGAGGCCCCGCAGCGGCGCCCAGGAGCCTGTGCTCCCCAGGCTCTGAGCTGAACTGAGGGCCCGGGCGCTTAATCGCAAGGCTCAGCGCACCACCACCACGCTGCAGCCCATGCCGCCATCGCCAGGGGCCGCATCCTCCACGCGCTCCACGTAGGGAACGGTGGCCAGCCAGGCCCGCAGACCGCGCTTGAGCTTGCCGGTGCCGATGCCGTGGATCACCCACAGCGGCCCATTCGCGGCCCGCAGCTTCTCCTCCACGGCCGCCTCCGCCTCGTGCACCCGCAGGCCGCGCACATCCACGGTGTTGCGCTCGGTGCGCACGTCCGGCCCGCGGCCCGCCAGCCCCCGCTGGCCCTTCACCTGCACCCGCACCTCCGGCGGGCTCGGCTTCTCGCCATGGAGCCCCTCGATGCCCTCCAGAGGCACGCTCAGGCGCATCACCCCACAGCGCACCGTGAGTTCCCGGCCGTCATCGGCGAGGGCCAGCACCTCCCCGGCCTTGCCCAGGGACAGCACCCGCACCCGATCGCCAACCACGGGCATCCAGCCGCCATGGTCGCGCCGCTCGGGCTCAGGCCTGTGCTGGCGCTCGAGATGGCGGAGCCGTTGACCAGCCTGGCGTGCGGTCTCGCCCAGCGCCGCCGTATCGGCGTGGCCAGCCCCGCCGGACTGGCGCAGGCGGCGAATGATGCGCCGCACCTCGTTCTGGCCCTGGCGGATCGAGCGCTCCAGCTGCTGGCGGCGCTGCTCCTGCATTTCGGCGCTCTGCTGGCGCTGCTGCTCCCAGCGCAGCAGCAGCTCCTCATGCAGCAGTTCGGTGCGGGCCAGCAGGGCCGCGGCCTCTTCGGCGGCCTCCTGCTGGCGCTGGCGCTGCTCCTCCAGCCCGGCGATCACCTGGTTCACCTCCCCCTCGCCCCGGGGAGCCAGCTGCTCCGCCGCCCGCTGCAGCACCGACTCCTCCAGGCCGAGGCGGCGGGCAATGGCCAGGGCATTGCTGCGGCCGGGAATGCCCCACTGCAGCCGGTAGGTGGGGGCGAGGGTCTCCTCATCGAAGGCCACCGAGGCGTTCTCGAAGCGCGGGTCGCAGTACTTGAGGGCCTTGAGCTCACCGAAGTGGGTGGTGGCCACGGTGAGCCGGGCCCGGTCGGCCAGCTGCTGGAGCAGGGCGGTGGCCAGGGCCGCCCCCTCCTGCGGGTCGGTGCCGGCCCCCACCTCATCGAGCAACACCAGCGACGCCGCAGCAGCCGGAGCATCGCCACTCGGCAGGGCCTCGAGGATGCGGGCAATGCGGCGGATGTGGCCGCTGAAGGTGGAGAGGTTCTGCTGCAGCGACTGCTCATCACCGATGTCGGCCAGCACCTGGGCGCACCAGGGCAGGCGCGGTGTGCCGCTGCAGGGAAGGAACAGACCGGCCCGGGCCATCAGGGCGGCCAGGCCCAGGCTCTTGAGGGTGACCGTCTTGCCGCCGGTGTTGGGGCCGGTGATCGCCACCACCCGCAGGGCGGAACCGACCTGCAGGCTCACGGGCACCACGGGCTGGCCGTGCTCCTGGCGCTGTTGCCAGAGCAGGAGGGGGTGGCGCAGCTCCCGCAGCTCGAAGGGCGCGTCGGCTTCAGCCGCCAGCTCGGGGCGCACCGCTCCGAGCCAGGCGCCATAGCGGGCCCGGGTGAGGGCCGCATCCAGGCGCACCAGGATGGGCTGCAGTGGTGCCAGCTGCTCTGCCTGGTCAGCCACCAGGCTGCTGAGCTCCCGCAGCACGGCCAGCTCCGCATCCCGCTCCTCCCCCTCCAGCTCCCGGATGCGGTTGCCCAGCCCGAGCACCGCCTGGGGTTCGATGAACACGGTCTGCCCGGAGGCGGAGCTGTCGTGCACCAGACCCGGCACCTGGGCCGCGGCACCGGCCTTCACCGCCAGCACGGGCCTGCCGTTGCGCTCAGCGATCACCGAATCCTGCAGCAAGGGCGCGCAGCGCCGCAGCAGCGCCTGCAGCCGCTCGCGCCGCTCACTGCGCGTGGCCAGGAGCTGGCGGCGTACCCCCTCAAGGGCCGGGCTGGCCCGATCGGCCACCCGGCCACCCTCCTCCAGGCAGAAGCGCAACCGCTGCTCCAACTCGGGCAGGGTGCGCAGCTCGGCCACCAGAGCGGAGGTCACCGGCCGCAGATCAGGCGCATCAACCTGGCGGCGCAGCCGGCGCGCCGCGGCCAGGGTGGCAGCCAGCTCCAGCAGGGCCTCCCCGCCAGCGACGCCCCCCTTCACGCAGAGCTGGAGCGTGGCGGCGATCTCCGCCACGCCCTGAAAGCTGAGGCCCCCCTCGAGGGTGCCATCGAGACCCAGCAGCTCGGTGGTTTCGGCCAGCAGGCGCTCACTCTCGGCGACGGAATCGGGCAGGGGCAGGACGCGGCAGTGCCGGCGGCCGGCAGCGGTGCTGGCGAATCCGGCCAGATGCTCCCCGAGGCGGGGCCACTCGAGCAGCTCCAGGGCCTCCTGCTGGATCACGAGCCCGTCAACCACTCAGGCACGGGGATGGGGGCCTGGCCCGGCAGGTTGCTGGGGATGCCGGCCGGGGGCTCGTAGAGCACCTCCAGCCAGTTGCCCTCCGGATCCTGGAGGTAGAAGCTGGCGGTGCCGTCGCGGTGGTCATGCACCGGACCGCAGCGCTGGCCCGACGCCAGCAGCTGCTCCCGCAGGGCATCGACGGCGGGGCGCTCATGCACGTGCAGGGCAAGATGGGGACCCGCGGCGGTGTAATCGGGGCTGAGCAAGGCAATGCCGGCCCCGCTGTCGGGCCACTGCAGATAGGCCCAGTCGGAAGCCTGCCAGGTGAGGCGCAGCCCCAGATCCTGATAGAAGCGGGTGGCCCGGACGATGTCCTGCACCCGCAGGGCCACATGGCCGAGGCGGTGACCCGGAGCTGGGACTGGGGCGGCAGACGGCACGGCTGGGAATCAGAGCGGGGAGGGGGGCTGGGTCGGCCGGCGGGCGAGCTGCCAGGACGTGCGGCAGACGCAACCGATCGAAAAACAGATCGCCGCACTGCCCAGCAACCCCCAGGAGGCACTGGTGGGGCTGAAGCGATCCCGCCACAACAGGATCAGAGCCAGCAGCACCAGCATGGCGGCCACCAGCCAGGGACCGTGGAGATGGAGCCGCAGCACGGGACGGGCCATCAGCCCTGGCGCAGCCAGGCGGCAGCATCACAGGCGTGATACGTGAGGATCAGATCGGCGCCGGCGCGCTTGAAGCAGAGCAGGGTCTCCAGCACCACGGCCCGTTCGTCGATCCAGCCCTTCTCCGCAGCCGCCTTCACCATCGCGTATTCCCCGCTCACGTTGTAGGCGGCGATCGGCTGCTCCGATTCGCCCCGCAGGCGGTGAATGATGTCGAGGTAGGCCAGGCCTGGCTTCACCATCAGGATGTCGGCCCCCTCGCTCTCGTCGAGCTGGGCCTCGAGGATGGCCTCGCGGCTGTTGGCCGGATCCATCTGATAGGTGCTCTTGTCCTTGGGGATCGGCTTGCCGGCAGCGGCCCGGGGGGCGGAATCCAGGGCCTCGCGGAAGGGGCCGTAGTAGGCGGAGGCGTATTTGGCGGTGTAGCTGATGATCCCCACGTGCTCGAAGCCCTCTTCATCGAGGGCCTCGCGGATGGCGCCGACACGGCCGTCCATCATGTCGCTGGGGCCGATCAGGTCCGCACCGGCGCGCGCCTGGGCCACCGCCTGCTTGCAGAGGATCGCCACCGTCTCGTCGTTGAGCACAACGCCCTCACTGCTCACGATGCCGTCGTGGCCATCGCAGGAGTAAGGGTCGAGGGCGACGTCGGTCATGATCGCCATCTGGGGGTGGGCCTCCTTGATCCGGCGGATGGCCCGGGGGATGAGGCCGTGCTCGTTGAAGCACTCGGCGCCGTCCTCGGTCTTGAGGCCATCAGCCACCTTGGGGAAGAGCACCACGCAGCGGATGCCCAGATCCCAGGCGCGGCCCACCTCCTGCACCAGCCCCTCCAGACTCCAGCGCTGGCAGCCGGGCATGGCGCCGATCGGCTCATTGGTGGCCCCTTCGTGTACGAACAGGGGATAGATGAAGTCGGCTGCGCTGAGCTGGTGTTCGCGCACCATCGCCCTCAGGGCCGGGGTGCGGCGCAACCGGCGGGGGCGATAGCTGAGCTCCATGGTGCTGGGATGGCTGGGGCGGATCCTACGGAGCACGCCGGATGGCCTAGAGCCGCGCCGCCTCCAGCCAGCCACTGCGGGGGTCGGCGCTGCGGGCCTGGCGCAACTGCATCAGCAACTGCTGCTCCTGCTCGGAGAGGGCGTCGGGGAGTCGCAGCACCGGCGTGAGCAGCAGATCCCCGCGGCCGCCCTTCACCGGCCAGCCCTTGCCCTTGAGCCGCAGGCTGCGGCCCAGGGTCATGCCGGGGGGCACCTGCACCGACGCCTCGCCATCGGGGGTGGCCACGGTCACCTCGCCCCCCAGGGCGAGTTCATCGAGGCTGAGGGGAAGCTCCGCGCGCAGCTGCTCCCCATCCAGCTTCCACACGGGGTGGTCCTGGATCTGGATCGTGAGGTAAAGGTCGCCGCGGCGGCCGGTGCCGGGCTGGAGGTTGCCCTTGCCCTTGAGCCGCAGACGGCTGCCGGGTTTCACCCCGGCGGGGATGCGCACCTGCACGCGCTCCTCGTTCACCGCCAGGGTGCGCTCACAGCCGCGGAAGGCCTCCGCCATCGCCAACCGGATCGTGGCCTCGGCGTCGAGATTGGGGCCAGCGGGGCGCCCGCCGGGCATGCCCCCGCCAAAGCCCGCCGCCCCGAATCCACCCGGGAAACCACTGCCGAACCCGAAGCCAGCCGGTGCGCCCCCCCCACCGCCGAATCGGCCCAGCAGGTCATTGATGAAGTCGTCAAAGTTGCCGTAACGGCCGAAGTCCACATCCATGCCGCCCATGCCGGAACCGGCCCCGGCCTGGCTCCAGTACTGGCCGAACTGCTCATAGCGCCGGCGCTTGTCGGGATCGGAGAGCACCTCATAGGCCTCGCTGATCTCCTTGAAACGGGCTTCGGCCGCCTTGTCGCCGGGATTCACATCGGGGTGGTACTGGCGGGCCAGCTTGCGGAACGCCCGCTTGATGGCGTCAGCATCGGCCGTGCGTTCCACCCCCAGCACCTTGAAGTAGTCGCGGTAGCCGTTGGCGTTCATCGGCGGAGCTGAAGGCGGACTGCAGGCCGGCGGAGCACCGCCCACCGGGCCAGTCTCTCAGCCCCGGCCGCCGCCGGGCAGGGCCGGCCGGGGGTGGAAGGCCGAACGCCCTGGCGGGCCTGCGGCGCTCCTCCTAGCGTCTGGGGATCTGCCCGCCATCCATGCTGCCCGCCGGATCCAGGCGCTCCGTTCTGCTCATCGCCTGCACCCTGGGGCTGCTGGGGGGCCTGGCCGCCGCAGATGCGGCCGGCGTCGGCGGTGCCACCGGCGAGACCGATCCTCCCGCCCACACCTCGCCCCGGGTGGGTGAACCGCTGGAGCACTCCACGCCCACCCAGATCGCCCTCGGGCAGCACCTGCGCGCGCGGGGAGCGATCTTTTACGGGGCCTGGTGGTGCCCCGCCTGCTTCCAGCAGAAGAACCTCTTCGGCAAGGAGGCCGGCAACCGCCTTCCCTACGTGGAATGCGACCAGGACGACGCGGGGCGGCAGCGGTGCAGCGCAGCGGGCATCCGCGCCTTCCCCACCTGGGACCTCCCCGGCAAACCCCGACTGGAGGGTGTGCAGAGCCTGGAGGAACTGGCCAGCTGGAGTGACTTCCAGGCTGCCAACCTGAAACACAGCCCATCCCCCGCCCTCCGGTGATGACCGCCACCCGCCTGCGCCCTCTCGTTGCGGCCGCAGCCGCAACCTCCCTGCTCCTGGGAGCGGAAGCCCCCTGGCGAGCGACCCAGGCCCAGGCCCTGGCTCCGATGATGGGGGCCAGCGCCATTCAGGGCACCCTGCAGACGGTGCCGGCGTCGGCAGCCCCCGGCAGCCTCGATCGCGGCCGCAGTGCAGCCGACCAGCTCCGGGCCGCCAACCAACAGCGCAGTGCCGCCATCGATGCCATCGGGGGCGGGGGAACAGCTGCAGGCAGTGGCAGCGGGAACACGACCCCAGCGCCCGCCGCGTCCCCTTCAGGTGCTCCAGCCAGCAGCGGCACGGCAGGCATGAGCTCCGCCCGGGTCAATGGGCAGGCCATCCCGATCTGCTCCCATGGCGCCCCCTGTCATGCCGCCATGCGACGGGCGATGCTCATGGCCCCCTGAAAGACGCAACCACGGGGGCCCCATCAGCGGGCCAACATCACAGGGACAGGGCGGCACCAGAGCCCTACGAATTGAAGCAATTTAAAGAAGGATGAAGAACTGCAAGGCTGTCGTCAGAGGCACCGAAGTGAGGTCCCGCCCGCACCAACCTGATCTCTTTCTTAAGCATCAGCCGGGCACCTGATTTCCTTGCCGAGACCAGTCGTGGTCCCCGAACAGCCGCTATCTCCGACAAGCCAAACCGCCGATGTCTTGCAAAAAGCCAAGGGCCAATGGATTGAATCTCGGCAGTCCCACAGCCCGCCGCTCTGTCCACCTGTTATCCATGAAGGCCCGATGTCAACCATTCACAGCAACCCGCGAATCGCCACCCTGAAGAATCCCGCAACCCCCTACCGGGGAGAGTGGAGCATCCATTCCTCCAGGCCGAATCCGAATCAGGACTTCACGGCATTTCATGAGATTTTTGAGGCCGATGGCCTGGCCAAGGTCGTGGAACGGCTCAACTTTTCCTCCCTGGCTGACCTGCAGCACTTCACCTCCTATCTGCTTTCCCATGGCTGGAGCCGGGACGGGGGGGCCTCCTGAACGTCCCTTTGATCCAACCTCACCACAGACAAGCAAGACCATGATTCCTGAGGAGAGGCGGCTCATCGCTATGGCACGCGCTGCAATCAGCGAGCATGACCGCCAATTGCTGGATGTGGTTGACCAGACCTACCGCCAGCTTGAAAAGGCCTATCGAAATTCCGCCACGTATCGGGCGATGGTGCGGCAATACCCGGAACTGCAGCGATCGATTGCCCGCTGCAAACGGGGGGATCTGGTCGACGGAGTCCCGCGCCGTCCCTCAATCCCCGAAGCACAGCCAACCTGAAGAAGGACTGGATGGAAAGCCCTTTAGGGCCCATGCGGTCATTTAGGTGACAGAAAAGTCGACTGCAACGGCGCGAAACAGATTTCGGGCTCTAGCCATGGATTTAAGGGTATGAGCGGGAGCCTGGGTTGACTCGCGGGGGCACGCTTGCACAAAGTTTGCACAAACAGGGGGGCGCTTATCCCTGACCATTGAACCGCCACCACCTCAGTCAGCGCTGAGGTGGCCTGGCTGCTGTTTCTGCAGGTAGAGCGGCGGCGGCGGCCCCTCAGTCCGAAGCCTGAGGACCGATCTTCAGCTCGGCGTAGCCGGAGGCTGGGTCCAGCTGCCGACGGAAGCTCCACCCCGGCAGCAGGCCAACCACCAATTCGGCAGTGGTACGCACCAGCGACCCTGCGCAGAGGTGGCCACCGATCACGGCACCCCGGCTGTCGGCCACCGCCATGTGGAGGTGGGCGCCATCGGGCGAAAGGGTGCCAGAGAGGCTGAGGATCTCAAGGCTGCTTCTCAACACAATGATCTCGTCGCGACCGGCGAAGCGCAGCTGAGCTGTCGACAAACTGCCGACAGCACTGATCATGCAGCCTGCGCATTCGTCTTGTTGAGCGAACCAGCTCTCCAGCACCCGGCGCAGGTCGTCCCCAGGACGCAATCGCAGCGGGACCACCTTCACGCGAGCAGTGCCTCGACGAGTCCCTGCATCATGATGTGGGCATCGACGGAGCCCAACTGGTGGGGCCAGACCTAAGAGTTTGCGGAAAAACCGCCTGAGAACGCACGTTTC
>VGPU01000054.1 GCA_016882525.1 Cyanobacteria bacterium M_surface_10_m2_119 | reverse complement strand
GGGCCCTGGCGGGCCTGGCTCGGCGGCGGCCATCACGGATCCATCGACCTACCTCCCTGCTAGGTCAGCCCGGGGACCTTGCCAAGCCAGCGGGCGCTGCGATCAGCAGGGCTGATCCATAGGGGGCCCGTCAGAGGCGATTGCGGGGCGGCTGACCGCTGCCCTGCTCCAGACCACGTTGCCAGCGGCCCAGCTGACGCTCCACCAACAGGGGCAGAAGGACGGCCACAACGGCACCCAGCACCAGTGGCGATTGCCACCAGCCTCCCAGCAACGCGAGGGCCAGCACGAGCACCGGCAGCACGGCAGCCAACAGCAGCAGACGGGGTCGCCAGGTCTGAAGGCGCCGGTGGGCCAGGCGGCAGGAGCGGCAGTGGCGGGTGTGGGCCTCGAAGCGCTCCATCAAGGGCGGCAGCGACAGCCGCGGCGGCAGGGGCCTGCCGGGGAAGGGCCCACCGCCGTGCTCCCGCACCCAGCGATGCAGACCGCTCACATACACATCGGCACTGCTGGGCAGGAAGCAGGCCTGCTCGAACCGCTCGCTACCGCCCGAAGTCGCCAGCGCGCGCTCCTGCCAGTGCAGGAACACCTGGTCGTCTTCCAGCACGGTGTGGTTGGCGAGGTGCTGCAACCAGCGCGGCCGCAGGCCCAACAGCAGCCGGGGCCAGCGGGAGGCGAACTGAAAGGGGAAGCGGGCAATCAGGCGGCACTCCCCTGGGCGGATCGGCGTGGCGTACACCACCGTGAGCAGCCGGGCAAGGCCCCTGGCGGTGAGGTCGTGCCACATCAGGGCCGGCGCGGTGAAGGTGGTGGCCTGGCTGCCGAGCTTTCCCCGGCGCGGGCCCTCCGGCCAGAGGGCGCTGAAGCCCTCAGACCCGAAGCCGGTGAGCTCGGCCACCACGGGCGCCGCGTTCTCCCGCCGCCCCACCGTGAGGTGGTGGGTGAAGGGCACGTGACTCACATCGAGCACGTTCTCCAGCAGGGTGAGGGCATCCATCGGCAGATCGCGGAAGGTGTCCTGCACGAGCCAGCCGGGCTCCTCCAGCACCGGCACCAGCGGCAGGGGGACCGCATCGGCACGCTCGGGATCTCCTGCAAACACAAACAGCAGCCCCTGGCCGGTGGCGGTGGCGTGGCTGCGGCAGCGGGAGCGCGGGCTGGCGCAGGCCGCCGCCGTCGCCGCGGGATCGGCCTGGGGCACCGTGGTGCAGGCGCCGCTGCCGTCGAAGCTCCAGCCGTGGTAAGGGCACTCCAGCTCGCCGTTGGCGTTGATCCGGCCCTCGCTCAGGGGCACCAGCCGGTGCGGACAGACGTCGGCGAAGGCCCGCCACTGGCCGGCGGCGCGGTCGAACCACAGCACCAGATCCTGCTCCAGCAAGGTGAAGCGCCAGGGAGCTGCGGGATCGAGGTCCTGCAGCACCGCCACCGCATACCAGCGCTGCAGCCAGTGCTCCTGCCAACGCTGATCCGGCTCGGGAGCCGCACTCAAGAGGGCGGAGGCGGCGCTGTCGACGGGGGTGGAGCTGGGGGCCATGGCCGGCTGAGCACTGGGGCGGATGATGGCGCGCCACTGGCCCCATCCACGTCCCTAGGGTCCGGCTGAAGAGCGAACAACACGGCCCATGGGCACGCTGGCAGTGAGTGGCGCCTCCGGCAAGACCGGCTGGCGCGTGGTAGCGGAGGCCCTGCGCGAAGGACTGGCAGTGCGGGCCCTGGTGCGCCCCGGTTCAGTGCTGCCCCCCGCGCTCACCGCCGCCCAGGAGGAGGGCCGGCTGGAGGTGGTGCGACTGGCGCTGGCGGAGCGGGAGAGCCTCCATCGGGCCCTGGAGGGCTGTGACGCCCTGGTGATCGCCACGGGCGCCCGTCCCTCGGTGAACCTGGCGGGGCCGCTGCAGGTGGATGCGCTCGGGGTGCGCGAGCAGATCCAGGCCTGCCGGGCGGTGGGACTGCGGCGGGTGGTGCTGGTGAGTTCCCTCTGCGCCGGCCGCTGGCTCCACCCCCTCAATCTCTTCGGCCTGATCCTGGTGTGGAAGCGGCTGGGGGAACGCTGGCTGGAGCAGAGCGGACTCGACTGGACCGTGGTGCGCCCCGGCGGCCTGAGCGAGCGGGAGGAGGGGCTCGAACCAGGCCAGGAACAGGAGGGCGTGCGCTTCAGCACCGCCGACCAGCAGGAGAGCAACAGCATTCCCCGGCGGCTGGTGGCCCGGGTGTGCCTGCAGGCCCTGCAAACCCCGGCCGCGATCGGCCGGATCATCGAGATCACCAGCAGCCGGGAGCTGCCGAGCCAGACCCTGGAGGCGTGGCTGGCTCGGGACAGCACCCTTCAGAACAGCCCTCGATAACGCACCAGCAGCAGGGCCTGGATGGAGAGACCGATCACGATCGCCGTGAGGATCACCGCCTGGGGAATGGGGTCCGCCAAGCCCCCCGCGGCGGGCGGGGCGGCAGCGGCGGCGGCCTCGGCCAGTTCCGGGCGGCCGAGAATCGGCGTGCGCAGACCCGGACGAGACGCCACCAGCACGAACAGGGCCACGGAACCGATGCCCATCACATCCATCGCTAGGGCGCGCAGGAAGAGGTTGCGCCGCCAGATCATCCCCAGCAGTCCCACCAGCACGGTGAGGAGCACCAGAGCCTCCAGCAGGCGAAAGGGGGCGGCCATCCAGATCACCCGATGCTTCGGGGGTAAAGGCTGGAAAAGTAGGCATACAGCGCCAGCACTGGGGCCGGGCCCATGGGGTTGCGCGATCCGCGCGGCAGGGCACTCAGAATCCGCCGCCGCCGCCGCCGCCGGCCCCACCACCGGAGCAGCCTCCACCGCCGGAGCTGCTGCCGCTAGAGCTCGGGCTGGAGTGAAGGGCTGAGCTGGTGCTGTTCAGACAATCGTTGAGGCTGGAACTGAAGTCATCGATGTCGAAGCTGTCGCTGCTGCTGCTCACGTACCAGCTGGGAGAGGAAAGAAGAATGCCGGTGAAGGCGGACGTCCAGCGCTCGGTGAGGCCTGCGACCATCGCGTAGGGCAGCTAACGCTCGAACAGGTCGGCCGTGAGGGGGATGCGGCGAAGGCGCGGCCCCTCGACGCGGGCAAGAAACTGTTGAAAGCCGAGCGCCTTGCGCAGCACGGCGACTCCGCGGGGTGTGCGACGCGGCATCAGCCAGGTGAAGACCACCAGCAGGGCAAGGCTGACGACCAGACAGAGGGCGAGGAGCAGCGGATCGGCAGCCATCTGCAACAGGGAAAGATCAGGAGGCAGCAGCAGCAGGGTGATCAGCACGAGGCCGATGATGCTCACCAGACCGAGACTGAATGTGAGGGCCCGCACCACGCTGGGCCAGTTGAGGAAATAGCCCTTCTTCATCAGGGCATCACGCACGAGCCTCTCGAACCCGGGCACGTGCACATAGAAAGCATTCTCGAGGTCTTCGCTGCTCACCGTGGCGCCAGGCTGCGGGTCTTCGAAGAGGTGATCCAGCAGGTAGACCTCGTGCGGTGCGAGATCCTTCCAGGTCCAGCGGGCCGTGAGCTGGTGAAAGCGGGTGCTGATGCCCACCGGCAGGCCCAGGAGACGCTGCTGTTGCGGCTCGATGCGCAGGTGGCCCTTGACCGCCACATCCACCAGGGTGGCCCCGAGTGCGGTGCTGGGAATGTGCTGGTTCACCAGGCTGGTGAGCAGGGCCGGGGGCAGGTCTTCGGGCGGCTCGTAGGCCACCGGCACCGCTCCGAGGCGAGGGTCCCGCCCGTGGCGCCACCACACCCAGCCGAGACCCAGGCCTGTGATCAAGGGCAGCAGCAGGATCAGCCGCGCCTGGAACCACTGCCGCAGCCGCGTGGAAGGCGTGGGGGAGGCGATGGCGCCACGATCGACCTTGGCCAGCACCGTGAGTCCCGCCCCAGGTTCAAGGCGGCGCGTGCTGCGCACCAGCAGCTCATGGCTGCTGGGGAAGGTGATCTGGGCGTCCCGTTCGCGCGCCCCCAGCGGACCGGTGTAGACCTCGGCCCGCAGGTTCCGCACGGTGGCTGGGAACTGGATGCGAGCCTCGACCTCATCGATCGGCACCTGCCAGTCGTTGCCGGTGACGTTCCAGTAGAAGACGTCGCGATCCCGGTAGCGGTGCAGACCATTGCGCACCTGGTAGGTGAGGGTCACCGAGCGGGTGCTGTCCACGGCTCCGGGCACGTAGATCCGCAGGTCCCGGTCCCGCCCCACCGTGCTGGTTTCCGTGCGGGCGGGCTGGCCCCGCTCATCGGTGACGCCGAGCACCTCCAGGCCAAGGGGATCGATGCGGCCATCCCGATTCACGAGCAGGGGGATGCGCCGCCACAGGCCATTCCACGAGCCGGTGAACCGGGCCGTGAGGTGCTCGCGCACACGCACCAGGCCGTCGGGCTGAACCTCAGCCGCCATGGCGAAGCGGGTGATCTCGAGGCGCCGCTCCGCGGCGGCAGCGCCGCCCCAGATGGGAGCGACAAGAAGCAGGGCCACCAGCGCCGTGGCGGGAAGCCAGGCCCAGCGGGGCCGGGCAGGGCGCCGGCGCAGCAGGCGTTCAGTCACCGAACAGCACACGGGGAACCGCCGACTCGGAGGGGTCGCCCAGCTCGAAAAACTCCCTGGCGCGGATGGCGCAGAAGGTGGCCATGAGATTGGAGGGAAACTGCAGGATGGCGGTGTTGAGATCCCTGACCACGGCGTTGTAATAGCGGCGAGCACTCTGCAGGGCGTCTTCGATCTCGCCGAGATCGTTCTGCAGGGCGTTGAAGCGCTCCACAGCCCGAAGCTCGGGATAGGCCTCCGCCAGGGCGAACAACTGGCCGAGGGAGGCGGCCAGCGACTGCTCGGCACGCTGTTGCTGCGCAGGCCCGCGGGCCGCCACCGCGGCATTGCGGGCCTGGATCACCGCTTCGAAACTCTCGCGTTCGTGGGTGGCGTAACCCTCCACGGTCTCCACGAGGTTGGGGATGAGATCGTGCCGTCGTTTGAGCTGCACATCGATATCGGCCCAGGCGTTGTCGGCTTGAACGGCCAGGCCCACCAGGCGGTTGTAGAGGAGGACCGCCAATACGGCCCCGACCACCAGGATGACCAGCACGGCGACCATGGCTGATGGTTGGCAGCTGCTCAACGGTATGCATGGTTGGCGCAGGAGGCCACAGCCTGCGCAGGGTGGGGCTCAGGGAGGAGTGAGCTCCGGCTCGCGCAGGAACCGGGGCCTGGCCAGCGGCAGGCCCCGGTTGAAGGCCAGCCAGCGGAAGTCGCCGAGGGCGTGGGGGTCTACCAGCCGCAACAGGGCCTCGCGCTGGGCCAGCAGGCTGGCCAGATCGCGGGCGGGCTGCTGCTGGAGCGCGTGGAGGCGTTCCGCCAGCCCCAGAGCGAGCAGCGCAGCCCCCTGGCGTGCCTGGCCCAGGGCTTCCCAGCCCGTCGCTCCGGCGGCTCGCATCACGCTCTCGATGCACAGGTGGGCGGTAAGGTCGGCCTCGCCAGGCGCTAGCAGCGGATCCGCCGTGGCCTGCTGGCCGCGATAGGCCAGCAGGGTGCCGCAGGAGCGCTGGGGCGCGTAGTAACGCCAGGCCTCCAAGGCGTAGTCGATCACTAAAAGGGGGCCGGCGGCCAGGGCAGAGGCGGCGGCGGCGAGCCAGGGCTCAAGGCCGGGGTGCAGTTCCGTGCACCAACCGGCCGGGCGCTGGGGAGAGGGGGGCAGCAATCCGAGGTCTTCCAGGGGTGCGGCGAGCTCGGGTGCCAGGGGCTCGCCGGGCTCAAGCCGCAGCAAGGCTCCTGCCCCAGCCTGCTCGAGCAGCACCACCTGCTGGCGGCGCCAGCGTTGCCCGTCCCATTGGATGCGCTCCACAGGGAGGGCATCCAGCACCTCATGGGCCAGGAGCACACCCCAGGGGGGCGCCTTGGCCAGCTGAGCGAAACTGGCCCAACGGCAGGGGAACGGGCAGCCCGCGAGGCGCTGGCGCTGACGGGCCGCCATGCCGGCATTGGGCTCCACGAGCACCAGTTCACAACGGGCGGCGAGGTCGGGCCAACCGACAGCCAGGGCCTCAGCCAGGTCGGCGGCCAGGCTTCCCTCCCCGGGTCCGGATTCCACCAGGGCCAGCGGTTGATCAGCCGGCCGATGGGCCTGGAGCTCCTGCAGCCACTCGGCGATCTGGGGCGCCAGCAGGGCAGCGAAATCAGCGCCAAGCGAGGGAGCAGTGGTGAAGTCCCCGTCCGGGCCGATGCGCAGGCGGCCACTGCCATAGGCGCCATGGTCGGGATCGTGCAGGGCCCAGTCCATGAAGGTGGAGAAGGGCACGGAGCCCCCCGCGGCGACAAGCCGTTGGAGCATCCAGCCGGGAACGGTCACGCCACACCCACAGCTCAGGGAGAATGCATCTTCCCTGGAGCAGGTGCATGGGTGGTGGATGGGTGAGGGCCGGCGGGCGGCTGGGACGGCAGGCCAGGCGCGCAGGGGCGGCCCTGCTGCTGGTTCTGGCTCTTGGCCTGGGCCTGGGTGTTGCTCCGGCGGTGGCCGCCGACAACCCGGAGCTGCTGCCCGACCACCCCACCCCGGTGATCGACCTGGCGCGCTCCTTCACCGACGCCCAGCGGGCCAGCCTGGAGGAGCACCTCAGCCAGGTGGAGGCCGACACGGGCTGGAAACTGCGGGTGCTCACCCAGTACGAGCGCACGCCAGGGTTGGCGGTACGCGACTTCTGGAACCTCGATGAACGCAGCCTGCTGCTGGTGGCCGATCCCCGCGGCGGCAACCTACTGAACTTCAACGTGGGGGATGCCCTGTTCGCCCTGATGCCCCGCACCTACTGGGTGGAGCTGCAGACCCGCTTCGGCAACCAGTACTACGTGCGCGACCACGGCGAAGACGGCGCCATCGTGGACGCACTGGGGGCCGTGGAGACCTGTCTGGAGCGCGGGGGCTGCCAGGTGGTGCCCGGCCTGCCCACCGAGCAATGGGTGCTCACCCTGGCCACCTCGATCCTGGGGGGCCTGATTGTGGGCTTTGCCGCCTACCCTCGACAGCCTGGCCGCACGGTGGAGTGGGCCTGGGTGCTGCTGCTCTCCCCGCTGTGGGTGATCCTGTTCGGGGTGTTCGGGGTGGCACCGATCGTGACCCGAACCAGTGATCTGCTGCCGCTGGCCCGCAATGCCCTGGGATTTGCGGGCGCGATCGCCACGGCCTACCTGATCGCCCAGAACACTGTGGGACGGAGCCGGCTCAGCGGCAGCGAGGGCGGCGAGGGCTGACCCCCCCCCACTTGCCCTTGCGCTGGAGTGAGTGCTGCGGCTGTCAGTAGCGACCGCGGCTGCCGGGACCGAGGGTGTCAAGGGCCTCGAGTTGGCAGCGCAGGGAGCCCTCGGGCGCGCAGGGGGGACGCTCAGGCTCGCGGGGCTGAACGGCGAGGGTGCCACTGAACTGCTGACCCCTGAGCTGAGCCAGGTTGTCTTCGTAGAAGCGGCGCAGTTCCTCGAAGCGCTTCACCGGCTGGCCGTAGAAGCTGCGACCGGCCAGGGTCGGGAACGACGCCCACTCGGGAGCGAGGCGGTGGGCCAGCTCAGGCGTGAAGAGGCCCTGGTCGGCCAGGGGCAGGGCCCCGCGGCGTTGCACCAGGAACAGGGCCGCCTGGTCCTGAACCTGGGGGCCGAAGGCATCGGGACCGACGGACTGGAAACCCAGAGCCCGGGTGACCATCGCCCAGGTGGGGGGCATGAACTGGTAGGCCCCGGCGGCGGCACTGGCGTATCGCGCCGTCCGGTTCACCCGGTTGGGGTGGCGGTCGAGGGAGGGCATGAGGCTGCCCCCGAACATGATCCGGTAACCGACGTCGTGGCCGTTGGCCCAGGTGCCCTCCGCGTAGCGAATGGTGTTGAGCAGGGCACGACGCTCGGCCGTGATGGCGAACACCCGCGGGGGAGGCGGTGGCAGGGGCACCGCCAGGGCCAGGGAGGGGTCAGAAGCGGGAAGAACCATCTCCTGGGCGGAGACGGAGAGGGTGGGGCTGAAGGCGGCGCAGGCAAGGAACGGCAGCGCGGCGACCCTCAAGCAGCGGCCCAGAGCTGATGTTTTGGGCAGAGGAGATGCCAATTCCAAAAACAATCAGTTGCTGCAGAATTTGCCTATCGGCGGGGCCAGATGCGATTGATACAGTGCCAATCGCACAAGCGTCCACTCGTATCAAGAATGACAATGATCAGTTCTGATCACTGTGAGCACGGCAATCCAGGCGCTTTCCACAACAGGAACCCCGATCCTGCAGCTCGCAACTGATCAAAACTCCTGATCACCGATTCGCGACCGAGGCTTTTGCTGCCAGCTCATCCCCCAGGGAGGCCAGGAGCCGTGCAGCCTCCAGGGCTCCATCACCGGGCAACGCAGCCGCGGCAGGGGCCAGGAGGGGTTGGTCAAGCTGCCAATCGCCGCAGGCGAACTGCTCGCGGCTGAGGAGGCGGTGCCAGCCATGACGCTGGACCGCGGCCTGCAGCACCGGCGCTTCCGCGAACCCCTCCCGCTCCACCAGGTGGATGCCCACGCCGTAGGTCATCGCCTCGCAAAAGCTGCTGTAGCCAGGCTTGGTGATCAGCCGGCCGCAGTGGCCCATCAACTCCAGGGGGCGGACCGCCGCGGGCAGCTCGCGACCGTTGGCCAAGCGGGCCAGCTGGGGGTCATGGCCGAGGAAGACGTGGTCCGGCCAGCGCTCCAGGAGGGCGGGATCGAGGGCAAGGCCCAGTCCGCCGAAGCTCAGCAGCACGCAGCGATCACGATCCGGCGGCAGCCGGAACTCCCGGGCCAGGGCCGCCCCATCCAGGCGGGGATGGCCGGCTGTGAGACCGATCCTGTGGCTGGGGATCCCCCAGGGCATGGGCAGATCCAGAGGGCAATGCAGGAGCAGATCCCCTTGCTGGTAAAGGGAACGGCAGCGCGCCACCCAGGGGGTGAAGGCCTCCCCCAGGGGCGCATAGATGGAATCCCAGCCAAAGCTGGCGAGCCACACCAGCGGTGCCTGGAGCCGACCCGCCAGCAGGGCGGCCGCCGGTGGCACGTCCCCCAGCACCAGCAGGGGCTCCCCCTGGGCCGCCAGCCAGGCCACCTCACGGTCGAGCTGGCTCGGCAGGCGGGCCTCCAGAGCCTCGAGGGCCGCCAGGGTGGCAGCGGGATCGGAGCCGAGGGCGTCGGCCTGCACCACCCCCACATCCCACTGACAGGGCCGGTGTTCATAGGGGGTGGGCCCGAAGGCTGTCTGGAGGAACCGTTCCGGCAGCGCCGTGGAGAGCACCAGTCGCCAGTGGGGACGGAGCCTCAGCAGCTGGCTGAGCACCGAGGCGGAGCGGGAGCCATGGCCGAACCCATGGCTGCTGATGCAGGCCACGATCAACACGGAGCCACCCCCTCGGCCACCGGAGCCGTGAACAGCACGTCCTGATAGAGCAGCTGACCCTCCAGCCCGTACCAGCGATGGCTGGCGGTGCGCACCCAGGCCGCAGCGGGCTGGCCATCCGGCCATTCCAGCTCCACCCAGCTGAAGTGCCGCAGGGGCCTCCCCTGAGCGTCCTGCCCATGGCGGGGCACCGAAGCGGCGTTGAGGAACACGGTGCCCTGCCGATCAACCACCAGGCTGCGCCGCTCCCCCTGGCCGCGCTTGAGGGCGTGGTGCATGTGGCCGAACACCACCAGGGGCAACGGCCGCTGGCTGCGGATGCGGGCAATGGCCAGGGCCAGATCCTGATCACCCCAGTCGCAGGCGGGCTTTTTCCAGTCACGACCGCAGGGATCGCCTGCATCGCTTCCCAGGCCGCTGGGGCCGCAGTGGGCCAGCAGCACCAGGGGCAGCAGCGGATCGGCGGCCGCAGCGGCGGCCGTGATGCGCGCTGCGGAGTCGTCGAGGGTGAGGGGGCCGAAGGTAGCCCGCACCGCAGGTGAGAGATGGAAGCCTCCGCCCGCCGTGCCCGGCCTTGCCCCGACCACGGCCAGGCCGGGGGGGTGCAGCTCCCGCAACCCCCAGCCGCAGTGCAGGGGGCCGAGGGCGTCGAGCTGCCGGCGCAGGGTGCGGCCAGTGGGATCACGCCCGGTGTCGTGGTTGCCGAGGATGCAGGCCACCGGCAGGGGCAGTCGGCGCAACAACGCCGGAATGCGCGGGTGTCCGTCGCTCAGGTCGCCCACCACCAGCAGGGCATCGGGCTCCAGCAGCGCCAGCAGCGCCGCGTCTGTCTCGTCCCAGGCGCCATGGGCATCGCCCACCACCGCCAGGCGCTGGATCCCCATCGACCACTGCCTAGGCTTAACCATCCTGCCGCCCAGAGGACCCCGGTTGGTCTTTGCAGCCGCCCAGAAGCCGACCCCAACCCAGCCCGGCCCCAGCCCCGCGGCGATCCGCGACCTGGCCAGCCAGCGCAACGCCGTGATCCTGGCGCACTACTACCAGGACGACGCCATTCAGGACGTGGCCGACTTCATCGGCGATTCCCTGGAGCTGGCCCGCAAGGCCGCCAGCACCACCGCCGATGTGATCGTGTTCTGCGGCGTGCACTTCATGGCCGAGACGGCGAAGATCCTCAACCCCGGCAAGACGGTGCTGCTGCCGGACCTGGCGGCCGGCTGCTCCCTGGCCGACGCCTGCCCGGCCGATGCGTTCGCGGCATTCCGCGCCGAGCATCCCGACCACATCGCCGTGAGTTACATCAACTGCTCGGCGGCGGTGAAGGCCAACAGCGACCTGATCTGCACCAGCAGCAACGCCGTGGACCTGGTGAAGCAGCTGCCGGCCGATCGACCGATCCTGTTCGGCCCCGACGAAAACCTGGGGCGCTGGGTGCAGGCCCAGAGCGGCCGCCAGCTCACCCTCTGGCCCGGCAGCTGCCAGGTGCACGTGGCCTTCAGCGAGCAGGCGCTGCTGCAGCTCAAGCTGGAGCACCCCGACGCCGAGGTGCTGGCCCACCCCGAATGCCAGCAGCACCTGCTCGATCTGGCCGACTTCATTGGCTCCACCAGCAAGCTGCTGCACCGGGCCGAGGAGAGCCCCGCCAACAGCTTCATCGTGCTCACCGAGCCGGGGATCCTGCACCAGATGCGCCTGAAGGTGCCGGGCAAGCAGTTTTTCGAGGTGCCCGGCGCCGATGGCTGCAGCTGCAACGCCTGCCCCTACATGCGCCTCAACACCCTGGAGAAGCTCTGGCAGTGCCTCGATCGGCTGGAACCGGAGATCGTCATGGACGAGGAGCTGCGCCTCAAGGCCCTGGCGCCGATCGAGAGGATGCTGGCGATGAGCCCCTAATAACTGTAGTTCGCCACAAAGAGGCTGGCGTCATCGGAGGGCTCGGAGCCCGGCGCATAGGCGCCGCGGCTCGCAGCTCCGTTGGCCCGAGCCCGGGCCAGCAGCGCCGCCTGGCCGGCCGCCAGATCGCTGCCGCCCCAGTGCTGGAGGCAGGAGTGCTGCAGGGCGCGGCCATAGGAAAAACCCAGATGCCAGGGGGCGTAGCCGTGGGCGGCCACCTGGTTGATGGCGTTGAGGCAGAGGCTGGCGTCCTCCTCGCTGAGGCCGCCGCTGAGAAACAGAATCGCCGGCACCGCCGCAGGCACGCTGCGGCTGAGGGTGCGCAGGGTGAAGGCGCCGATCTCCTCAGGGCTGGCCGGCTCGGGGCAGTCAGCACCTGGGCAGGTCATCGAGGGCTTGAGCACACTGCCCTCCAGAAACACACCGTTCAGGGCCAGGGCCTCATAGGTGGTGCGCAGCACCCACTCCTGCACCGAGGCGGTGGTGATGATGTCGTGGTCACCATCCATCAGGATCTCGGGCTCCACGATCGGCACCAGGCCCTGCTCCTGCACGGTTCGGGCATAGCGGGCCAGACCCCAGGCGTTCTCCCGCACCGCCAGCTCCGAGGGGGCGCCATGGGCGCTGATCTGCAGCACCGCCCGCCACTTGGCGAAGCGGGCACCACGGGCGTAGTAGCGGGCCGCCCGCTCCGCCAGACCCTTCAGGCCCGTGCACCAGCTCTCCCCCTCCACACCGCCCGCCAGGGGCTCTACCCCCTGGTCCACTTTGATTCCGGGCACGATGCCCTGCTGCTGGAACAGCTCCACGATCGGCGGTCCCGACTCGCCGGCTCCATCCACGCTGTCCTGGAACAGCGTTTCCTCGAAGAGGATCACGCCGCTGATCTGCTCATTCAGCCCCTCGGTGGTGGCCAGCAGGCTGCGATAGGCGCGGCGATGCTCCTCGGTGTTCGCGAGACCGATGGCGGCGAAGCGCTTGCCGATCGTGCCGGTGGATTCATCGGCGGCCAGCAAACCCGTACCGGGCTGCGCCAGTGCGGCAGCCGTGGCGGCGAGCTCCTCGCGATAGTCGTCCAGCGCCATGGTGGCCACCCAGGTTCTCCCCCTGGCTAAGGGCGGGAGCGGCAGCCGTCAACGGTGCCGCTGCCTAGGGTGCCGGCGCCGTCGCTTCTGTCCGCATGCGCACCGTCCGCTTCGTCAACGGCGACCGCATGCCCCTGCTGGGGCTGGGCACCTGGAAAGTGTCGCCGGGCGAGGTGTGGGCCGCGGTGCGGGAGGCAATCCGGCTGGGCTACCGCCACATCGACTGCGCCAGCGTGTACGCCAACGAGCCGGAAGTGGGTGCGGCGATCGGCGCCGCCATCGCGGCCGGTGAGGTGCGCCGCGAGGAGCTGTGGATCACCTCCAAGCTCTGGTGCAACGCCCACGGGCAGGCCAATGTGGAGCCGGCCCTGCGCCGCACCCTGGCCGACCTGCAGCTGGAGTGGCTGGATCTCTACCTGGTGCACTGGCCGGTGCCGATCAAGCCGGGGGTGGCCTTCCCCGCCAGCGCCGCCGACCTGCTGCCGCCGGAGAGCGTGCCGCTGGCCGACACCTGGGCTGGGATGGAAGCGGTGCTGGAGCTGGGGCTCACGCGCCACATCGGCGTGAGCAACTTGTCCAGCTACAAGCTGCAGGACCTGCTCACCAGCGCCCACCAGCGGCCGGAGGTGAACCAGGTGGAGCGCCACCCCCTGCTGCAGCAACCGCAGCTGCTGGCCGACTGCGCCGCTGCCGGCGTGCACATCACCGCCTATTCCCCGCTCGGCTCCGGCGACCGACCGGCCGCGCTCAAGGGCAGCGATGAACCGGTGCTGCTGGAGAACCCCGTGATCGCGGCAATCGCCGCGGAGCACGGCTGCAGCCCCGCCCAGGTGCTGATCGCCTGGCAGCTGCAGGGCGGAGTCTCCACCATTCCTAAATCGGTGAGCCCGGCCCGGTTGCGGGAGAACCTGGCGGCGGCCGATCTCCAGCTCACGCCAGCCGATCTGGAGCGGATCGCCGGGTTGAACCAGCACCGCCGCCTGGTGGATGGCTCCTTCTGGCTGCTGGAGGGCGGCCCCTGGACGCTGCAGCGCCTGTGGGATGAGGGCTGAGACAGCAGGCTGCGAGCATCAAGCCGCCCGCCCCACGCCCGTGCCATGCGAGCCGTTCTCGCCACCCCCGAGCTGATCGACGCCCAGGTGGCCGAGCCCACGCCCGGCCCCCACGACCTGGTGCTGCAGGTGGAGGCCCTGGCGGTGAACCCGGTGGACACCAAGGTGCGCGCCGGTATCGCCCCCGGCGGCCCCGGGCGGATCCTGGGCTGGGATGCCGCCGGGGTGGTGGTGACCTGCGGCGAGGCGGTGAGCCGCTTCCGTCCCGGGGATGCGGTGATGGCGGCCGGCGACATCCGCAGGCCCGGCTGCTATGCCGAGCGCCTGGCGGTGGATGCCCGGCTGGTGGGCCGCAAACCGGAGAACCTCTCCTGGGCCGAGGCCGCCGCCCTGCCACTCACCACGCTCACCGCCTGGGAGGGACTGTTTGAGGGCCTGGGTTTCGATCCAGATGGCGGCGGCTGTTCCGCCGGCGAGTCGGCCGGCCACAGCCTGCTGATTCTGGGGGGCGCCGGTGGCGTGGGCTCGCTGGCGATCCAGCTGGCCCGCCGCGCCGGCCTGCGGGTGATCGCCAGCGCCTCACGGCCCGAGAGCCGCGCCTGGGTGCAGGAGATGGGGGCCGAGCAGGTGGTCGATCACCACCTGCCCCTGGCACCCCAGCTGCAGGCCCTGGGGCTGGAGCAGGTGGATGCGATCGCCAATTTCAGCGACACCGATGCCTACTGGGACGCGATGGGAGAACTGATCCGCCCCCATGGCTCGCTGCTGGTGATCGTGGGCAACAGAGGACCGCTGGCGATGGAGCGGCTCAAGGAGAAGAGCGTGCGGCTGTGCTGGGAGTTCATGTTCAGCCGCAGCGCCGCCGGTGGCGACGGCCAGCTGGCCCAGGGGCGGATCCTCGATCGCCTGGCCGCGCTGGTGGAGGCCGGCGAGATCCGCACCACCCTGGGCCAGACCCTCGGTGCGATCTGCGCCGCCAGCCTGGGCGCCGCCCATGCCCTGCTGGCAGAGGGCCGCACCTTCGGCAAGATCGCCCTGCAGGGGTGGCCCCAGCGCTAGAAGCGCCGCAGACGCCCACTCCCATGGCCCTCCCCGCCGGCAGCCTGCTGGAGCTCACCCCCCAGGGGCTCTACTGCCCGGCGGCGCGCGCCTGGATCGACCCCTGGCGGCCGGTGCCCCGGGCCCTGATCACCCACGCCCACGCCGACCATGCCCGGCTGGGTTGCGGCGAGTACTGGGCGGTGGGCGCCAGCGAGGGGATCCTGCGCCAGCGCCTCGGGGCCACGATCAACCTGCTGCCAGTGGCCTACGGCGATCTCCACCGCATCGGCGAAGCGCGAGTGTCGTTCCACAGCGCCGGCCATGTGCTCGGCAGCGCCCAGATCCGCCTGGAGGCCGGCGGCGAGAGCTGGCTGGTGAGCGGCGACTACAAGCGCTGCGCCGACCCCAGCTGCGCGCCCTTCGAGCCCGTGCAGGCCGATGTGTTCATCACGGAGGCCACCTTCGGGCTGCCGATCTACCGCTGGCAGCGTGGTGCCACGGTGGCGCGCGAGATTCTGCAGTGGTGGCAGGCGGCGCCGGAGCGGCCCTCGATCCTGTTTGCCTACGCCTTCGGCAAGGCCCAGCGGCTGCTGGCGGAGCTGGCCGCCATTGGTGTGGGCACTGCGGGCAACCCCGGAGGGGAAGGGAACGAAATCCTGCTGCACGGCGCCGTGGAGGCACTGATGCCGGCCTACCGGGAGGCGGGGGTGGCGCTGCCGCCCACCCTGCCCGTGAGTGCCATCGCCAAGGGCGACTCCCTGGCGGGGCGGCTGGTGATCGCGCCGCCTTCGGCACACCGCTCGGTGTGGATGAAGCGCTTCAAGCTGGCGCAGACGGCCTTCGTGAGCGGCTGGATGGCCGTGCGCGGCGCCCGCCGCCGCCGTGGCTACGAGCGCGGCTTCGTGATGAGCGACCACGCCGACTGGCCCGGCCTGATCCAGAGCGTGAAGGGCAGCGGCGCCCGCCAGGTGTACGTGACCCATGGCAACAGCGACGGCCTGGCCCGCTACCTGCGCGAGGTGGAGGCGATCAGCGCCGAACCGCTGGAGGGAGTGGTCGCAGCGGAGCGTGGCGATGGAGAGGACATCCACGCTTCACTGGATGAGCTGGACGTGAATGTGTTGTCCAAAGTGCCCACCTAAAGTCCAGTACCGCTCGTTGGTGCCGAGCTGCGACAACCTGCGGCAGGTGGGGCGTGCGCCCCGGTGGGCCAGCGCTTGCTGGCCATGAGCAGCTAACCAGCCAGGTGATTCGGCCATGGCAGATGCGGTCAGAATCCAGACCATCTTGGCGGGATGATCCATGCGGGCTGCCCTCAGGGCGCCACTCCAAGGGACTACCTGTGCCTGAGGCCGTGGGCGGGGCATGATCGAACCCATCCACTCCTCCACCGGGCGCATACCGCCTGCCTGGAGAGGAGGATGAAGCCGCTGCTGCCGCAGACCCAGGTGCTGAGCCCACTGCTGATCGCCCTACCCTGCCTCACCCCCATCTGGAGGGCACGCTGCTGCCGCGTGGCTTCTTCCTGGGGTTGGGGTTGATCTATTTGGCGGCCCTGGCCGTGGATCGCCTGGCGGCGACCTGGCGGTTGCCGGCGGCGGCCGCCGTGCTGCTGCTGGGCCTGCTGATTCCCACCGCCTGGTTGACCCAGGCCCAGGCCATCGGTCCGCTGCAGGTGGAGACGCTGAATCGGGTGAGCCTGGCGCTGCTGATTTTCTACGCCGGTCTCAAGACCGACCTGCGCCGCATCCGCGGCATGACCGCGGCGGGCCTGCGGCTGGGCTGTGGCGGCGTGGTGATCACCGTTGCGATCACGGCACTGACCCTGCTGCTGCTGGCGCCTCATCTAGCCGATGGTGTGCCGCCGGCTGCTGCGGTGCTGGCCGTGTGCTGTCTGGGGGCCACCGACAGCAGCGCCATCGAGGATCTGCTGGTGTCGCTGGGCCATTCCATCCGCGGCCGGCTGAGCCATCTGCTTCAGTTCGAAGCGGCGGTGAGCACGGTGAGCACCTTGCTGGGCTTCGGGCTGGTGGCCGGCATGTTGCGGGCCCACCCCCATGGCGACTATCAGGCCCTGCATGGGCTGGTGGCCAGTCGCCTGCCGGACCAGCTGGGTGCGGTGGGATTGCACGTGGGCGCCGGCCTGCTGGCCGGGTTGATCGTGGGCGCCGTGGCGCCGCGCCTGATCGATGCCCTGGTGCGCTCCGAGCCGATGCTGCTGCTGGTGGCGGTGGCGCTGGCGTTCGTGGCCTTTGGCTTCGGCCAGCTGCTGGGGGGTGGCGGCCT
>VGPU01000053.1 GCA_016882525.1 Cyanobacteria bacterium M_surface_10_m2_119 | reverse complement strand
CTTCGGGCGAATGCTGTTGAACTGGAGGCGGCGCAACGGCTGGACCCAGTACACCGCCTGCAGCTGGGCCGAGGCGATCGGTGAGCCGTCGCTGGTGATCTCCTAAGGCAACCTGTCGGTGATTGAGCAGGGCAAGGCCGGGGAGCTGCGCCAGCGGGCCTTCTGGCAGCTGTGGGAGCTGAACCGCCGCATCGCCTCCAGTGACTGGGGGCGCATCGGCGATGCCGAGCTGCGCCGCAAGCTGGAGAGCGCCACTCCCCTCGGGGATGACGCCGCGCCGGTGTGGGGGCCGCTGAAGTTCTGGGCCTGCTACTGCGGCCTGCGGCCAGTGCCACCCGCCTTTACCTCCACACCAGCTCCCCTGATCGGTGCGCGGCAGGCTGCTGCCCTGAGCAGCCGCTGGCGCCGCCAGCTGCAGGCACTGATCGAGGAGCACCAGCTCGATGCGGCCGCAGCGCTGGACGACCTGATGGCCCTGGCGGCAGAGGAGCACCGGCGCGACTTCTACGCCGTGCTCACCGGCTTTCGCCGCTACGCCCCGGCCGAGTTGTCGGTGCTGTGGGTGGAAAAGGATCGCTACCGGCCAGAGCTGTGGCTGGAGCAGTGGCAACGGTCGCTGCCGGCCGCGACGGCCGCAGCGGCTTGATGCCGTGAACCCGTTGATGGCTGGCGCGAAGGCCTCGTCAGAGAGTCCGCAGCAAGGCCTCATAGGCCTTGTGTGACCCCACCCAGAACCAGATCAACGTGCCGTCCTTCAGCACTCCGACGGCCCGCCAGTCGAGATCGACACGGGCCGAGTAGATCGGAAGCGTTGGTTGCACCTTCTTGAATCTGAGGGATGGATGGGCTGGGTTCTGTTGCCAAAGCCTGTAGGCGCGCCTGATCTTTCGTCTTCTTTCGATGGCGCCTGGGAGTAGAGCTGCCTGAACTGATCAGGCGTAACTGAGTTCACTGCAGCTCATCGATCGGCTGCACCCGGCCAGCCTGGAACTCTTGAATGGCTTCACTGGCCATTTGCTCCAGCAGGTTCTGCGATCAAGCGAACAGGGCGCTCCAGCGCTCTTCTGATTCCATTTCCTCGAGCAGGATCGCCGCCAGCACGTTCTGCTCCTCTTCCGGGAGCTTGGCTGCGGATGCCACCGCTGCAGACAGAGCTTGCGTCATCGGTTTCGCTCCAGGTCAGTGGACCTATTCCATTCTGTCAGGGTCAGCCAGCGGACACTGGCGGGGAGGCGCGGGAGCTTAGGCAACGCTCACCTCGAAGGTGGTGAGCAACCTTGGCGACAACGCCGGCTGCGGACACTCCTCCAGGAACAGTTCGGTGGCCTCCCGCAGGTTGGCCAGGGCTTCTTCCGCGGTGTCGCCTTAGCTCACGGTGCCCCCCTCCGGGCACTTGGCCACGTAAACCTCCTCCTCGCGGTGAAGGATCGTCGTGAGTCGTTGGGCAGCGGCTGTGCCCATCGGCGTTGAGCGGGATGCCTCCAGCCTGGGGCTTCTGGGCAAGACCAGCCAGCAGCCTGGCGGAGAGGGGGAGGGAATCGCCACCGGGCCGGCGCACACCCACCGCATCCCGCGGCCAGCCGGTGGGGGTGGGCAACCCCTCGGGCTTGTGCCCTGAGCAGCCCGGAGTGAGTGCTTGGGCGCACTGGCCCCGGCCCACGGGCCATGCACTGCTCCAGGGCGTCCATTCAGACTGTCACGGCGGTGTTCAGTCCTCTGCGGGCACTCTTTTGACCCACTTCGGCCTGCTCTGTCCTGCCGCCAGAGGCCATCTCCACCCGATGACGACTCTGGGCCATGCGTTGCGCCAGCGCGGCCACCGGGTGAGCCTGATCGGCATCGCCGATGCGCAGGAGCGGGTGCGGGCGGCCGGGCTGGAGTTTGTGCAGATCGGGCTCGCCGACTATCCAGCCGGATGCACGCGGCAGCTGTTCAATCGCCTGGGCGAGCTCAGCGGTGCGGCGGCTTTCCGGGCCACGGTGGACTACTTCCAGCGCTCCACCGCCATGCTGCTGCGGGAGGCACCCCCCGCCCTGCGCGGCCAGGGGGTGGAGGCCCTGCTGGTGGATCAGACCTCCTTTGGCGGGGCCACGTTGGCCCATGCCCTCGATCTGCCGTTTGTGAGCGTGAGCTGTGCGCTGCTCCTCAACGGTGAGGCGGCTGTGCCACCGGTGAACACCGGCTGGCGCTATCGGCAGTCGGCCTGGGCCCGGCTGCGCAACCGCCTCGGCCAGAAGCTGCTCGCCCGGCTGGCGCGACCGATCACCCAGGTGGTGGTCGACTATCGCCAGCAGCACAATCTGCCCGTGCTCACCGACAGCAGCCAGGCCTGGTCGCCGCTGGCCCAGATCTGTCAGCAGCCGGCGGCCTTCGAATACCCGAGGCGTGAGCTGCCGGCCTGGTTCCACTTCACCGGGCCGCTGGTGGATCCGGCCAGTCGGGCGGCGGTGCCCTTCCCCTGGGAGGCACTCAATGGCAAGCCGCTCATCTACGCCTCCCTCGGCACGATCCAGAACCAGCAGCTGGAGGTGTTCGCCCGCATCGCCGAGGCCTGCAGCCACCTTGATGCCCAGCTGGTGATCGCCCTGGGCGGCGGCAGCAGCGCCTCAGCCCTGCCACCCCTGCCCGGTGCGCCGCTCGTGGTCGACTTTGCACCCCAGCTGGAGCTGCTGCAGCGCGCCGCCCTCACCATCACCCATGCAGGCCTCAACACGGTGCTGGAATCTCTCAGCTGCGCAGTGCCGATGGTGGCGATCCCGATCGCCAACGACCAGCCCGGCGTGGCTGCCCGGGTGGCCTGGACCGGCAGCGGCGCGGTGGTGCCGCTCAGGAGCGCCACGGTAGCGCGGCTGCGCACCGCCATCGATCGGGTGTGGGGCGATCCCTCCTACCGGCAGAACGCCCTGCGGCTGCAGCAGGCGATCGCCGCATCCGGTGGCGTCGCCCGCGCCGCCGACATCGTGGAGCAGGCGATCAGCACGGGGCAGCCGGTGCTCTAGCGGGGCTGGCAACGGCAACGGAGGGCCCCGGCGTTGATCTGCCACCGGAAGGCAGACCAAACCCGCTTAGCATCGCCGCAGCCCGCTCACCTGCCATGGCTGCTGCCCCTGCGCCCACCCCTCGCCAGCGCGGCGCCATCGCCGCCGCCGCCGGTGCCGCCTCGACCCTGGTGCTGCTGCTGGGGGATGGCGCCCCGGCCCTGGCGCAGCGGGTGGTGCCGAAGATCGGCTCGATCTGCCCCCTGGGCTACGTGGATCTGTTCAACGGCAAGTGCAGCACCCTGGGGCTGATGAACTACACCGTGCAACCCACCAACGGTGAGGCCTGCCCCTCGGGCTGGATGAACGTGGGCGGTGGCTATTGCCGCCGCAAGATCTGAGCGGCACTGCTGAACCCGACGAGCCACACCGTGAGCACCCCAGCTGCCGATCTGCGCCTGCTGTACGACGGCGGCTGCCCGCTCTGCTGCCGCGAGGTGGAGCTGCTGCGCCGCCGCGACAGCCGCTGCAACCCCGGCAGACCGCGCCTGGCCTTCATCGACATCGATGCGGCCGACTACGACCCGGCCGCCCACGCCGGCATCAGCTACCGCGAAGCCATGGGCCGGATCCACGCGATCAGCGCCAGCGGCGAGGTGCTGCGCGATGTGGCCGTCTTCCGCCGGGCCTACGCCCTGGTGGGCCTGGGCTGGCTCTACGCCCCCACGGGCTGGCCCCTGGTCGGCCCCCTGGCCCATGCCGCCTACGGGCTGTGGGCCCGCTGGCGGCTGCGACTCACGGGCCGGCCGGAGCTGGAGCAGCTCTGCCAGGAGCGCTGCGCGCTGCCCCGCTGACGCTGGGGTCTGTCACAGCGGGGAACGGGCACCCAGCGGGCGCTCCAGCAGCACGTAGCCGCTGCAGGGCGTCGCGGTCGTTCGGCTCAACACTCGCGAGGCGCTGCCCTCATGCATCAGGGCGTGGATCAGCTGGGTGCAGCCCTGCTGCCAGGCGCGGCGATGGGCCTCCGCCAGCAGCAACCGGCCCAGGCCCGCCCAGCGGCGGCCGGGCCGCACCACCAGGGTGCGCACCACCAGGGTGCGGGCCTGGCGCTGCGCCAGCAGCAGGCCCACCACGGCACCGGCAGAGGGGGCGCCGTCAAAGGCCAGCAGGGTGAAGGCCGGTTCGCTCTCGGGCAGGGCCGCCGCGAGCCAGCGCTCAAACACCGGCGGCTCGATCGGCAGGAAGTAGGGCTGCCGGCGAAAACCGGCCCGCACCAGCGCGTGGATCCCGGGCAACAGCGCTGCCCCGGCCTCCCCCTGCCGCTGCAGGGTGGCCAGATCCAGGATCCGCAGATCGGCCCACCGGGCCGGGCGGACGGCGTCAGCGCCGGTGTGGTCTGCCACCAGCGCCCGGGGGTCGACCGTGCTGCGGGCTGAAAGGTAGTGGGCCGCCAGGGTGAACCCGCAGCCATGCAGCCGGGCTATCCACTCAGGCCCGGGGGAGGGCTCCCCGGCGAAGCCCAGGGCAGGTCCGGTGCGGCAGCGGTAGCCGTTCCAGGTGTTGCCATCCATCGGTGCCAGCACCAAGGTGCAACCCTGCTCGGCCAGCCGCCGGCAGGCCTGCTCCAGCACCACCTGCGCGGCGGCCCCATCCGCGGCCTGCAGATGGCCGATCGCCCCCACCCGCTCGCCGGGGATGGGAGGCGTGTGCCGCCACCAGAGCGAGGCAGCACCCAGGGGCTCCTCGCCGGTGCGGAGCTGCCAGCTCTCATCCGCGGGCCAGAGGCCGGGGGTGGGAGCGACCTGGCCCAGGCTGGCGCGCGCGCTGGCAGAGGCCGGCAGGGGCCGGGCCTCGGCCACCAGCAGGCGGCGGTAGAAGAACAGCCGGTCGCGGCGATGCAACGCCTCGGCCCGCGACGGGTCGAACCTCCAGGCGCCGGCCGGGGCCAGGCGGCCATCGCGGTCGGCCAGGCGGTTCCAGCCCACCAGGCGGGCGCCGGGTGCGGCATGGCGGTGCAGCTGCCCCAGCAGGGCCGTTGTGGCCTCCGGCGACTGGTACTCGAACACGTTGCTGAGGTTGAAGCGCTCGATCCAGCCCCGATCCGCCTGGTGCTGGAGCAGATAGGCCGCGAGAGAGAGGGGCTGGAGCTCGATCCGATCGCGATGGCGACGGATCTGCGCCACCACCTCCGGCCGCAGTGCCCGGGGCAGGGGATCGCTGAAGTGCCCTTGCAAGATCCAGTGCAGGTAGGGGTTGTCGCGCGGATCGAGCTCCACCAGCACCGTGCGCAGCCGCTCCAGCAGCAGGGCCGTCTGGCTGCCGTCGCCATAGCGCACCTGGGATGGATCGGTGCCGAGGTGGCCGAGGGCCGTGCGCGAGAACATCAGATGGAACAGCCAGCGCCAGCGCCGGGTGTTCCACTGCCGGTCGTACCAGGCCAGGCGCTGCTCGCGGCTGAGCCCCGCCAGCAGCGGCGCCCATGCCCCCGGGCCATGCACCAGCGGCAGCAGCCAGCGGCGGAAAGCCTCCAGGTAGCGCTCAAAGCGGCCGGCCCTGAGCAGGCCGCCGGCGATCAGCGCCGGGTGCTGATCCCAGAAGCCGGCCGTGGCGGCCGACAGGGCAGGGCGGCAGTGCTGGTAGAGCTCCCACCGGAGGGGGGTTGCCGCCGCAGGCCCCTCCGGCGCCGGTGTAGCCCCCAGGAGCAGCAGCAGCTCCCGGTGGGGCAGGCGGGTCATCGCCGCCAGCTTCAGCTCCACCAGGGCGATCTGGGCAGGGTTGTGGTCGATCACCACCAGCCGCGCCGGCCCCTCAGCCAGCAGGGCGAGGCTGTTCTCGCCCCCCGAAGCGATGGAGAGCACCGTGCGGCCGGCCAGGGGGGAGAGGGCCTCCACCAGCCGATCGGCGTCCTCCCAGCACTGGCCGTAGCGCAGGCGCCCGGGCTGCTCAGCGGCCATCCGCCCCCCGCCTGAGCCGCTGCACCCTTCCTCTGCAGCCATCGAGCTGCACCTCATCGCCGTCGGCGAGGAGCGCGCTGATCCCGGCCAGCTCCGTGACCATCGGCAGACCCACCTCCCGCGCCACGATCGCCACATGGGAAAGGGCACTGCCCCGCTCCACCAGCAGGCCGGCGGCATGGGGGAAGAGCAACACCCAGCCCGGGTCGGTGCTCTGGGCCACCAGGATCGGTCGCACCCCCAGGTCGGGCCTGGGCTGGTGCAACCAGGCCGCCGGATCCGCCACCCGCACCACCGGCGCCCGCACCAGCCCGGGCGAGCAGCCCAGCCCCTGCCACTGCTCCCGGCCTGCCGCCGCCCCAGCCGCCCCTCCGGACCCGCCACCGGCGGCCTCCCCAGCGGGGGGAGGCCCATCCAGGGCGGGAATGCCGCGGGTGCGGAAACGGCGGGGCAGGGCTGGCGCCTGGCGCTGCCGGTCGAAGGCCGCCCGCCGCAACCCGGCCAGGGCCCGCAGGTCGGAGCAGGTGCCGGTGCCTTCCACCACGGCCAGCAGTTCCTCCACCTCCAGAAACAACACGTCGTCGGGGTGATCCAGCAGCTGGAGGGCGCTGAGGCGTCGGCCGAGCTCCAGCAGGATCCGGCGGGCCTGGCCAAACACACGGGTGCGCTCGAAGCGCAGGTTTTCCCGCTCGCAGAGCAGCCGGCGCAGGCGCCGCCGCAGCCAGCCCAGCAGCAACCGCTGCAGGGGGTGGCCCGGAGGCGGGGCCGGCGCTGGGCGGGCGGCAGGTGGCGGCAGAGGACGGGCCGCCGCCGCCAGGCTGCGCAGCAGGGGCAGCGGATCGTCGCGGAGGGTGCGGGTTTCCAGCTTCAGCTCCCCGAGGCAGCGATCGCCGAAGGCCTCGAGGTAGGCGCTGATGCCATCCCGCAGCGGCGGCCGCTCCGCCAGGGCAGCACGGATCTGCGCCAGGGAGCCCTGTTCCAGCAGGCGCACCAGGGCTGGATCGGCGGCCAACGGCCGCGCCAGGGCGACGATCCGGCGGTGGGGTTCGGCGCTGATCACCGCCCCCAGCTCGGTGATCCAGCGCTGCAGCAGCGCACCCTCACCATCCAGGCCCCAGCGGCGCAGCAGGCCCCCCAGAAGGCCATAGAGCACCATCGCGTAGAAGTCGTTGATCAGCGGGGCATCCCACCGGCGCAGCAGCTGCGATTCGATGCGCCGGTAGTGCCCCACCAGCTCATCGGGGCGGGCATCCCCCAGGCTCTCGAGGGCGGCTGGCCCGAGCAGCACCGCCTGCAGGCGCCGGCGGAAGGCGCGGCGGCGACGCTCCAGGCCCAGGGCATTGCCCAGCAGACGCACCAGGGCCAGGGCCAGGGCCGCCAGATCCCGCAGCGGCCGGGTGGGGGGCTCCAGGCGCAGGCCCGCGCGCACCTCGGGGCTGAGGGCTTCCTGCACCCCCAGCATCTGCTCCAGCCAGGGGGCGTTGAGGCTGTAGCCCGGCAGCAGCGAGAGCACCCGGTACCAGCTCAGCAGGTTGTAGTAGATCCGGCCCTGGTGGAAGCCGATCATCGTGGCGAACACGCCGCGGTGGCGCTGGATGCGCTCCTCGGGCACCCCCATGAAGCGGCAGAAGCCCTGATACACCTCGGTGTAGGCCTTGCGGGCAAAGGAGAAGGTGAGCGGGGTGGTCACCCCCGGATAGCTCTCCACGATGTTGCTGTTGTCCCAGAGCGCAGCCAGGCCGTCGGGGTCAACCAGCCGGGCCAGGCCGGTGATCGGCCGCACCTGCAGGAGCCAGAGCTGGCCGTGCCCGTCAATGGCCCACTCCACATCCTGCGGGCGACCCAGAAGCCGCCCGAGCTGGCGCACCAGCTGGCCGAGGCGCTGCAGGGCGGCCGGCTCCAGCAGGGGTTGGCCGGCCTGCTGGGGCTGCTGCTCCAGCACCCGTCCCTCGCGATCGAGGGTGTAGCGATCACCGCCCACGCGGCCGGCCACCAGATCCGCCGCCACGCCCGCAACGGCCTGGATCACCGTCACCCCGCGCCGGCCGCTCACCGGATCAGCACCGAACGCCACCCCCGCCACCGCCGCCGGCAGCATCGGCTGAATCAGCAGGGGCGGCAGGGGGGGGCAGGGGCTCGCGGGGGCGCCCGGGGGGGTGAGGCGGCGGTACGCCGCGAGCGCCTCGGATTCGACAGCCCGCCACAGCTCCAGAACGGCCCCTTCCAGCCCGTCGGCCGGCACATCCAGCAGGGTGCGGAACTGCCCCGCAAAGCTGCGCTCCTCCCCATCCTCCTCCGGGGCCGAGGAGCGCACCGCCAGGGGGCCGCCCGCCAGCGGCAGGGTCGCCAGGGCCCGGTGCATCGCCTCCAGCCAGGGGGGCGGCAGGCGAGCAGGGGCCGTGCCGGGGGGCAGCAGCACGAGACCCGGCCACACCGGCAGGCCGAGGGCGGCCAGCTGCCGCAGCGGTCCGGCCTTGCCCCCCAGACCCCCTGCCAGGTGCAGGCCCGCCGCTTCGGGACCGGTGAGCAGCACCACCGGCACGCTGGGGGCCGCCCCGGTCATCGGCCGGAGCCCACCAGCCAGGGCCACCACCCCAGAGCGCCGTACACCACCAGAATCCACGCCGCCGTGAAGCCGGCCAGGGGCTGGGCGCCGCCCCACAGCCGCCCTGCGACGGGCAGCAGGCTCAGGGCCAGCAGGGCAGCGAGCAGGGGCACCAGCACCCCCACCGATCCGCTCCACCCCGCGGCGACCAGGGCGGCCAGGGCCGAAGCGGCCAGGCACAACCACCAGGTCACCAGGGCCGGGCGCAGGCCCCAGCGGCTGCTGTAGCTCTCCACCCCCGGGCGTTCGGCCTCGGGCGGCCAGGTCTTGCGCGCCAGCTCCAGCGCCCACGAACAGGCGTAGGTGCAGAGCAGAAACGCCGCCAAGGCTCCAGGGCGGGGCGGCAACGGACCCAGCAGGGCCATCGCCAGCAGGGCCAGCAGGGGCACGATCAGCAGATGGCTCAGGGCGTAGAGCGCCAGGTGGTGCCGCAGCCAGGCGGGCCGGAAGAATTCGGCCGTCATCAGCAGGAACCAGCCCCACACCACCAGCAGCCACGGAAGGGCGGCGGGGGCGCTGGCCAGCACCAGGATCAGCTGCAGGGCGGCGGCCACGGATCCCAGCACCGCCAGCTCCGCCAGGTTCACCAGGCCGCGGGGCACCGGCCGCTCGGGGCGCCAGCGCCGGTCGTCGCCGTCATCCTTGAACTCATCGGCGACCCGCATCAGCAGGAACTGCAGCAGCACCACCGCCGTGGCGGCGGCGAGCACCGCCGGCTGCGGGGCGCGGGCGGCAAGCTGCCCGGCGTAGCCCAGCGCCGCCCCGCTGAAGACCAGGATCAACGGCCCATGGCGGGCCAGGGGGAACCGCTCCGCCTGGTAACGCCAGAGCCGCTGCAGCAGCGGCCCGCGAGCACCGGCGGCACTCATCGGCTCCCACCGGACTGCGCCCCGGGGCTGGGTGCCGCGGCGAAGGCGTTCTCAATCTCGGCGGCACGCCAGCCCGCCCGCTGGAGATCGCTGCGGATCCGCTGTTCATCGGCACCAGACCGGCGACGGGTCTGCACGTAACCAGCGAGCAGCTGCTGCTGGGCGGCGGCTCGACCGGCGAACGTGATCGGTTGCTGCCGCAGGGCGGCGACCACCGCCAGCAGAGCGGTGCCGATCAGGGTGGCCAGGCCCAGCCAGAAGAGCCCACCGATGCCCAGGGTGCAGAGGGTGGAGAACAGGATCAGGTTGAGGGCATCCTGCAGGGAGCCGGTGAGCACCACGAGGCCCAGCAGCACCAGGGGCAGCCCCACCAGGGCGGCCTGGAACCAGTGCAGCGGGCGGGTGGGCGGTGCGGTGGGGACCATCGAAGGCTGGGGCTCGGGAGGGGGCGGCTGGGGGGAAGGGTTGTGGCTGCGGTTGGGTTCTCAGAGGTCGTTGTCGAGCACGATCTCCCAGTAGCGGATGAAGCCGATCACCAGTGCCAGGTAGCAGGGAATGGCGAAAGCGATCTCCACCGGGGTCTGCAGCAGCGGAATCGAGAAACCGGAGAAATTCGCCACTGCGCTGGCTCCGTACACCCGATACCCCGCCCACACCAGGCCGTATTCGATCGGCAGGGCGATGGCCGTGGCGATGGCCAGAGCCAGGATGAAGCGCACGCTCACCGGCAGGGTGAGGCCGACGCGGTAGACCAGCGCGGCGGTGATGGCGATCACCAGCACCCACAGCCCGCTCATCACCAGCGACACGTCGCGGTAGAGCAGGCTCCAGGCGGGAAAGCCGCGGTTCACCACCATCGGCTCCACCATCAGCTCGAACAGCAGCACCGCCCCCAGGGTGAGCAGCAGCCCCCGCCGCCAGCGGATCCGCCGCACCGGAATCAGCAGGGTGCGGTCGATCACGCAACACCAGTAGCGGTAGAAGCCGAGCACCAGTGCCGAGAACACCGGCACGTAATAGAGAACGGCCAGGGGCAGGCCATCCACCCAGCCGCCGCGGGCGGCCTCCACCACCTCGGGGGCGTAGCTGCGGATGCCGAGCCGCACCACCAGCCACTCGAGCGGCACCACCAGCAGGGTGAGCACCAGCAGATTGAGCAGGAACCGGCGCCAGGCCCGCCAGTGGGGCAGCAGCCGATCCCCCACCTCCACCACCAGCAGGAACAGCACCGTCCAGCCGAGGGTGAGCACCCAGCTCACATCCCGGTAGAGGTAGGCCCAGGCGCCGAGATGGGCGTTGTGCCACATCGGGGCGGTGAACAGCTCGAAGATCAGCACCCCCAGGGCCATCGCCGCGACCCGCGGCGCCAGCCGCTCGCGAAAGCGGGCCAGCCAGAACAGGCCGGCTGTGGAGGCCGCCAGCACAGCCGCCTGAAAGCCGAGGCCCCCCAGGGTGGCGGTGCGGTCCACGCCGCAGGCGGTGAGCAGCAGCGACGCCATCAGCTCACACCGGCACTGGCGGCACCGGCCGTGCCCGCCCCGGCTGCACGGTGGGCTCCTGGAGGGTGCGGGAATCCTTCACCTTGCAGCCCCCCCACTTGGCCTGCTGGAAGAGCGGGTCGGTGCTGAGGCGCTCCCACACCTGCCAGAGCGGCTGCTCGAGCACGTTGCCGAAGATGGCGTGGTTGAAATCGCACGACATCACATCGCCGTAGGGCGACAGGTAGAAGTAGCTGGTGCCGCAGCTGCAGCCCACGCTGCGATGGCTGCTGATGTAGGCCGAGAACACCACCCCGGGGTAGCGCGGGTCGGCGTTCCAGGGGGCGGCAGAGCGGATCATCCGCTCCACCCAGGCGCCGTTGTCGATCAGGTCGTCGCGGTGCTGCAACCGGCCACAGGGCAGGGCATCGAACACCAGCACCTCGTGGGCGCCCACCCGCCGGGCCAGCTCCACCAGCCGCTCCAGCTCCCCGGCCGCCCAGGCCTCCGGGGTGATCGTGGCCGAGATGCCCACCGAGAGGCCGCAGCGCCGGGCCTCGCGCAGGCCCTCGAGGGCGCGGGCGAACAGCCCCGGGGTGCCGCGGCGAGCGTCGTGGTCGGCGGCCTCGGGCGCATCCAGGCTCACGTACACGCTGTCGAGGCCGGCCCGCCGCAGCTCCCGTGCCCGCTCGGCCAGGTGCCAGCCGTTGGTGAACAGCAGCACGGTGGAGAGCGACTTGTCGACGCTGCGGATGATCGCGGGGAGGTCGGGCCGCAGCAGCGGTTCACCGCCCACCAGGTTGATGATCGACACGCCCAGCTCCTGGGCCTCGCCGATCACCCGGGCCAGGGTGGCGGTGTCGAGGGGAGCGCGCTGCGGATCCTCGATGCCGCTGTAGAAACTGCAGTGACCGCAGCGGGCGTTGCAGCCGTCGGTGACGGCCACGCTCATCAGGTTGGGCAGGTTGCGGTTCTGAATCCCGCGGTAGAGCGCCCGGGCGATGAAGTGGGCCGCCGGCCGGCTGAACAGGGCTGGCGTGGAGAGGGAATAGACGGGATGACCATCCCGGAAGTGGATGATCTTGCTGTGGTTGAGATAGATGCGGTAGAGCACATCCACCGCATCACAGCTGCTGGCCAGCCCCCGGCTCAGCAGGAACCAGCGCAGCCGCAGGGCCTGCATCGATACGAGCAGGGTTCTGGAACGCAGCCGGCCCAGGATGCTGCCCACGGCGCCATCCGCTCACCTGATGCCCGCAACCTAAACAGCACAACCAGTCCCGCCGATGCCAGAGGAATCTCTTAAGCATCGGCGGGACTGGAGGGGTTTGGCTACGGCAACCGGGTGCTCAGAAGCAGAAGGGCAGGAACTGGGTGCGGCAGGCGGCGTAGCCGTCAACCAGGGCGCCCAGGCCGATCTGGTGGGCGATGCCGGAACCGGTGATCGCCTCGGTGAGGATGCCGATCACGATGCCGAGCATGGCGGCACGGCCGTTGAAGCGCTCAGCGCGCTTGAGCTGCTCCAGGTGGATCTGCTGGGCAGCGCGATCCTGAAACCACTTCTCGTTGGCGGAGGTGTCGGTCATGGGTCAGCGGGGGTTGGGGGGAGCGAGGTCGCTGGGGCGACTGAGCACGAAGGCGACCATGGCGGTGAGGAGCACCACCAGAGCGGTCATGCCGGCGATGGCCAGGGTGTAGTTGCTCTCCATGGCGCTCAACCGAGGCCGATCTGGCTGAGGATGCCCTGGCCGGTGAGCAGCTCGGTGCCGAGGCCGATCACGAAACCGAGCATCGCCAGACGGCCGTTCCAGGTTTCAGCGAAGGCCACGAAACCAAAGCGAGAAGAGGAGTCAGCCATGGGATGTTTCAGATTGTTACTACCATCGTAACAGCATGTAAAGGATTTAAGTGGCCATCGCCTGCTGGAGCGCCTCGAGGCGGCGGGCGTTCACGCCCAGGTCGGAGTCACCCAGCCGCGACACCGATCGCGCCTGCAGCAGCCCCCGCGCGCTGTCGGCGTAGAGCTCCACGTCATCGACGAAACCGAAGAGGGCACTGGTGGCCGTGGCATGCACGTAGGCCGGCTCGCGCACCACGAGGGTGATGCGGGGCATCGCCTCCAGGGCCGGCACCAGGGCGTTGAGCGCAGCCTGGGGATCGGCCACAGGCCAGTCGCGCCGGGCGCAGTGGGCCGGCGTGGGGCAGGGGGCCAGCGCCCCCTGATGCACCCCCAGCTCAGGCGGCACCGGCCCCACCAGGTGGAACAGGGCCAGGCTCACCAGCAGCAGGTGCTGGAGGGACCAGAGGACCGGGTTGATCCAGTGCATTGACGGGGTGGGCGGGGCTCCCCTCAGCATCCCGCCCCAGCGCCCCTCAGCCCAGGCCCCCCCAGGCGGATGAGCGCCCCCACCACCACGAAGGCGATGGCCAGGGCGGTGATGGCGCGAATGTGCCAGGCCAGGCCGCTGAGGTTGGCGTCGCTGAGCCGGGGGATCAGGCGCAGGCGGGCATGCAGGGCCAGCCCGGCGGTGGCGGCCAACAGCACCAGCTTCACGCCCACCAGCATCCCGATCGGCTGGGCCGGGTTGAACAGTCCCTGGAAGCGGGGCAAGTAGATCCAGGCCATCGCCAGCCCGGTGAGCACCTGCAGGGCCAGGGCAGTGAGGCCGAGGGGCTCGAACATCTCCTCGTAGGTGCGGATCGGGGCGGCACTGCCCTCCCGCAGGGCCCTGGGCAGCACCCCCAGATCCAGCACCAGATGCCCCCCGGTCCACACCGTGGCGGCCAGGGCATGCACGATCACCAGCCAGGCAAAGGCAGGCACGTCGGGGCTGGCCTGGCTTGACGCACCACCAGGCTAGGGGCCCTGGCTGCCCAGCTCCACCTGGAGTTCATCAAGGAGGACATCGGCCTGCTCCTCGAGGCCCAGGAGGCCATCACGCGGCTGGGGCAGAACGACCAGCTCAAGCGCTCCCACATCGACAGCTACGCCGCCACCTGCGGCGAGCAGATCGGGCGCCAGAACAGGGCTTTCCTTGAGCACGGTGCCGGTGGATTCATCTGCGATCGCTTCGCGATCGACGTGATCGCCCGGCTGCTGCGCCATCCGTTCGACCGGGTCAGCGAAGAGCTGTTCTGCGAGCTCCTGGAGGCCGCGCGGGCCCAGATCGCCGGGATGGATCTGATCATCATTCCGCCGTTGAGCAGCTGGGCCTTTCAGCCCTCCCTCAACGACATGGGCCGGGCACGCAACGTGGCCGTGCTGCCCAAGACACGCATCCACAGCCTCTACACCGGGCTGAGCCTGCAGCTGGCCCCCGAACGCACCCTGCTGCTGCCGGCCCAGGACACCCGCCATGAGCACTGGATCCCCCTGGTGCTGGAAGCCCTCAGCCGCCCGATGGCGACCGGCGTCGCCAAGCCCGCTGCACCAGGATACGGTGCGGGGGCTCAACGCAACGCCCCCTGATGCTGCGCGAGCTGGTGCTGGCCATCGGCATCCCGGTGCTACTGCTCCTGCTGGCGGTGCTGGCGCTGGAGCAGTGGCGGGACCGACTGCCGGCCTGGCTGGAGCGGCTGGCCCGGCGGCCCGGGCGGATCTGGAACACGGGGGTGGGGTTGATCATCGGCCTCTCCCTCCTGCGCTGGCTGCTCCAGCGCTGAGGGCGGACTGGCGGGCGAAGGCGGCAAAGGCATCGGCCGCCAGGGGCTTGGCGTAGAGGAATCCCTGGAGCTGGTCACAACCCATCTCGCGCAGGGTCTCGCGTTGGCGCCTGTTTTCAACGCCTTCCGCGATGGTCTGCATCCCCATGCCCTTGGCCAGGTTCACGATCGCCTGCACGATCGAGGTGTCGTACTCATTGACGCCGAGATCACGCACAAAGGAGCTGTCGATCTTGAGCTTGTGCACGCGCAGTCGCATCGGATAGCTCAGGGAGGAGTAACCGGTGCCGAAATCATCAATGGAGAGCTGAATGCCGGCCGTGGAAAAGCGGTCCATGGCGGCGATCGCCGCGTCCGGATCCTCGATCAACACCGATTCGGTGAGCTCCAGCTCCAGGCGGGTGGGCGCGAGGCCGGAGCGCTCCAGGTGGGCGAGCACCCGCTCGGCCAGATCCTGCTGACGAAACTGCACCGCCGACAGGTTCACCGCCAGCTGGGCGGGGGCAATGCCCTGCTGCTGGCAGCGGGCGAGCTGCTGGATCGCTTCCTGCAGCACCCACTCGCCGATGGGCAGGATCAGGCCGTTGCTCTCGGCGATCGGAATGAACTCCGCCTGGGCCACGGTGCCGAGGTGGTGATGATTCCAGCGAGCAGCACCTCAGCGCCCACCAGCTCCCCGGTGCGGGCATCCAGCTGGCGCATCACCTGCTGCTCCAGGGCTGCGGTGGAGAAGCGCAGGCGATCGCGGCCATCGCGCTTGGCCTGGGCCATCGCGGCATGGGCCTTGCGCATCAGCGTGTCCTGGTCATTGCCATCGGCAGGGAACAGGGCAATGCCCATGCTGCTGGTGAGGGTGATGGACTGCTGCCAGCGCACGATCGGCTGGCGAACGGCCTGCTGAATGCGCTCACACAGCTGGGCCGCGTGGGTGGCATTCGCTCCAGCCAGGGCCAGCACGAATCCATCACTGCCGATCCGACCGATCAGATCGTTCTCCCGCAGGTGCTGGCGCAGGCGCCGGGCAATCTGCACCAGCACGGCATCCCCCATGTCGTAACTGATGGCGTCATTGGTGGCCTTGAACCGATCGAGCCCCACCACCAGAAAGGCCAGGGGCTGGCCGCTGCGGCGGGCGCTGCGCAGGGCCTGATCGATCAGGCTGCGAATCAACGTGCGGTTGGGCAGGTCTGTGAGGGCGTCGTAATAGGCCAGGTGCTCCAGCTGCGACTCCGCCTGCTTGCGGGCCGTGATGTCACGGCTCACGCAGTAGTACTCCTGCCCCCCGGTGATGCCGTTGGGGGCCAGGGTTGTGGTGATCTCGCTCCAGATGGTGGAGCCATCGCGAGCACATTGCTGCAGCTCATCCACCCGATAGGGCAGCGCCGCCTGCCCCCGGGGGGTGAGGGGCTGGGGCGGCTGGCGTTGCTGCTCGGCGGCAAAGGCCTGGATCGCCCCCAGCCAGGGGAGGCTCTCCCGCTGCAGGGTGGAGGCAAACGGCTGGTCCTGCAGCTCCCGGGGCTCGTAGCCGAGCAGGCCCCGCACGGCGGGGCTCACGTAGCGGATGGCAAGGGTCTGGGCATCGAGGCGCCAGATCACGTCGTGAATGGTGTCGGTGAGCTGGCGGTAGTTGCGCTCGCTGATCTCCAGCTGGTCGCGCACCTGCTGCTGCTGCTCCTCCCGCTGGAAGCGCTCGAGGGCCAGGTTCACATCCACTACGACGTCGAGCAGCAGGGCCTTGATGTCCTTGGTGAAGGCCTGCAGGCTGGGGGCGTAGAGGTTGAGGGCACCCACCACCTGGCCCTGGCAACGCAGGGGCAGGGAGGCCGAAGACCCCCAGCCGCACCGGCGACCCTGCTCGTGCCAGGTCACGGTGGCGGGATCGTGGCAGAAGTCCTGACACCAGTAGGGCTGGCCATTACGCAGGCAGCGCCCGGTCGGCCCCTGGCCATAGGGGCTCTGGGGGTCGAGGGAGATCTGCAAGCCCTGGAGTTACACGAGCCCTTCACACGCCATGGCCACGGGTTTCACCAGGGAGGTCTCGGCATCCACCAGGCCGACCCAGGCCATGGTGAGGTCCCCGGTGCTGACCGCCTCCTGGCACACGGCCTGCAGCAAGGCCAGCCGGCTGCCGGCCGACTCAATCCCTCGGCCGCAGCGACTGAGCACCTTGTAGAAGCGGATCTGGCGACCCAGGGCCGTTTCCGCCTGCTTGCGCGCCTGGATGTCGCGGGAGAGCACCACATAGGTGCTCGGCAGGCCCTGGCGAGGAT
>VGPU01000052.1 GCA_016882525.1 Cyanobacteria bacterium M_surface_10_m2_119 | reverse complement strand
TGAAGCCGGCGGCCGCCGCTGAGCCGCAGGCTCATGGCTGTGAACCCTGCGGCTCCAGCCAGGCCAGCCAGCGGCGCAGGATCGCCTCCCCTTGATGGGAGGACTTCTCCGGGTGGAACTGGCAGGCACCGATCCGGCCGTTCCAGACCGCGGCGGTCACCGGATCTCCCCCGAAGTCCACCCGGGCCGTGACGACGGCGTCGTCGCTCGGAGCGGCGGCAAAGGAATGCACGAAGTAGACCCAGGTGGGCGGCGTGTCGTCGTCGTCCGGCAGCAGGGGGCTGGGCTGGGCGGGGATCAGGGACTCCCAGCCCATGTGGGGAACGGGCAGTCCGGGCCGCCGTGGCAGGGCCCGCACCCGCCCCCCCAGAAGGCCGAGTCCCGGGCGGCTGCCCTCATCGCTGGCCTCGAAAAGGAGCTGCAGACCCAGGCAGATGCCGAGCAGGGGACGATCCGCCCCACACCACTGCTGGAGCAGGCGATCCAGGCCCGCCTGCTCCAGCCGCTCCATGGCGGGATCAAAGGCGCCCACCCCTGGGAGCACCAGGGCATCGCAGGTGTCCAGAGCGTCTTCAGCGCTCGGACCGCCAACCACCGGAATCACAGTGGCCCCGAGCCGCTCGAAGGCCCGCTGCACCGAGTGCAGGTTGCCCATTCCGTAGTCGATCAGGCCCAGGCGCGTCATGGCAGCAGGCAACGACGTTGTCCAGGTTGCTCCAGGGCCGGGCAGGCGGGCAGCTCCAGGGCGTTGAGGGCATGGATCAGCTGGTAGAGCCGGCCCATGCGGCGCTTGTCGAAGTGGAAGCGCAGGCAGGGGCGGAGATAGCCCTCCTCGTCGCAGGTCTCGGCGGCCTGGATCGCCCCCTGGTCGACGAGATCGTCGAAGTCACGGTTGAGCTGCTCCAGCTCGGAGACCGACAGCTCCACGTTGAGCTGCAGTTCCACCCGGTCGCTGTGCAGTTCGGCGGCGTGGAACACCCGATAGAAGCGGCAGATGTGTTCCATCGCGCTCTGGGCGTTGTCGGCCAGCACAACCAGGGAACGGTCTTCCGGGGAGATCAGGCCGCGGTGGGTCATCTGGCGCTGCACTTCCTGCTGCCAGCTGGCCCAGAAGGCATCGTCTTCGGGGGCGAGCAGCACCACCGGCACCGGCGGGGTGCGGCCGGTCTGCACCAGGGTGAGGGATTCGAACAGTTCATCGAGGGTGCCGAAGCCCCCCGGCAGCACCACCACCGCATCGCTCTCGCGCAGAAAAAAGAGCTTGCGGGTGAAGAAGTAGCGGAAGTGCAGCAGCCTTCCCTCGCAGCTGCTCACGATCGGATTGGGATGCTGCTCGAACGGCAGATCGACGTTGAGGCCGATGCTGGCCTCGCAGCCTGCCCCCCTGTTGGCGGCCTCCATGATGCCCCCCCCAGCGCCGGTGATCACCTCAAATCCGGCTTCCACGGCGGCGGCCGCCAGCTGCTCGGCCAGCCGGTAGCTGGGATCTTCAGCCGTGGTGCGGGCCGAGCCGAACACGGCAACCTTGCGCACCTCGCGGCGGGGACGGAACACGGTGAGGGCCTCGCTGATGTCGGCGAGGGTGCCACTCACGATCCGCCAGGCTTCAGGTTCGGTTTCCTTGCGGCAGATGTCGAGGAGGGAGACCAGAGCCCTGTCGATCGTGCGGCGCTGGGGATGGCCTTCGATGGCTTGGGCGAGGGCCTGCAAAGGACTGACACCCCCGCCACGCAGGGCAGGAGTGTCGCTTGAGGAGGATGGATTGTTCAGAGGTATTTGCTGATCGTGCCGGAGAGGGTGGTCTTGGGAACGGCGCCCACCACGGTGTCGACCTTCTGACCGCCCTTGAACACCATCAGGGTGGGAATGCTGCGGATGCCGTATTGGCTGGCGACATTCGGATTTTCGTCGGTGTTCAGTTTGAACACCTTGATCTTGCCCTCGAATTCCTTGGCGATCTCATCGACGATCGGGGCCACCATCCGGCAGGGTCCACACCAGGGGGCCCAGAAATCGACCAGCACGGGCACATCGCTTTTGAGCACGTCCTGCTCAAAAGAGGCGTCGGTGACGGCAGCAGCGCTGGACATCCGTGTGGGGGTCAGGGTTTCGGGAATCTAGCAACGGTCTTCGGCTGGATTCCGGCACCAGCGCGAAGGCGTTGCAGGGCTTTAAAGAATGAAAGCCTGGGCGACCCAGGCCGGAGGGTGTGAGGAGTGTGTGAGCTGTGAAGCCCCCACAGTTGAAAGATAGGGCTTGGGGAGCGCCTGGCTCCTATTTGCCCATGCCCAGTTGTTGCGCCTTCTGGTAGACCTTGCCCTCGGTGAGCAGTGACGGGGCCACCACCACCTCCACCTGCTGCATCTCCTTGAGGGTGCGGGCGCCGAGGGTGCCCATCGAGGTGCGGATGCAGCCCAGCAGGTTCTGGGTGCCGTCATCGAGACCTGCCGGACCACGCAGAATTTTTTCCAAGCTGCCGGTGGTGCCCACCTTGATGCGGGTGCCGCGGGGTAGCACCGGGCTGGGGGTGGCCATGCCCCAGTGGAAGCCGCGGCCGGGGGCCTCGGCGGCGCGGGCGATCGGCGAGCCGATCATCACGGCGTCGGCGCCGCAGGCCAGGCACTTGCAGATGTCCCCGCCGGTGACGATGCCGCCGTCGGCCACGATCGGCACGTAGCGACCGCTCTCGTTGAAGTAGTCGTCGCGGGCGGCAGCGCAGTCGGCCACCGAGGTGGCCTGGGGGATGCCGATGCCCAGCACGCCACGGCTGGTGCAGGCGGCGCCGGGGCCGATGCCCACCATCACGCCAGCGGCGCCGGCACGCATCAGCTTGAGGGCCACGTCATAGGTGACGCAGTTGCCGATGATCACCGGCACGCCGAAGTCACGGCAGAGGGCCTCGAGATCGAGGCTCTCCTGACCTTCGGGACCGATGTGCTCGGTGCTCACCACCGTGGCCTGCACGAAGAAGAGGTCGGCGCCGGCTTCGGCGATCGCCTTGCCGAACCTGAGGGCCGCCACCGGGGTGGCGCTCACGGCGGCGATCCCGCCCTTCTCCTTGATCTCGGCGATGCGCCTGCGAATCAGGTCTTCCCGCACCGGCTGGCTGTAGAGCTCCTGCATCAGCGGCACGAACTCCTCCTTGCCCACCGCGGCAATGCGGTCGAGGGCGGGGTTGGGGTCGTCGTAACGGCACTGCACCCCCTCCAGATTCAGCACCCCCAGGGCGCCTTGCCTGGTGAGCTCCACGCACATGCCCACATCCACCACGCCATCCATGGCGCTGGCGATGATCGGGATCTCACGGGTGATGCCACCCAGGCTCCAACTGCTGTCGGTGACAGCCGGATCCACCGTGCGGCCGCCGGGTACCAGCGCGATTTCGTCGATACCGTAGGCGCGACGGACAGTACGGGAGCGGCCGAGCTGGATGTCCACCGGAAACAAACGGATATTCGGAGCACCGTATCAACCGATGCGTCCCTCCCCCTGTCGCGCCGATGCCCCTCAGCCGCGGCCGGTGAACCGCTGCCAGCGCTGCTGCAGGTTGCCCAGCAACTGCTCGCGTTGGCTGCGCTGGATCAGTTTCGGCAGGCCCACGCGAACGGCCCAGATCACGCCCACCAGCTCCAGCAGACCCGGCACCAGGGGCAGGCTGTCGAGGGCGGCCAGAAGGGCGCTGTAGACGCGCAGCACCAGCAGCAGACCCACCAGCGCCAGGGTGAGGGTGAGGGGGGTCTTGGCCTGCTGCCACAGGGTCTGCAGCTGGCCGCTGGCCAGCCAGTCGCGCACCTTGCTCACCAGCAGGTCCCACTCGCCGCCCTCCTCGTTGCCGGCTTCCACCGCCACGGCGCCCAGGGCAGGCAGGGTGGTGCTGCTCTCCAGCTCCGGCTGGGGCAGGGAGGCCTCGCTGGTTGCAGGGGCCGGGGCTGGGGTGGCCTCAGGCGTTGCCGCGGCAGGGGCGGCCGGGGTGAATGGCTCCGGAGCCGCCGGCTCGGCCACATCCGCAACGGGGCTGGGGGCCTCCGGTTCCACGGCGGCAGGGCTGGGGGCTTCCGCCTCCAGCTCCGCGGACGGGGTGACGTCGGCACTCACGCCGTCCTGCGGATCTCCAGGAGTGAGGTCGGCCATGGATCGGACTGGCGAAGAGCAATCGAAGGGGGAGCTTAAGGGGGGTGGCCGGATCGGTTCAGTCAGCCAGCGGCAGCAGGGTGCTGCGTTCCCCCAGGGGAGCGCTTGGCAGGCGCAGGGGAAAGTGGTTGTGCTGCAACCGCTCCACCAGCTCGGCAGTGATCTCGCCTGCCAGGCGAGGGCTGTGGGCTGGGGCACAGCGCAGGCTGCGGCTCTCCACAGTGAGGGTGCCGCTGGCGAGCTCGGCGTAGTTCACATTGCCCAGGGCCGGTTTCACCCGTCTGGGAATGGCCAGATCGAGAACGGGAGCCTGCAGCGACTCCGCCGGGGCTGCGGCCTGGGCGGCAATGGTGCCGTCGAGCAGCAGCACCGGCGCGGCGATCGCCACCAGCAGGGCGCTGCCATGGCCCTCGAAGAAGCAGGGGCGGATCCAGCGGCTGTCGAGTTCGTGCACCGCGACGCTGAGGGCCGCAGCGGCTCCGGGGCTGAGGGCATGGCCGCTGGCCTGGCGGCGCACTCCCGGATGGTGGCCGCTGCCCGGACCCACCACCCAGCCGATGGCGCCTGCCACCAGCAGCGGTGAACCGGCCCCGAGCTGGTGCAGACCAGGCATGGTCAGCCCGATGCTGCCGGCGCCGCCACAGCTGTAAAGGGCGGTGTGGTGGGGGCCGAGCAGGGGCCCCCAGGGACTGGGGCAGATGCCGCTGGCACTGCTCACGGCCACCACGCCGTTCTCCACCACGGCGCGCTGCAGCAACAAGCGGGCGCCGCCGATCTGGCTGAGGCTGAGCAGGGTGTGGAGTTCCCGGCGCGGGTGCTGGGCGGTGGCCTCACCGCTGGCATCCAGGGGCAGGGATTCCCCCTGCAGCAATGCTGCCAGCAGCTGGGCGCCGCCGCGGCGCAGGGGTTCCCCCAGCCCGCCACCCAGCGGCAGCACCAGTTCTCCGGCGCCGCCGCCGGCCAGGCCACTCACGCCGTCGAGCTGGGCGTCCCGCAGGCGGATCGGCGGGTCACTGGGGCCGAGGCTCAGGTGCAGGCTGCCCTGGTCCGTGAAGCCAGCGTCGGCCGCCACCACCACATCGGTGGCGGCGTAGGCCTCCGCCAGCCCCTGTTCCTCCACCAGTCGCCGGTAGTCGGCGGCGGCGCGCACCCGCAGCTCGCCGCGCTCCTGGCGCCGCTGCAGATCCGCCTCGCGCCGGCGCGGCAGCCGGGGGCAGGACTCCGCAGAGCCGTTTCGGACACGGTCGATAGAATGGTCTGGTTGAAGGCGGTCATGCATGGCGGATCCCACGGGACCGGTCAATCCCGGCGATTCCGGCTCTGACGGCGATTTGCGGATCATCCAGACCGACCTCCGCAATGAGATGTCGCGCTCCTATCTGGAGTATGCGATGAGTGTGATCGTGGGCCGGGCCCTGCCCGATGCCCGCGACGGCCTGAAACCCGTGCATCGCCGCATCCTTTATGCGATGTACGAGCTGGGGCTCACCAGCGACCGGCCTTACCGCAAGTGCGCCCGCGTGGTGGGTGAGGTGCTCGGTAAGTTCCACCCCCACGGCGACACGGCGGTCTACGACGCCCTGGTGCGCATGGCGCAGGATTTCTCCCTGCGCATGCCGTTGATCGACGGCCACGGCAACTTCGGCTCGGTCGACAACGACCCGCCGGCCGCCATGCGGTACACCGAGTCGCGGTTGCAGGCCCTCACCACCGATGCCCTCCTGGAGGACATCGAGAGCGAGACGGTTGATTTCGCCGACAACTTCGACGGCAGCCAGCAGGAGCCCACCGTGCTGCCGGCGCGGATTCCCCAGCTGCTGCTCAACGGCTCCTCCGGCATCGCCGTGGGGATGGCCACCAACATCCCGCCCCACAACCTGGGCGAGCTGCTGAATGGCCTGCTGGCCCTGATCGCCAACCCCGAGATCAGCGACCGGGAACTGCAGGCCCTGATTCCCGGGCCCGACTTCCCCACCGGCGGCCAGATTCTGGGCCGCAGCGGCATCCGCGAGATCTACAGCACCGGCCGCGGCTCCGTGACCATGCGCGGCGTGGCCTCGATCGAGACCCTGGAGGTGCCGGGGCGGCCCGATCGCGATGCGGTGATCATCACCGAGCTGCCCTACCAGACCAACAAGGCGGCCCTGATCGAGCGGATCGCCGAGCTGGTGAACGACAAGAAACTGGAGGGCATCTCCGACATCCGCGACGAGTCCGATCGCGACGGCATGCGGATCGTGATCGAGCTGCGCCGGGATGCCTATCCGCAGGTGGTGCTGAACAACCTGTTCAAGCTCACGCCGCTCCAGAGCAACTTCAACGCCTACATGCTGGCGCTGGTGGGCAGTGAGCCGGTGCTGCTCAACCTGCGGCGGATGCTCGAGGTGTTCCTCGACTTCCGCATCGAGACGATCGAGCGCCGCACCCGCTACCTGCTGCGCAAGGCCGAGGAGCGGGACCATATCCTGCTGGGCCTGCTGATCGCCCTCGACAATCTCGACGCGATCATTGCCCTGATCCGCGCGGCTGCCGACACGGCCACGGCCCGCCAGGAACTGCAGGATCAGTTCGGCCTCAGTGAGATCCAGGCCGACGCCATCCTGCAGATGCAGCTGCGCCGGCTCACGGCCCTCGAGGCCGACAAGATCCGGCTGGAGCACGAGGACCTGCTCGCCAAGATCACCAATTACAAGGATATCCTCGCCCGGCGCGAACGGGTGCTGGCGATCATCACCGAGGAGCTGGAGGCAATCCGCGGTCGCTACGACTCGCCCCGCCGCACCGAGATCCTCGACGTGGAGGGTGGCCTCGACGACATCGACCTGATCGCCAACGAGCGCTCGGTGGTGCTGCTCACCGAGACCGGCTACCTCAAGCGGATGCCGGTGAGTGAATTCGAGGCCACCAGCCGCGGCACCCGCGGCAAGGCGGGCACCCGCAGCCAGGGGGAGGAGGCGGTGAAGCTGTTCATCAGCTGCAACGACCACGACCACCTGCTGCTCTTCTCCGACCGCGGCGTGGTGTACACGGTGCCGGCCTACCGGGTGCCGATCTGCAGCCGGGCCGCCAAGGGCACGCCGATCGTGCAGCTGCTGCCGATCCCGCGCGAGGAGCTGATCACCTCGCTGCTGGCGGTGAGCGAATTCACCGACGACGGCGTGCTGGTGATGCTCACCAGTGGCGGCACGATCAAGCGCACGCGCCTTTCCGCCTTCGCCAACATCCGCTCCAATGGCCTGATCGCCATCGACCTGGTGGAGGGCGACGCCCTCACCTGGGTGCGTCTGGCCCTGCCCGGCGACAGCGTGCTGATCGGATCCCGCCAGGGCATGACCATTCACTTCCGCCTCAGCGACGAGGAGCTGCGGCCCCTGGGACGCACGGCCCGCGGGGTGCGCGCCATGACCCTGCGGCCGGGCGACTCGCTGGTGAGCATGGATGTGCTGCCGGCCGAGCTGGCCGACCGGGTGGCCTCCAGTGGTGCCGGCGATGGTGATGACGAGAGCGAGGAGGCCGAGGGCGATGAGACCTCCGCCAGCGAGGGCCCCTGGGTGCTGGTGGCCTCGGCCAGTGGCCTGGGCAAGCGGGTGCCGGTGGATCAGTTCCGCCTGCAGAAGCGCGCCGGCATGGGTCTGCGGGCGATGAAGTTCCGCCGGGATGGCGATGAACTGGTGGGCCTCAAGGTGCTCGGTGCCGGAGAGGAGCTGCTGCTGGTGAGCGAGAAGGGTGTGATCGTGCGCACCCAGGCCGATGCGGTGCCCCAGCAATCGCGGGCGGCCACCGGCGTGCGCCTGCAGAAGCTCGATGCCCGCGACCGCCTGGCTGAGGTGGTGCTGGTGCCGCCGGCGCCAGAGGAGGAGGGGGCTGAAGCGGAGGTCCTTCCCGAAGCTGGGGCCCTTCCCGAAGTCGTGGCCCCTGCCGAGGCTGATGCCCCAGAGGGCAGCTGAGCGCGATGCCCACCCACTTCTGGATCGCCAACACCGTGACCGATCTGATCCAGGGGGATTGCGTGAGCACCTGCCCCTGGAGCGCATTCCCCTGCAGGGCGACGTGCTCGGGCTGGGCACCACCACCAGCCTCGACAACGGTGAGCTCACGTTTCTGCAGCAGGAGGGCGCCGACACCACCACCATCTGGAAGTGTGAGGCCAGCAGCGGAGGCATCCGCGCCCTCTGCCCCGGCGACGGCAGCGGCCACTTCCCCTACGTGTGCTTCAGCGGCGATGCCACGGCCCTGCGCACACCGGTCGATCTGGCGCTCCTGGGTAACACCGGCGGTGAGCCCCTGCAGGAGCTGGTGGCTGAAGCGATCGAGCGCCTGTGCCGCATTGGTGCCCTGCCGCCGGCCCCGATCTATGGCCTGCGGCTGCTGGCCCGCTGGCAGAGCCTGGTGATCACCGTGGCCTCCAAGCTGTGCATGGGGCAGCAGCGCCGAAACACCGCCATCGCCCGCAGTGCCGCCAGTGAAGCCACCGCCGGCCGCAGCATCTATCAGCTGCTGCAGCACTACCGCCTGGCCGCCCACGATCCCGGCGATCCGGCTGACCCCATCCGCTACCTGGGTGCCTCTCTGCAGTGGGAGTGCTGCGGCTTTTACGACACCGACCCTGAGCAGGGGAGGGTGACGGTGCCGCAGCCCGGGGCCCATCTGCATCTGCATGGTTGCAGCACTGACCTGCGCTATGGCGGTCACCTCCACCACGAACACCCCGGCTCGCAGCTGGCGGAGCTGGAGCGGCTGGTGCTCTACCCCCTGCAGCGGATCCATAGCCTGGCCAGCGATCTGGGGGTGGAGGACCTGCGCTATGGCGATGGAACCGCCCGGTTCCGGGTGGTGAACCGCGGCAGCCTCGACGTGAGTGATGTGGGCGTCGCGCTGGTGATCGATGACTGCTACAGCAGCCACCGCTATCTGCGCCTGCCCTGGCTGGCGGCAGGGGAGCAGGAAGCCTTCAGCGTGCCGCTCGCCCTGCCGCCGGGACGGCACCGGCTGGAGGTGATCGCCGATCCCCAGCAGGAGATCCTGGAGCGTCCGGAGCTGCAGGAGAACAACCGACTGGCCCTGGAGGTGAGCGTGGAGGCGCAGGTGTGAGCACCCTGGCCAGCTGCCACGACGTGCTGGTGCTGGGCGGCGGCCCGGCGGCCCTGTGCATCGCCGCCGCCTGTGCCGGCGAGGGGCTGGCGGTGGCCCTGCTGGCCCCCCATGATCCCCGCGCCCCCTGGCCCAACACCTATGGCATCTGGGGGGATGAGGTGGATGCCCTCGGCCTGGGCCACCTGCTGGAGCACCGCTGGAGCCACACCGTGAGCTACTTCGGTGCAGGCTCTCCCGCATTGGCCGATCCGGCCAATGCGCCCACGGCCCACGGCCGCGACTACGGCCTGTTCAACCGGGAGGCGCTTCAGGCCCACTGGCTCGCGGCCTGTGAGCGCGGCGGCGTGGTGCTGCTGCAGGGCCAGGCCAAGCGTTTTGACCTGGAGCCGCCAAGCGCGCTCACCCGGCTCCAATGCGCCGATGGCAGCCACCATCTCACCCGTCTGCTGGTGGATGCCACCGGTCATCAGCCCGTGTTTGTGCAGCGGCCCGATGAGGGGCCGGTGGCTGGGCAGGCTGCCTACGGGATTGTGGGGCGTTGTTCGGCGCCGCCGGTGGAGCCGGGCCAGTTCGTGCTGATGGACTACCGCAGCGACCACCTCACGGCGGCGGAGCGGGCTGAGCCCCCCACCTTTCTCTATGCGATGGATCTGGGCGAGGGCCGCTTCTTTGTGGAAGAGACCTCCCTGGCGTTGGCGCCGCCCGTGCCCTACGCCACGCTGCGGGAGCGGCTGGAGCGTCGGCTGGCCCATCGCGGTGTTGTGGTGGAGCAGGTGGAGCATGAGGAGTTCTGCCTGTTTCCGATGAACCTGCCCCTGCCGGATCTGGAGCAGCCGGTGCTCGGTTTTGGTGGGGCAGCGTCGATGGTGCATCCGGCCTCGGGGTACATGGTGGGCTCGCTGCTGCGGCGGGCCCCGGCGGTGGCTGCAGCGCTGGCTGCCCATCTGCAGGCCGATCCCCAGGCGGGTTCGGTGGCCTTGGCTCGCACGGGCTGGCAGGCCCTCTGGCCCCTGTCTCTGCGCCGCAAGCACGCCCTGTATCAGTTCGGCCTGGAAAAGCTGATGCGCTTCAGCGAGCCGCAGTTGCGGGCCCACTTCGCCACCTTCTTTGCCCTGCATGAGGACCAGTGGTATGGCTTTTTGGCCAACTCCGCCACGGTGGCCGAGCTGCTGGCCGCCATGCTGCGGTTGTTTGCCCAGGCCCCCTGGGCGGTGCGGCTGGGCTTGATGGGCATGCAGGGGCGGGAGCTGGCTCTGGCGCTGCGTCTTCTCTGGCCCGCAGGCAGTTGAGATGGGGGCGGTTCGCTTGCCCCAGGTCTGGCCTAGGTCTCGATGGCCGGGGAGGCGTTGCGGCTCACCCAGTCGGCCGCGTTGAGCTGGGGAAAGAGGCCATCCTCCCGCTGCACTGCCTGCAGCCACTGCTCTGGGAGGGAGGTGCCGTTGTCGATCGCATCGAGCAGGCGCCAGAAGCGATCCAGGTGTCGCTGGATGCGTTCCCGTGCCAGCTCGGTGGTGGTGCCAGCGCGGAGGATGAAGCTCCAGTCGGAACTCTGGGCCAGCAGCAGTTCTCTGCCGGCCTGGGTGAGCAGGTCCCGTTGGGCGGGGCTGGCAACACCGCGGTTGACCCGGCGCACCATCGCCCGTGACGCCCTCTGCCACTCGGGAATCACCCAGTCGTTGCTCTCGTTGAGCCAGTAGTCGTGGTATCCCCCCTGCCCCCAGCTGCTGGGGGAGGGGCGGCACACCTGCAGGGGGCGGGGGCGTTGCAGCACCTCGCGCAGGGTCACCAGGCGCACGCCGGTGCTGGCTGCCTGCTGAAAGAGGGCAGCCAGGAACTGGGGCCCCTCAAACCACCAGTGGCCGAACAGCTCGGCATCGAAGGGGGCCACCAGCAGGGGCGCAGGCTCCATGCTGACCGCCAGTTGCTGCAGCTCTTCAGCGCGCCCCTGGAGATAGGCGCTGGCATGCTCCTGCACTCGCCTGGCGGCGGCTTCCGGCGCATAGGGCTGCTTCCGGTCGAGGGGGCAGCCCTGGCTGGTGACCCGGTGCAGCTTCAGGCCGAGGGGCCGGCGGCTGGGGATACCCAGGGCTGCGAGCTGGTCGTCGGGGAGCTCCCAGCCCATGTCGCGGTGGAATTCGCGGTAGGCCCCGTCGCCCGGGTAGCCCTCGCGGGCGCTCCACACCGGCAGGGTGGCGTTGCCGTCGCGGCCGAAGAAGGCCACCCCGGCCGGAGAGCAGATCGGTGCAAACACCCCGTAGCGGGGGCGGGGCAGGGCGTGGAGCAGGCCGTGGCTATCGAGCAGGGAGTAGCGCAGGCCCGCCTCGAGCAGCTGGCGGTCGAGCCCCTCGTAGTAGGCGCATTCCGGCAGCCAGATGCCGAGGGGCCGCTCGCCCAGCTGGCGCTCGTGCTCGCGCACTGCCGTGAGCAGCTGGGCGCGCACCGCTTCCGGCACCTCCCGCAGCAGGGGCAGGTAGCCGTGGGTGGCGCCGCAGGTGATCAGGTCGAGCACCCCCTGCTCCTGCAGCCGGCGGAAGCGCGGCACGAGCTGGCCCTGGATCTCGAGCCAGAGCTCCTCCACCTGGTGCAGCTGCTCCCCGAGGTGGGCGGCCGCGGCGGCGTGCTCGGCGGGGGCCTCCTCCAGGAGCTGCTGGCGCGTCACCAGCCAGGGGAGGAAGCGGGCGTTCAGCTGGCGGTCGGCCAGCAGGCTGAGCAGGGTGGGCGAGAGGCCAAGGGTGAGGCGGGCCTGTTGGCGGGGATCCTGCGCTGCTGCCTCGAGCACTGCCAGCAGAGGCAGGTAGCACTCCTGGAGCGCCTGGAAATACCAGTCTTCCTCCAGCGACCCCGGCTCACTCGAGCGCACATAGGGAAGGTGGGCGTGGAGGACGATCGCCAGCTCGCCGGCCTGGTCGCGCGTGGCCGGATCGCCCATCGCTATGGCCCTGCCGCAGTGGGGCCAGTGTACGGGCCCTTGCCAGGGGGGGGGCTTGCCCTGATCCGCATCGCAACCGCAGCCCGTGGCCGTTTTCGTTTTTTATGTAGATTGAATCCACGTAAGAAGTGGGGCGTCGGGTCCGTAGATGCACGGTGCTCCTGTCCGACGTCTGCGTGCTGTTGGTGTGGCCTCTCCTCCGGGAGGGCCTGCTGCAGCTGTGGGCTTCGCGCTGCCGGAGCTGATGATCGTGGTGGTGCTGCTGGGGGTGCTGGCAGGGCTCGCTTACGGGGCCCAGGTGAATGCCCTTGATCGGGTGCGTTCGGTGGTGGCCCGTTTCTACGTGGGCAGCTAGGCCCGGGCCTGTTCCTATGGATTGAGCAGTGGCGACGGCTATCGCCAGACGGTTTTCCCGGAGGGCATGCAGCTGACTCCAGTCTCGGATTGGGGTGCGATCTGCGACTACAACGTGAGCTTCACGGCAGCCTGGGGAGGGGAGGCCTGGACCGCCACGATCGGCTCGGGCGGCAGTGTGCTGGTGGCCTCAGCCGGGACTGACGGCGGCAGTCCCGGAGGAAGCGCCCAGGGGAATGGGAATGGCCAGGGGAATGGGAATGGCAAGGGGAGAGGTCGGGTCTAGGGCTGGGTGGCTTGGAGTCGCCTGCCCCACCCCTTAGAATGGGGCTAACTCATAGCTATTCCGCATAAGGAGCCTTTTGATGGCCCGCGACCCCGGCCGGGTGTTGATCTTCGACACCACCTTGCGCGATGGCGAGCAGTCGCCCGGCGCCAGCCTGAATCTGGAAGAGAAGCTGGCGATCGCCCAGCAGCTCGCCCGCCTGGGGGTCGACATCATCGAGGCCGGCTTCCCCTTCGCAAGCCCCGGGGATTTCAACGCGGTGCAGCGCATCGCCGACACCGTGGGCACGCCGGATGGCCCGACCATCTGCGGGCTGGCCCGGGCTGCCGCCGGCGACATCAAGGCCTCCGCCGATGCGGTGGCCCCGGCGGCCAACCGGCGCATCCACACCTTCATCGCCACCAGCGACATCCACCTCGAGCACAAGCTGCGCAAGACCCGCGCCGAGGTGCTGGCGATCACCGCCGAGATGGTGGATTACGCCCGCTCCCTCGTCGACGACGTGGAGTTCTCCTGTGAGGACGCCGGCCGCTCCGATCCGGAGTTCATGTATGAGGTGATTGAGGCGGCGATCAAGGCCGGTGCCACCACGATCAACATTCCCGACACGGTGGGCTACACCACCCCAGCGGAGTTCGGCGAGCTGATCGCCGGCATCAACGCCCATGTGCCCAACATCGATCAGGCCGTGATCTCGGTGCACGGCCACAACGACCTGGGCCTGGCCGTGGCCAACTTCCTCGAGGCCGTGAAGAACGGCGCCCGTCAGCTCGAGTGCACGATCAACGGCATCGGTGAGCGGGCCGGCAACGCTTCCCTGGAGGAGCTGGTGATGGCGCTGCACGTGCGCCGCAGTTACTTCAATCCCTTCCTCGGCCGGCCGGCTGAGAGCACGGAGCCGCTCACCGGCGTGCGCACCGAGGAGATCACCAAGACCTCGCGACTGGTGAGCAACCTCACCGGCATGGCGGTGCAGCCCAACAAGGCGATCGTGGGCGCCAACGCCTTCGCCCATGAGAGCGGCATCCACCAGGACGGCGTGCTCAAGCACCGCCTCACCTACGAGATCATCGACGCCCGCACCGTGGGCCTCACCGACAACCGCATCTCCCTCGGCAAGCTCTCCGGCCGCAGCGCCTTCCGCGCCCGCCTGGAGGAGCTCGGCTACGAGCTCAGCCGCGACGACCTCGATGACGCCTTCGCCCGCTTCAAGGAGCTGGCCGACCGCAAGCGCGAGATCACCGACCGTGACCTCGAGGCGATCGTGAGCGAGCAGGTGCAGCAGCAGGACGACGGCAGCTACACCCTCAAATCCGTGCAGGTGAGCTGCGGCACTGGCCTGCAGCCCACCGCCACCGTGACGCTGCTCAACGCCGATGGTGCCGAGCTCACCGAGGCGGCGATCGGCACCGGCCCGGTGGATGCGGTGTGTCAGGCGCTCAACCGCCTGGCCCAAGTGCCCAATGAGCTGGTGGAGTTTTCGGTGAAGAGCGTCACCGAGGGCATCGACGCCATGGGCGAAGTGACGATCCGCCTGCGCCAGAACGGCGTGCTCTATTCCGGCCATGCCGCCGACACCGACATCGTGGTGGCCGCTGCCCAGGCCTTCGTCAATGCCCTCAACCGGCTGATCGCCGGCAACCGCAGCGTGCCTCTGCACCCCCAGAAGGCTCCGCTGCCTGTGGTGGGCGACCTGCCCCTGGCCGAGCGCCCGCGGGTGTGACCACGGTTTGAGCCCCTTCACGAGCGCCTGATGGCCCAACCGTTTTCTGGTCAGCGCCGCAGCTCCCTGGCGGCGGCCCTGCAGCTGGCCCTGCTGCTGCTGGTGGCCCTGGCGATGCTGGTGCCCCTGCTCTGGCTGGTGAGCACCTCGCTCAAGGGGCCGGCGGAAGACATCTTCACCAGCCCGCCGGCCCTACTGCCGGCCCAGCCCAGCCTGGAGGCCTACGGCCGGCTGTTCGCCGAGCAGCCCATGGGCCGCTACCTGCTCAACAGCACCATTGTGAGTGGCCTCGCGGTGCTGGCGAACCTGCTGTTCTGCTCGCTGGCGGCCTATCCGCTGGCCCGCATGCGCTTCGCCGGCCGGGGCCTGGTGCTGGCACTGGTGGTGGCCACGATCCTGATCCCCTTCCAGGTGGTGATGATTCCGCTGTATCTGCTGATGGTGCAGATCGGCCTGCGCAACACCCTCTGGGCCCTGATCATTCCCCAGGCCGCCACCGCCTTCGGCATCTTTCTGCTGCGCCAGAGCTTTCTGGGGGTGCCGGTGGAGCTGGAGGAGGCGGCCCGCAGCGACGGCTGCACCCCGCTGGGGGAGTGGTGGAACGTGATGATCCCGGCGGCCCGGGCGGATCTCATCACCCTGGCGATGTTCGTGTTCATCGGCACCTGGAGCGACTTCCTCTGGCCGCTGGTGATCCTCGATGAACCCCAGCTCTACACCCTGCCGCTGGGCCTGCAGCAACTGGCCAGCAGCTTCTCGCTCGACTGGCGGCTCGTGGCCGCGGGGGCTGTCATCTCGATCCTGCCGGTGCTGGCCCTGTTCATCGGCCTGCAGCGCTACATCCTCCCCAGTGCCAGCGGCGATGCGGTGAAGGGCTGAAGGCCTGCCCGCTCAGCGTTCAGGGGCGCACCGGCGGTGGGGGTGTGGGAGCACTCCCTGCGGCTGGTGGGGTCGGTTTGGCATCGAGACCGGCCGCCGCTTCCGGGCGTGGACCGGGGGGCAGCGCAGGGCTGGCGGCGCTGCGGCGCAGCTGGCGCAGTTCGCCGCGCAGGGCACTGTTTTCAGCGCTGAGCACATCGATGCGGGCGCTGCTGCGCTCCAGGGCCTGGAGGCGCTCCACGGTGGAGCGCAGCTGCTGCTCCAGGCCCGTGGTGCGCTCCAGGGCCCTGCTGTTCTCCAGCCCCTGCACCCGCTCCTGCAGTTCCTCGATGCGCTCGGCCTGAACCCGCGCCTTGCCCAGCATCACCAGGAAGAGCACCGCCAGCAGGGCGGTGAGCCCCGCCTGCAACCAGGCCACCCAATCGGGCAGCTGGGGGAGGGGGCCGGTGGCGTTGGTCCCGGAGTCAGCGTTCCCGGAGTTAGAGGCACTCGGCGCCATCGACAGGGGCTCCATCAGGGGTCTGGCCGTGACCCCAATCCTGCCCGATCCGAGCCGGATCGGCTGCGGCCCAGCAGGTAGCCGAGGGCGGTGCTGATGAAGGCGCTGTGCTGAACAGGCTCAGAAGCGAGTGAGCTCCTGTGGAAATCCCTCGATCCCTACTGCCATGGGCAAGAGCCTCATCCCAGGCGAGCTCCACCTCTGATCAGGGTCCCCTCAAAGTCAAGAAGGGTCTGGGCCAGTCCTTCGGCCAGGGGGATGCGAGCCTGCCAGCCCAGGGAGGCCAGGCGGCTCACCTCCAGCTGTTTCCTGGGGGTGCCGTCGGGTTTGCTGGGATCCCAGTGGATCGTGCCGCGGAACTCTGCAGCAGCGGCCACCTTCTGAGCCAGCTCGCGGATGCTCAGATCCACTCCAGTGCCCACATTCAGGAATGCCAGTGGCGTCCCCGAGTCATCCAGCGGCGCCTCGGGGCTGCCCGGATCCCAGTGCTCCAGCGCGAACACGCAGGCCTCGCCCAGGTCATCCACATGCAGGAATTCCCGCAGCGGCGTGCCACTGCCCCAGCAGGTCACGCTCGGGGCATTGGCCTGGGCCGCCTCGTGGAAGCGGCGGATCATCGCCGGCAGCACGTGGCTATTCGTGGGGTGGTAGTTGTCGCCCGGCCCATAGAGATTGGTGGGCATCAGGCTGATCGCATCAAAACCGTGTTGCAGGCGCAGGGCCGCACACAGCTTGATGCCGGCGATCTTGGCGATCGCATACCACTCATTGGTTGGCTCCAAGGAACCGGTGAGCAGCGCCTCCTCCCGGATCGGCTGCTCAGCGAACTTCGGATAAATGCAGCTACTACCGAGAAAGAGCAGGCGCCGCACGCCACTGCGCCAGGCCGTTTCGATCACATGGGTCTGGATTTTGAGGTTGTCCAGTAAAAAATCGGCTGGGTAGGTGTTGTTGGCTGCAATCCCTCCCACCTTGGCCGCAGCCAGCACCACGACGGTGGGGCGGTGCTCGGCGAACCAGTGCTGCACCGCGTCAAGGTTGAGCAGATCCAGGTCCTGGCGCGTGGCGGTGAGCAAGGCTCCGCCCTGGGAGGTATCGCCATGGCCCGCGCGCTGCAGCGCCCTGCAGATCGCACTGCCGGCCATGCCGCGGTGGCCGGCCACAAAGATGCGGTCGGCCGGGGTGATCAGGGGCGCCTTCATCAGCCCTGCTTCTCCTGCGTCTGAGCCACCGCCTGAGGATTGGTGGGTGGGTTTTCCATCGAGCCCACCACGTTGAAGCCCTTGAGCCGCAGGATTGCCTCCTTGCGCGCTTCCTCCCGGTCAGCCGCCACCATCTCGGCCACCAGCTCTTCCAGCGTGGTGGTGGGCGTCCAGCCCAGCTTCTCGCGCGCCTTGGTGGGATCCCCCAGCAGCGTTTCCACCTCCGCCGGGCGGAAGTAGCGGGGATCGATGCGCACCACCACCTCGCCCGTGCTGCGGCGGCCGATCTGGTGGATGCCCTCGCCTTCCCACTGGATCGAGCCCCAGCCCAGTTCCAGCGCCGTGAGCTCAATGAAGCGGCGCACGCTCTCCTGGCGACCGGTGGCGATCACGAAGTCTTCAGGGCTCTCCTGCTGC
>VGPU01000051.1 GCA_016882525.1 Cyanobacteria bacterium M_surface_10_m2_119 | reverse complement strand
GAAGCGCAGGGCCTCCGCCCCCGCCAAGCGACAGCCGCTGGCACCGCAGCAGCGCAACACGGGCCCCGGCGGGGTCATGGCCGTCCCTCCCGGGCCGGGCAGGGCTCCAGCCCCAGGGCCCGGAAGCGGGCCTCCAGGGCCGCCGGATCGTCGAGGGGCAGCCGCGGCTCCAGCCGGCCATCGACCACCAGCACCGGCGCCTGACCGCAGGCCCCCAGGCAGCTCACGTGCTCCAGAGCCCAGGTGCCGTTACCGGCCGGATCGTCGAGGCGCAGGCCCAGGCGCTGCTCCAGCCGGGTGGCCAGCTCGGAGCCCCCCTTCACAAAACAGGCGGTGCCCAGGCACACCGCACAGCGGTGGGCGGTGGGGGCCTCCAACCGGAACAGGTGATAGAAACTGGCCACGCCATACACCCGGCTCAGGGGCAGCCGCAGCTCCCGCGCCACCTGGGCCAGGGCCTCCCGGGGCAGGTAGCCGTGGAGCTCCTGCACCTGATGCAGCACCTCGATCAGGGCGTCGGCCCTACCGCGCTGCTGGCGGATCAGCCGCGAGATGCGCTCCAGAGCCTGGGGGGGTGCCCCCTTCGCTGCAGGGGACTGCACCAAGGTGGTGGGCTTCGGGAGCATCACGGCCTTCGCCTCCGCCTGCTCTCTGGCTAGCCACCCGGGGCCCCGGCGTCAGCGATTGTGGAGAAAGCGTTGCGGAAGGCCTGCTCGTGCGACTGAAGCGGTCCAGCACGGCAGATGCACCGATCGCCTGTGGGCCAGGCGGTGGCTGAGCGAGACCTGAGGAGATCGCGGCGATCCACGCTCACCTGGCAGAGCGTGCACTGGAAGGCCACCAGCAGAGGCTCGTCCTGTGGGCAGCTCATCCTGTGGGCGACTCGTCCTCCGCAGCTCTGGGGCCAGCGCGCCGCTCAGGTCTCGTTGCCGCCGAACATGTCGTCATCGCCTTGGAAAGGCTCGAACTCGTTCCAGCCGGGGCTCGCCTCATCCAACAGCCCGTAGCGCGCGTCAAAGGCGTCCATGCGCGTGTTGCCCGTGGGCCGGGTGTCGCAGGTGACACCCCCGTCGGCCGTGGGCTGGCAGTTGTCGAAGACCACCCCGGCCAGCGCCGATGGGCCGCTCAGCACCACAAGCAGTGAAAGCGCCGCCAGCAGCGATCGTGGCCTGGGATGATGGCCCAGGTTTTCGTCTGCAGCGATGTACACCGACTGGACCGCCGTGATCCTGCTTCTGCTCACCGCTGCTCCCCTGGCAGTGGTCGTGGGCACCGCCGCATTCTTCATCTGGCAGCAGAAGAAGAAACAGACGCGTTGATCCTGCGCGGTTCCAGCGGAATCACCTCGGCCTGGAGCACCTCCGCGAACGTCGTGGCTGGGGTGGCGGCCAGGAGACGCCCCTGGCCCAGGCAGTTCATGCAGGTGCGGTACCGCTGGTCGCCGAGGCGCAGCATGCCGCTGCCCCCACAACAGGGACAGGGGATCGCAGCCGCGGAGCGGGGCTGCTGAGGGGATGTCATCACGACTGCGCTCGCCAGGAGCCGTTGGAGAATGGCACCAGTGTGGGGGGATTTACCCCCGGCGATCCCGAAACCTTCCTTAAGCCTGCAGGGCCTGTGCCAGGGCCTGCGGCCTGACCTCCTGCAGCAGCTCGGTGGCACTGAGACGGCTGCCCGCCGGCACCAGCCCGGCGCCGGCGGCCAGGAGCCCGATCACCGCCGGTGCATCCAGGCCTCTCCGGCGCATTCCCTCCAGACCCTCAGCGCCGTCGCGCTTGCTCAGCCGCTGGCCCCGCCCATCACAGAGGAGTGGCACATGGCCGTAGGCCGGTGGCGCCATCCCCAGCAGCCCCATCAGCGCCACCTGGGGCCCGGTGGCTGGCCACAGATCAACCCCGCGCACCACTTCTGTGATGCCGAGCCGCAGCTCGTCCACGGCTGTGGCGAGGTGATAGGCAAGAAAGCCATCGGCCCGACGCAGCACCACATCCCCCACCTGGGTGGCGGCGTCAAGACAGCCAGGGGCGGCATGACGCTCCTGCCAGCGGATTGACCCAGGGGGCAGCCGCAGCCTCCAGCTGGGCAGCCGCCCACCACGGGCAGACCAATCGGGCGGCTGCCGGCGACAGGTGCCTGGATAGATGGGGGAGGCCCCATGGGGGGCCGACACGTCGGCCAGCATCCGCCGGCTGCAGCGGCAGGGGTAAAGCCAGCCACCGCGGCGCAGGCCCGAGAGCACCGTGGCGTAGAGCCCGCGCTGCCGGCTCTGCAGCTCCACGGGCCCATCCCAGGTGAGCCCCAGCCAGGCAAGATCGGCCTGCAAGGCCTCCACGGCCCCCGGCCGATTGCGGGGTGCATCGAGGTCGTCGATGCGCAGCAGGATCACGCCCCCCGCCAGTCGCGCACTCAGCCAGGCCAGCAGGGCCGTGCGCAGGTTGCCGGCGTGGAGTGGGCCGGTGGGCGAAGGCGCAAAGCGCCCCCGGTACCCCTGGTTGCGGAGCTGCAGGCCGACGGCGAACTGCTCCACCACGTGCAGGGGGAGGGGCGGCGGGCTGACAGCGCCGGAATCGGGGCCGGTGGAACTCACCGGCCCATCTCAGCACCGCAACTGCCAGAGCCGACCAGCGCAGCCAGAACGCGAGCGCTCAGCCCACGCCCTGCACCTTGTCCTTGAACATCTTGCCGGCGGTGAAGGCCGGAACCCGCTTGGCCTCGATCTTGATCTTCTCGCCGGTCTTGGGGTTCAGGCCCTGGCGAGCGGAGCGGTCACGGGGCTCAAAGGAGCCGAAACCCAGGATCGACACTTTCTTGCCATCCACCACCGAATCAATGATGGTGTCGATCAGGGCATCGACGACCTGGGCCACGTCGGTCTTGGTCAACTCGGTGCGGGCAGCCACAAGATTGACGAGGTCTGCTTTGTTCATGGGAAGGGGAAGCCTCTGGAGCGGCGGTCAGGGAATGGCGAGCCGGAAGACCCGACGGCCCTGGTGTTGAGCGCGCCAATGGTATGGGGCACACCGCGGCATCGCAACAGAAAAGCGTCGCGCCGCAATGGATCTGGTGTGGAGTTGCCCATCCAGCACCTGGCTGGCCGGGCCGTTGGAGCCCTCAGGGAGCCCCTGAGGGGGCCTCCAACAGGGCTGCCAGCAGGGCCGCACCCTGGCCCACGAGCTTCTCGCCGCGCAGGGCGCCCAGCCCGCCCCCGCAGGCGATCCAGTCGGGTGAGCCGGCCGGCAGCCACTGGCGCAGGGCCGCCAGGCTGCGCAGCTGGCGCGGCCAGTGGAAGGTGCGCGCCGTGCGCAGGGGGGCCAGGCGGCCAGGCGCCTGGGGCAACAGCAGGCGACCGCAGAAGAGGCCATCCTCGCCAGCGCTGCGCAGGTGCAGCACACAGGAACCGGGCGTGGGGCCCGGCGTCCAGAGGAGCCGGGCCGCCGGGCCGAGCTCAAGCTGGTTGGCGAAGGTGCGCAGACGCTGCACACCGGGCAGCAAATAGGCCTCCTGCTCCTGCACCACCACCTCCCAGCCCAGGGCCTCCTGGAAGCGCCGGCAGCGACCATGGCCTTCCCGGCTGGTGAGCACGATCGTGCCCCGCCGTCCCCGGGCCGCCAGAGCCGCGCTGTTGGCCTCGGTCCAAGCCGGACAGTCGATCAGCAGATCGCCATCCAGGCCCCAGGCCGCTCCATCCAACAGCCAACTGCTGCCGCCCTGGCTGTCGCGACTCGGGGCGAACAGCCACAGGTCGGGCCGCACCTGCTGGGGAGGGCGGCCACCCTCCTGGTGAGGACTCTCAAGCGACACCGGGTCCTGCTTGCACTGCTGCCTAGTTTGTGGGTCAAGCCGGCCCGGCCCCTTGCTGCCCCCCTCCAGCCCCGCAACCCTCGCCAGCCCCAGCAGCCAGGCTGGTGCCGTCCACCGAGGCCAGCCCTGGCCCCTGGGGGCCAGCCTCTCCCGCCGTGGGGTGAACTTCTCCGTGGTGGCCCCCCTGGCCACCCGGGTGGAGCTGCTGCTGTTTGCCACCGGCGACGCCAGCGAACCGGAGCGGGTGGTGGAACTGACCGGCAGCGCGCACCGCTCGGGGGACCACTGGCACGCGGAGGTGGAGGGGGCCGGACTCGGCACCTGTTACGGCTACCGGGTCTACGGCCCGCTGCAGCCCGGTGGCCACAGCTTCAACCCCTCCAAGGTGCTGCTCGACCCCTGTGCCCGCGCCATCGCGGGCTGGCAGAGCTATGCGCGGGGCGCGGCGGTGGGCGGGGTGCCCAACACCGCCTGCTGCCTCAAGGGGGTGGTGACGGAGCGCGAGCGGTTTGATTTCGAGCGGGCCCCCCGGCCTCGCCACAGCTGGCAACGCAGCGTCATCTACGAACTCCATGTGGGCGGGTTCACGCGCGGTGCGGGCTGTCCGGTCACGGCGGAACGCCAGGGAAGCCTGCTCGGCGTGATCGACACCCTGCCCCAGCTGCAGGACCTGGGCATCACGGCGATCGAGCTGCTGCCGGTGATGGCCTTCGATCCCGCGGATGCGCCCGAGGGACGCCAGAACCACTGGGGCTACAGCCCGATCAGCTGGATGGCCCCCCACCCGGACTATCTGGTGGGCAGCGATCCCCTCTCCGCCCGCGACCAGGTGCGCCAGCTGGTGAGCGCCTGCCACCAGGCCGGCATCGAGGTGATCCTCGACGTGGTGTACAACCACACCAGCGAGGGCAACCAGCACGGGCCCACCCTCAGCTGGCGGGGCTTTGGCGACAGCCTCTATTACCAGCAGTCGATCGAGGGCCACTACCAGGATGTGAGCGGCTGCGGCAACACGATCGCCGCCAACCGGCCCCTGGTGCGGCGGCTGATCCTCGAATCCCTGCGCTGCTGGGCCACGGAACTGGGGGTGGATGGCTTCCGCTTCGACCTCGGCATCGCCCTCAGCCGCGGCGACAACCTGCAGCCGCTGGAGCAGCCGCCCCTGTTCGAGGCGATGGAGGCCGACCCGGAACTGGCCGATCTCAAACTGATCAGCGAACCCTGGGACTGTGGCGGTCTCTACAAGCTGGCCGACTTCCCGGCCCGCCGGGTCGCCACCTGGAACGGCCGCTTCCGCGACGACGTGCGCCGCTTCTGGAAGGGCGACGAGAACACCGCCTGGGGGCTGGGGCTGCGGCTGAGCGGCAGCCCCGACCTGTTCCAGCCCCGCCTGCCCCATCCAGGCCAGTGCGTCACCTTCCTCACCGCCCACGACGGCTTCACCCTGGCTGACCTGGTGAGCTTCAACGGCAAGCACAACCTGGCCAACGGCGAGAACAACCGCGACGGCGACAACCACAACAACAGCTGGAACCACGGGGTGGAGGGCCCCTGCAGCGACCATGCCATCACCGCCCTGCGGGAGCGTCAGCTGCGCAACCTGCTGGCCACCCTGCTGCTGGCCCCGGGCGTGCCGATGCTGCTGATGGGCGATGAGGTGCGCCGCAGCCAGGGGGGTAACAACAACACCTGGTGCCAGAACAATCCCCTGGGCTGGATGCACTGGCAACCCGACGCCGAGGATCTCGCCCTGCGCACCTACCTCCAGCGCCTGCTCAAGCTGCGCCACCACCTGATCGAGCTGCTCAATCCGGAGCTGCCCCTGCCGGAGAGGCCCCTGCGGCGCAACGAGGACCATCCCCGCCTCTGGCGCCAGTGGCACGGCGTGGAGATCGGCCGTCCCGACTGGGCCGAGTGGTCCCACACCCTGGCCTGGAGCCTGAACGACGCCGTGCAGGGTCCGCTGCTGTGGTGCGGCATGAACGGCTTCAGCCGCGCCATCCACTTCGACCTGCCGGTGTGCCCCTCCGGCTGGCTGCGGGTGCTGGATACGGCCCTGTCAGCAGGCACCGACCTGCCGAGCGATCCCAAGCCCTGGAAACCGCGGGGGGCCCCGCTGGAAAGCCGAAGCCTGATGGTGATGGTGTCGTCGCGCCTGCTGGAGGGCATCAGCCTCTGAGCTCAGGCCAGGCCAAGGGAACAGGGCACAGTGAGCCGGGCTTTCCCACAGCAAGCCCCCGTTTTCCACACCTTCGGGCTGCTTTTTCCCCAGGACCCGAGGCTCACCACGCGGCCAAGCGCCGGCTTTCGCTCTGGCCTGGGGAAAACATCCATGACCACCCAAGGGACTCCTGGCCCCCTGGACCAGGAGTGAGCAATAGAGCGGGCGGCGGGAATCGAACCCGCATCATCAGCTTGGAAGGCTGAGGTTTTACCACTAAACTACGCCCGCAAAAATGCACCTTTGAGTCAAAAACTGTTCCAGCTTTTGAGCCCGAAAACAGAAGTTTTTGAGGCCTGATTCGGAGCAGGGCACCCTGAGAAGGATCCCTTGGCCTGCCCACCGAACAGCGAAAGGTGCGGCCGAAACTGGTCTGGACGCCAGTTTTCGGGTTCTGAGGCAGCCGGGGCCCAGGGCCCATGCCGCTGATCAGACTCGGCCATTATGACCTGCGATCCAGTGGCCTTCCTCCTGCATGCCCCCTGAGGCCCCCAGTTGCCGGGATGCGGACACCCTGCGTGGTGCCGCGCGGCAGCGGCTGCTCTGGTCCTACGGCCTGGGGGATGCCGGCACGGGCATGGCGGCGTCCCTGATCGGCTTCTACCTGTTCGTCTTCTACACCTCGGCCGCGGGCCTGCCGCCCTGGATGGCGGGGCTGGTGCTGATGGTGGGCCGCCTCTGGGACGGCATCAACGATCCGGTGGTGGGCTGGCTCAGCGACAAGACCCAGAGCCGCTGGGGCCCGCGCCTGCCCTGGATCCTGGGCTGCGCCCTGCCGCTGGGCATCACCATGGCGGCGATGTGGTGGGTGCCACCGGGCGGGGTGTGGGTGCGGTTTGCGGTGTTTGTGGTGATCTCCACCCTGGCGCAGACCTTCTACACGGCGGTGAACCTGCCCTATTCGGCCCTGGCCGCCGAGCTCACCGGCAGTGTCACCCTGCGCACCCGGCTGAACACGGCCCGCTTCACCGGCTCGATCATTGCCAGCCTGGTGGGCATCGTGCTGGGGGGACTGCTGCTGCAGGACCACAGCAACCCGGCGAGCTACCTGCGGGTGGGTCTGCTCACCGGCCTGCTGGTGACCGGCTCAACCCTGGCCTGCGGCTGGGGCCTTGCCCCCAGCGCCCTGCACTGCCAGCGGCCGATCCGCGACGAGGGCACCACCCGACGCCTGCTCAGCCGGGTGGGGCGCAATGGGCGCTTCCTCCGGGTACTCGGGCTCTACCTCCTGCTCTGGTGCGGCCTGCAGATCATGCAGACCGCCGCCCTCATCTACCTGCCGGTGGTGCTGCGCCTGCCGGAGAGCTGGAGCAACTGGATTCTCCTGCCCTTCATGGTGAGCACCCTGGCCGGGCTGTGGGTCTGGAACGGGGTGAGCCGCCGGGGCGGACGGATCCGGGCCCTGCACCTGGGCTCAGCCCTCTGGATCGGAGGCTGCGCCCTGGCCATGGTGCTGCCACCACTCAACGCGGCCATCACGCCGCTGGGCTCGGCTGGGAACATCGCCCGCCTGGTGCTGCTGGTGGGAACGATCGTGGTGGCCGGCCTGGGAGCCTCCTGTGCCTACCTGATTCCCTGGTCCCTGCTGCCCGATGCCATCGATGCCGACCCGGAGCGGCCTGCCGGCCAGTACAGCGCCTGGATGGTGCTGGGCCAGAAGCTCTGCATCAGCCTGGCCCTGCTCTTCTTCGGGAATCTGCTCAGCCTCAGTGGCTACGCCGCCATCCAGGGCAGCGACCAGCCCACCAGCGCCCTGGTGGCCATCCGCCTGTGCATGGGCCTGATTCCGGCAATCCTTGTGGTGCTCGGCCTGCTGGTGGTGCGACGCTGGCCCCAGCGCGCCACCCTGCAGCCATGACCCGCCTTCCCCGGCTGCCTGCCCCCCGCTGGCTCAGACGCCTCGGCGCCAGTGCCCTGATCGGCGGCCAGGCGGTGAGCGCCATCGCCCGCGGCCAGATCGGCTTCAACGACCTGATGCAGGAACTGCTGGAAGCCGGTCCGGCGAGCTTCCTGATCGTGCTGATCACCGCCCTTGCCGCCGGCACCGTGTTCAACATCCAGGTGGTGGCAGAACTCTCCAAGCAGGGGGCCAATGCGGCGGTAGGCGGCCTGCTGGCCCTTGGCCTCTCCCGGGAGATCGCCCCCCTGCTCACCGCCACCCTGCTCACCGGCAAGGTGGCCACCGCCTATGCCGCCCAGCTGGGCACGATGAAGGTCACCGAGCAGATCGACGCGATCACCATGCTGCGCACCGACCCGGTGCAGTATCTGGTGGTGCCGCGGGTGCTGGCCATGGTCATCATGGCGCCGGTGCAGTGTCTGCTGTTCTTCTGGGTGGGGATCTGGTCGGGCCAGGTGAGCAGCACCTGGCTCTACAACATCCCCCCGGCGGTGTTCTGGAACTCGGTGCGCACCTGGATGGAGCCCGATGACCTGCCGTCGATGCTGCTCAAGGCCCTGGTGTTCGGGCTCCAGATTGCCGTGATCGCCTGCGGCTGGGGACTCACCACCCGCGGCGGCCCCAAGGAGGTGGGCACCAGCACCACCGGAGCCGTGGTGATGATCCTGGTCACGGTGGCCCTGATGGACGCCCTGCTCACCAAACTGCTGTTCGGCTGACTCCTGCCATGTCGACCCACACCCCTGCCCCCCCGCAGCCACAGGCCGCCAGCGTCACCCTCACCCCCCATTACGGCGTGGCCCTGGGTGTGGTGGTGCTGGGGGCCGGTTGCCTGGGACTCTGGCCCCTCTGGCCCGGAGCCCCCCTGGTGGCCCTGGTGATCAGCGGCTTCGGCCTGTTTCTGGTCCTGCAGACGGCCCTGTTGCGGCTGGAATTCAGTGGCGATGCGCTGCTGGTGTGGCGCCAGGACACCCTGCTGCGCCGGTTTCCCTACGAGAGCTGGCTGAGCTGGCGCCTGTTCTGGCCAGGCCTGCCGGTGCTGTTCTATTTCCGGGAGCAGCGGAGCATTCATTTCCTGCCGGTGCTGTTCAACCCGAGCAGCCTGCGCCAACAGCTGGAGACCCACCTGCCCCTGCTGGGCCCCTCCGCCGATCCCGGCCCTGCCCCCGACGCCCGATGACCGAGTCCCCCACATCTGAATCTCCCCTGTCCCCCCAGGGAGACACCACCCCGAGCGCCCATACCCCGGGCGAGACCTGGCAAGAGCTGGCCCTGCAGGAGCTTCGCCGGGAACGGGACCAGCTCCGCCGGGACATCGGCGAGCTGGAGGCGCGCCGCGAGGCGATTCAGCAGGACATCGCGAGCAGTTTCTCCGGCCAGGCAGACACCGTGGCCCGGCGGGTCAAGGGCTTTCAGGATTATCTGGTGGGGGCACTTCAGGACCTGGCCGTGGCCGCGGAACAGGTGGAGCTGGTCCCCCAGCAGGTGCTGGTGCAGCCCTCTCCCCTCGACGCCAGCGCCCCGGCGGCGACGACGGCAGCCAGCGAAAACGGGGGAGCGGCGGCTGCCGGCCAGGCGGGTCTCTTTGGCGCCGATCAGGAACTGATCCGCCAGAGCCTGGAGCGCTTTCAGGGCCAGCCCGACTTCTACGCCGATCCCTGGAAGCTGCGGCGCAGCCTGGAGGCAGGGGCAGCGGGCTGCCTGGAGAGCTGGTTTCTGGAGCAGGGGGGACGCGGTGCCCAACCGAGCAGTGGCAGCCGCAACCGCAATGGGCTGATCACGGCCGCGGCCATCGCCATCCTCGGTGAGCTCTACGGCGACCGCTTCCAGACCCTGGTGCTCGCAGGGCAGCCGGAACGGCTGGGCGAATGGCGGCGCAGCCTGCAGGATTGCCTCGGGCTCTCCCGGGAGGATTTCGGCCCCAGCAGCGGCATCGTGCTGTTCGAGCGGGCGGATGCCCTGATCGAGCGGGCAGACCGACTCGAAGAGCGGGGAGAACTGCCCTTCATCGTCATCGATGCGGCCCAGCAGGTGGTGGAGATTCCCATCCTGCAATTTCCGCTCTGGCTGGCCTTCGCCCCAGGGCCCGGCGAACTGGTCAGCGAAGAGGAGTTCTACTGAGCCGAGTCCCGGCATCTGCTTCCTTCCCGCTCTCCGCCACCCCGCAATCCCCCGCCCCACCCTCGATGTTGCTCGCCCTGTTCGCGCTGCTGGCCGGCTACCTGCTCGGCTCCATCCCGGCCGGCTACCTGGCTGGCCGCTGGCTGCGGGGCATCGACATCCGCCAGGAGGGCTCCGGGTCCACCGGTGCCACCAACGTGCTGCGGGTGCTGGGGAAGGGACCGGCCCTGGTGGTGTTTCTGGTCGACGTGCTCAAGGGCACGACCGCCGTGCTGCTGGCCAAGGCGGTGCTCGAGCCGCTGGGCGTCCCGCTGAATGACGCCGGGACGGCCAACTGGAGCACCGACAGCTGGGTGGTGGCGGCGGGCCTGGCAGCCCTGGCGGGCCACATCTGGCCGGTGTGGCTGGGGTGGCGGGGCGGGAAGGCCGTGGCCACCGCCCTGGGTATGTTGCTCGGCCTGACCTGGCCGGTGGGCCTGGCCTGCTTCGGGATCTTCCTGGCGGTGCTGAGCGTGAGCCGGATCGTGTCGCTCTCCAGCGTGGTGGCGGCCGTGGGCCTGCCCCTGCTGATGCTGGGCTGGTTCCACGACCAGGGGATGGGCCTGCGCTGGCCCTACCTGGCCCTCGCCCTGCTCACCAGCGCCCTGGTGATCTGGCGCCACCGCAGCAACCTGGCCCGGTTGCTGGCCGGCACCGAACCGCGGCTCGGGGAGCGGCGCGCCGGGCCCGACAGCAACTGACCACAACCCCTGGCCAGCGGTCCTGACCAGGAACCCAGGCGACCCTCAGGCCAGCTGGCGGCTGCGCTCCGCCGCGGCCACCACGGCTTCGATCAGGGCCGACCGCAACCCCTGGCGCTCGAGATGGCGCAGGCCGGCGATGGTGGTACCGCCCGGACTGCTCACCATGTCCTTGAGCATGCCCGGATGCAGCTCCTGCTCATGCAGCAGGGCGGCGGTGCCGGCCAGGGTGCGGTGGGCCAGATGCTGGGCCAGAGCACGGGGCAGGCCGGCCGCCACGGCGCCGTCGGCCATCGCCTCCGCCACCAGGGCGATGAAGGCAGGCCCGGAGGAGGTGAGGGCCAGAAAGGCATCAAGCTGGGTTTCCGGCAGTTCAGCCACCTCGCCCACCAGGGCAAACAGCTGCCGCACCCAGTCGCGCTCCGCGGCGGAGACCTCGGCGGCGAAGGCGAGGCCCGTGAGCCCCTGGCGCACCAGGGCCGGCGTGTTCGGCACCGCCCGCACGCAACGCCAGGCGGGCAGGAGCCGCTGCAGCCGCTGCAGGGTGACCCCGGCCAGCACCGAGATCAACAGGCCCCCACGCTTGGGAGGCACCGCGGCCGCGACCGCCTCGAGCTGCTGGGGCTTGACGGCCAGAAGGACCACCGGCGACGCCCAGGCCGCTTCGGCGTCGGTGCTCACGGCCAGCCCATGGGCCTCTGAGAGCCGTTGCGCAGAAGCGTGAGAGGCCACGGCAGCTTGCACACCGGGCGGGCTGATCAGGCCCGATTCCAGCAGGGGGATAAGCAGGGCCTGGGCCATGCGACCGAGGCCGACGATGCCCAGCTGAGGTCCGGGCTCAGGAGACGCTGCTGGCAGCACAGCAGGGGGGAGCGCGCCGTCCGGTCGGCTCAGAAGCCGCCGTCCTGGCGTGCCCAGGCGGGGCTGGGGGCGGCAGGCAGGTCGGCTTCGGCCTCCCGGCTCACAACGGTGGGCGAAGCCGCCTCCTCGCCGCCGGCGGTGGTGACATTCACGCAGCTGGGAGCGAAGAGGAAGATGCTCTCGCCCACCCGCTCCTGATGGCCATCGATGGCGAAGGTGCCGCCGGCCACGAAGTCCACGGCCCGCTGGGCCTGGTCGGGCTCCATCATCGTGAGGTTGAGGATGACGGTCTTGCGCTCACGCAAGGCCTGAATCGCCCGGGGCATCTCGTCGAAGCTGCGGGGCTCCATCAGAGTGACTTCCGCCGCCGTGGTGGAGATCCCCGGCATGCCGATCACGTTGGTGCCGGCGAACGGGTCATCACTGCTGAAGTCGGTGCTCAGGGCCAGGGCACTGGAGCGGCTGGTGGAGCTGGTGGCTGCGGGCTGATCAAGCTCGCCGCCGTCGTAGTCGAGTTCGTCGTCGTAGGCGCCGTCGAGGTAGTCATCGCCGGAAACGACAGCGCGCAGGCGGGAGAACAACGACACGGAGCGGACCTCGGAGAATGCTTTCAACCTGAATAGCGTCCCATGCCAGTGGCCGCAAGCTATTGGGGCGATCCGTTGCCGGGGCGGGCACCGAAGAGGGTGCTGCCGATCCGCACCCAGGTGCTGCCGGCGGCAACGGCCTCAGGCCAGTCGCCGCTCATCCCCATCGAGAGCTCCCGCAGGCCCAGTTCCCGCGCCAGGGCCGCGCAATCGGCAAACAGGGCCTGGCGCTCGCCAGGCGAGAGGCCGAGGGGGGCAATCGTCATCAGCCCCACGGGCCGCAGGGGGGCCAGCGCCGCCAACCGGGGCCAGGCCTGGCGCAGCTCCTCGGCACTGAAGCCGGTCTTACCGGGATCAGGCCGCAACTTCACCTGAAACAGCACCGCCGGGCTCAAGGTCTCTTCCGCAGCGATCCGGGCCGCCCGCTGGGCCAGGGGGAGGCTGTCGAGGGAGTGGATCGTGCCGAAATGGCGCAGCACACCGCGCACCTTGTTGGCCTGCAGGCGGCCGATGAAGTGCCAGTCGAGGGGCTCCAGATCGGCGAGCTCTGCCTGTTTGGCGATCGCCTCCTGCAACCGACTCTCACCGAAGCTGCGCTGACCGGCCCCCACCGCCAGCCGCAGCTGGGAGGCCAGCTGGCCCTTGCTCACCGCCAGCAGCCGCGCCCCCGCGGGCAGGGCCGCCTGCAGGGCCGCCAGCCGCGCGGCAAGCTCGCTGGGAGGGGAGGGGAGGGCGGCGGGGCCGTCAGATGAAGGTCTGGTCAAACAACAGGCGCCAGTAGGCGTGCACTTCAGGACCTTCACGGCGGGCCCGGCTGAGATTCTGCTCAGCGAAATGGCGGGCATCCATCAGGGGGATCACCTCGAAACTGGCGCCCCGCGGCTGCAGGGTCACCACAAAAAAGATGCGCTGGGCATAGAGGGTGGCGTAGAGATCACGCCCCTCAGCCACCGGCGAGACCCGGTAGAGCATCCCGAAGGTGGGGTGGTTGAGATAGCGCTCCTTAGTCACTCAGCCCGATGCTCTGATGGTATTTAAGGTCACAGCGCGCCGACGGCGCTTGCCCTCAGCAGCAACAGCGCGGCCAGGAAGAGCATCGCCACCAGGTTGAGCCAGTGGCGCCCGGCGCCCGGCTGCGCCGGGGGCACGTGAAGCTGTTCGGGTGGCAACCAGGTCCCACCTCGGGCCAGCAGGGATTCCGCCCCCTGTTCGGCCCGCAGGAGCAGGTTGGCCAGCAGGCGCTCTGCCATCCCCAGCACCAGGGCGAGAGAGGCCCGCCATCCCAGCCGTTTCAGGTTCACCGCCCGGGTGGCGACAGCCCGGAGGAGGTTCTGGAGCTCCTCCTGCACCAGGGGCAGGAAGCGCAGGGAGAGCAGCAGGGTGAAGCCCAGGCGCTCCACCGGCCAGCCCAGGCGGGCCAGCGGTGTGAGCGACCAGCTGATCGCCCACACCAGTTCCTCCGGCGGCGTCGTGAGCAGCAGCAGGTTGGCGCTGTGCACCAGGGTGAACAGCAGGGTGGCTCCGTTGAGGCCCAGTTCAGCCGATCGCCGGCTCACCACCAGGGGCCCGGCACTGACGGGGCCCAGCTGGAAGGGGCCCCAGCGCAGCACTTCCCAGGAGAGACCACTGCTCTGCGGTGGCGGTTGCAAGGGGGATCCGGCATCCAGCCGCACCTCATCCGGCGGCCGCTGCAATTGCCCTTCCGCCACCCCACCAGCCGGCAGGAAAGCGGCCAGTCCCCCCACCAGCAGGGCCAGCCCCAGCAGCAGGGGCACACTGCGGCGCCACAGCCGCCAGGGCAGACCACTCAGGGCCGTGATCAGCAACAGCAGACCCACCAGGGCCAGCCGCCACAGCGGCCCCGCCAGGATCGGTGTCACCAGGAAGGCCACGGTCCAGGCCAGCTTCAGGCGGGGATCCAGTCGCCGCAGCCAGCTGCCACCCCTGGCCCCGGCGACCCCGGACTCCTCGGCCACGAACTGGCCGATCGGCAGCTGGCGCAGGAAATCCACTCAGGTGCGATTCTCTCCCCTTGGCTCCACGCCGGTTCAGACCACTAGCGTTTCACCCTTGCCAGATCCCGCTCGGCATCGCGCTGCTGCTTGCCGCGCCAGAACAGCTTGATCGGCGTGCCCTCGAAGCCCAGGCTCTCGCGGATCTGGCGCTCCACATAGCGCCGGTAGGTGTCGCCGAACAGCTTGGGGTCGTTGACGAACAAGGTGAAGCTGGGCGGCCGGGTGGCCACCTGGGTGCCGTAGTACAGCCGCCCCTGCCGCCCGCCGCGACTGGTGGGCGGCGTGCGCCAGCTGAGGGCCTCGGTGAGCACCTCATTCACCACCGAGGTGCTCACCCGGCGGCGGTGCTGCTCCACCGCCAGCAGGGCCAGGGCAAAGATGCTCTGCACTCGCTGGCCGGTGAGGGCCGAGGTGAACAGCATCGGCGCCCAGTCGAGGAAATAGAGCTTGGCGCGCAGCTCCTTCTCCATCGCCGGCATGGTGTGGGAGTCCTTCTCGATCGCATCCCACTTGTTCACCACCACCACGCAGGCGCGGCCGTCTTCTTCAATGCGGCCGGCCAGGCGCTGATCCTGCTCGGTGACGCCATCGAGGGCATCGATCACCAGCACGCACACATCGGAGCGCTCGATCGCCTTGAAGCTGCGGTTGATGCCGAAGAACTCGGGGCCGTAGTTCACCGAGCGCTTGCGGCGGATGCCGGCGGTGTCGAGGATCTTCCAGGTGTGGTTCTCGCGCTCCACCGTGGTGTCGATCGTGTCGCGGGTGGTGCCGCGGATCGGGCTCACGATCGCCCGCTGCTCGCCGCAGATGGCATTGAGCAGGCTGGATTTGCCCACGTTGGGCCGGCCGATGATCGCCATCTGGATCGGCTCCTCGCCGCCCTCCTCGCTGGTGGGGGGCAGGAAGCTGATCACCTGATCGAGGAGGTCACCGGTGCCGGCGCCGTGGATCGCCGAGATCGGATGGGGCTCGCCCAGGCCCAGCCCCCAGAATTCCGCCGCCATCGCCAGACCGGCCTCGGGCGACTCGCACTTGTTCACCGCCAGCAGCACCGGCACGTTGTGGCCCCGCAGCCAGGTGGCGATCGCCTCATCGGCCGCCGTGCAGCCCTGCTGGCCGTCCACGATCACCAGGGCCACCGAGGCCTCAGCCAGGGCCAGGTTGGCCTGCTCGCGGATCTCGGGCAGGAATTCACTGTCGTCGTCGAACACCAGGCCGCCGGTGTCGACCACCTTGAAGGTGCGATCGCCCCAGTAGCCCTCCTGGTAGGTGCGATCGCGGGTCACGCCCGGCTCGTCGTGCACGATCGCCTCGCGGCTGCGGCAGAGGCGATTCACCAGGGTGGATTTGCCCACGTTGGGGCGGCCGATGATCGCCACTGTGGGAAGCGCCAAATCGTCTGTTACCCGAACCTGCCTGTCATGACCCTACCGATGCACCCTTCCACTGATCACTGCTGACGGCGTCCAGCGGAGGCGGCAGCGTTGCGTGAGACCGACCGACGCCACGCTTACGACCACCAGCCTTGCGACCACCAGCCTTGCGACAAGGTTGAGCCTGTGGGGCGGAAGGCCCAGCCCCACCAAACTGCGGACTCCTTGCCAAAGCTGCACGCTGCCGTGGCCAATCCTGGCTTTCTGGATCGCCGTTCGCCCGTGTTTGCCGGGCGTGCCATGGCCACCTCCAGCTCTCCCCTGGTGACCCGGGTGGGCCTGCGGGTGCTGGAACAGGGGGGCAATGCCGCTGATGCCGCCGTGGCCATGGCCGGCATGCCGGCGCTGGCCGAACCGATGATGAGCGGCCTGGGCGGCGACACCATGGTGATGGTGTGGTCGGCGAACGAGCAGCGGGTGTTTGGCCTCAATGGCAGCGGCATGGCCCCGAGCGGTACCAGCCTTGAGCGCCTTGGATCCGTGCCGCTGATGCCGGAGCACGGTGCGGCCTCGGTCACCATTCCGGGCGCCCTGGACGGCTGGTGCACCATGCTGGAGCGCTTTGGCACCCGCTCGCTGCAGGAGCTGTGGGAGCCGGTGATCACCGCCGCGCGCGACGGTTACCCGGTGGGCGAATCAATCGCCGGGTTCTGGGCCGTTGGCGCCGCGCTGATGGGGCAGAGCGCCTCTTCGGAGCTGCGCGAGGTGTTTCTGCCCCATGGCAGCGCCCCGCAGCCGGGCCAGCGGATGCGCCTGCCGCAGCTGGCCGACACGCTGGAGCGCGTGGCCCGGGAGGGCCGCCAGGGCTTCTACGAGGGGCCCGTGGCCGAGGCGATCGCCACCACGATCAGCGCAGGCGGTGTGCCCACCACCACGGCCGACGTGGCCGCCCAGCAGCACCACTCCGAATGGGTGGAGCCCCTGAGCGTGGGCTTCCGCGGCAGAGACGTGCTGGGCATGCCACCCAATTCCCAGGGGGTGGTGGCTCTCCATGCCCTGGGCATCCTCGACGGCCTGCCCCTGGCCGCGATGGATGAGGCGGAGCGGCTGCACCATGAGATCGAAGCGATCCGCCTCGGCTTTGCGCTGGCCACCCGGCCCCAGGGCGGCAATTCAGGGGATACCAGCTACATGTGCGCAGTGGATGGCGAGGGCAACGCCGTGTCGCTGATGACCAGCATCAGCGGACTGTTCGGCTCCGGGCTGGTGGCGGGCGACACGGGCGTGCTGCTCAACAACCGGGCGGCCCAGTTCTCCAGCCAGCCGGGCCATCCCAATGCCCTGGCGCCCGGCCGCCGCCCGCGCCATTCGATCCTGCCGGCGATGGTGCTGCGCGATGGGCTGCCGGAATTCGTGATGGGCGTGATCGGTGGCAACGCCCACCCCCAGGGGCTCACCCAGATCCTGGTGAACGCCCTCGACCTGGGCATGAATCCCCAGCAGGCCGTGGATGCCCCGCGCTTCAAGCTGATCATGCAGAGCGGCGCGGTCCACATCGATCCGCAGTTCAATCCAGCCGTGGGCCATGCGCTCGTGGCCCGCGGCCATCAGCTCGGCGATTCCTATGGCTTCGTTGGCTTCAAGGGGGGTGCCCAGATGGTGCGCCTCCATCGCGATGCCACCGGCCAGTGCACCAGCCTGGAGGCCGGCGTGGATCACCGGCTCGATGGGGTGGCCCTGGGCTTCTGAGCTGGAAGGGGGTGCGGCCTGCGGCTACTGCACCGGCAGATCGCCGGGATGGCCCGCCACCGGATCGGCCGGCGCCGGCAGCAGCTCCGGCAGCGGGCCGCTCTCCGGCAGCGGCTCACCCCGCTCGGCCAGGTGGGCCAGCAGCCAGTTCACGGCGGTGGCGCGGCGGGTGCGGCGGGGGTAGAGCTCGCCGATCCGGTAGCCCCCAAACCCCAGCTGCTCCTTGAGCAACTGCTTGTGCTGCTTGGGGATCGAGCGCGTGAGCGCCACAGCGGGGGGCCGCTGGGCGATGAACTGGGGCTCGATCGGGAACGACTCCCGCAAGCTGGCTTCCGTGGCCGGGCCCGCGCTCCAGGTGCCGGAGCCATCGGGCGCGTAGCCCAGGCGCGGCCAGATCAGCTCACACACGAAGCGATCGCTCACGCGGTCGGCCAGCACCGCCTCCAGCAGCGCACGGCTG
>VGPU01000050.1 GCA_016882525.1 Cyanobacteria bacterium M_surface_10_m2_119 | reverse complement strand
GCGCAGCCACCGCTCCAGCAACGCGATGCGCGGATCCGGCCGGCTGCGATGAGCTGCGGCGATCGCGGCCATCTCGTCCAGCAGAGCCTGGTCGTTCTGATCAGCGGCGAGGGTCTGGCGCAGGGCGGATCGGGTCTGGGCCTCCTCCAGATTCAGCACTTCGTCGTCATCCAGCTCAGCCAACTCGCTGTCGGCGCTCACCCCGCCCTGCAGCAGTTCCAGCTGGGCGTTGCGCTGCTGTTGTTGCTTCTCGGCCAGCGTGCGCTGATGCACCGCCAGCGTGCGAGCAAACGCCTCCACCGAACTGAGCAGCCGCTTCTGCAGGTTCGTGATCACCAGCCGATCGGCGTTCAGCTGCCGCTTGCTGGCGCCTTCCGCCAGCAGACGGCGCTCCCGCTGCTTGCGGTACTGCTGCAGCAGCCGCGAGAGCGCCAACTCCGGGGTGTCAGCAGCCAGGGAGCCCTTGGGGATCCGCAGCGGCGCCACGATCCGCTCCGGGAACTCCTCGCCGATGCGCCGCAGGTCGTCCTTGAGGCGACGCACCAGCACCGCATCCAGGTCGCTCTGATCGAATGGGACCCCCCGCGTGAACCGGGCCGGATCGAGCAGCTCCAGCAGGGCCGTGAAGCTGTTGCTGTGGCCGTTGTGGGGCGTGGCACTCAGGAAGATGCGGTGCTCGAAGCGCGGTGCCAGATCCCGCAGGCTGCGCGTCAGGCCCGAGTCGATCGCGTAGCGCAGGCTGTTGCTGGCGGGCGCTGCGTTATGGGCCTCATCGAGGATCAGCAGGCTCTGTAGCGGGGCCTGGTCGTCGCTGCCCTTGCCCTGCTCGAGCCAGTCGATCAGCGGCGCGGCGTAGTCGCTGTTGCGCAGCAGGGCGTGGGAGATCAGGAAGCGGCTGCCGGTGCTCCAGGGGTTCGTTCCGTAGCCCCGCTCCTGGCGAACCTTCGCCACATAGGCCCGGTCCATCACCGTGAACGCCAACCCGAAGCGGCTGGCCATCTCCTCCTGCCACTGCCGCAGCACCGACGGTGGGCAGCTGATCACCACCCGGCGAATGCGCTGGCGCAGCAGCATCTCCCGCAGGATCAGGCCGGCTTCGATCGTCTTGCCCAGGCCCACGTCGTCGGCGATGAACAGGCCCACGCGCGGCATCTGCAGGGCCTTGCGCAGCGGTTCCAGCTGGTAGGCCTTCACATCGATGCCGGCCCGGTAGGGGGCCTGGAACAGCTCGGCGTCGGTGGCGGTGACGCAGTTCCAGCGCAGGGTGTTCAGGTAGGCCGAAAACTGGCGCGGCTGATCAAAGCCACGCTTCGCCACCACCTCCCAGCTGCTCTCGCCGAGCACCTCGAAGTCGATCTCCCGCTCCAGGAACACCGTGAGGCGCTGGCCGATCGCCTGGTCTTCCATGCAGGCCATCGACACCACCGTGTCGCAGCCTTCTGGAGGGGTCTTGGGATATGGCGGCTGTACGTCTTCGACCAGATAGCGGCGGGTGCGGCAGCGCACCACGGCGCCGGGCTTGAGCTTCTGGCGTGGCCGGGAGGGGGTGATGGTCATGCCAGCAGGGCCATCAGCTGCTTCACCAGAGCCACTAGCTCCTTCTTGCTGAAGCTCTCCACTGCACGGGGTGGGGGCTCCACACCATGCTGCGCGAGAACCCTGGCCAGCTCAGCCTTATTCAGGTTGCTGTAGCCCTTGATCCCGTGCTGCCGGCAGAGCGCTTGGAGGGTGACCCGCGTCTGCTGCTGGAAGCTCCCCTTGCCGATCAAGGCCTGCACCGCAGCCTCCCGCCCAGACAGCGCGAGAGGTGGAGAGGTGGCCGCCGTGGCCGCCTTCAGCTCCTGATCGAGGGCCCGCAGGCTGCGGCCATCCGACTGGGCAATGGTGCGCAGGTTCTCCCGCAGCGCATCAGCGATTCGGCCCATCACCGCTCTCCAGCTGCTGCTTCATCGAGGCCTGCTTCTCCAACAGCACCTCCAGCTGCTGTTTACTGCGGGTCCAGCGGTTGATGAAGCGGATCACGGCCTGCATCAGCCGGCCGATGAACGAGCCCCCGGCGTAGGTCTTGCGGCCCTTCTGATAGGCCGCGAACTCGTTCACTAGATCATCGCCCGCATCCTCCAGATCGCCGATCACACCGGTCACGATCTCGAGCATTTCGTAGGCCTCCGCCCGCACCGAGGCCTCCCGCTCCGCGATCTGGCGCAGCTTCTCCTCCAGCGCACGCATCGCTTCCCGGCTGCGCTGCGACTGGGAGCGATGGATACCCCGGCTCACCATCAGCGAGCGGTAGGAGCTGCGCAAGGTGAGATAGGTGGCATCGAGCGCCTCCCGTTCCAGCGCAGTCGGATCAGCGGGGAAGGTTGTCGTCGAGGGGAGGTCGGGCAAGCCATCAATGCGCCGGGCTGTGTCGATCCTCGCCGAGTACACGGACTGTGGCAATTACACAGCCGAGCCGATAGCCCAGCCATGCAGATCCTGCATAGCAATCACCACACAGCCCCATCGGGCAGCTCGGCCGCGTCGGCCTTGGCCTCCTGGTCCACCTTGCGCTGGGTGGCCTCAGGCACCCGCAGCTCGAACATGCCGGCGTGGAGGGTGGCCAGCCGGTGCATGGCGTGGATCATGTCGCGCACCTGGCCAGGCGAGCCGGTGCCATAGAGCCCCTCGCGGTAGAAGTCCGCTAGGTCGGCCGTGTAGACCTGGCGGCTGCCGTACTCGATCCCCTCGCCCCACTCGTAGGTCGGGGGTCCATTGCCGGTGCTGGTGCCCGTCACGATCAGCTCGGCGGATTCCGGGGGTTCCCACCACAGAGGCGCGTAGACCAGCTGCGCAGTCCAGGCCATCAGTTGCCTTGCAGAGAAGGGAAGTCCCTCTCGAGCACCACCGAGCAGGTGGCGTCATCGTGCAGGGAGGCGGCGTAGGTCACCACACGGCCCCCTCGGGCAGGTTGGCCGCGTCCTGCTCGGCCTCCTGCTGGGCCTTGGCCTGCGTCGCGGACGGCACCTCCACCCCGTATCCGTATTTGGCGGCGAACACCCGCAGAGCGTGCAGCATGTCGCGCACCTGGCCCACGTAGCCGGTGCCATACAGGCCGCGCCCCTCTTCCCAGACCTGCCTGAAGAGGCGAACGGTCGAGTTGTCATCCGGCAGGTCTTCGCCAGTGCTCAGGGAGTAGAGGGTCGGCAGGCCGGGCCGGCCGTCGGACCTGGCGCCGTAGATGGGGACGTAAGCGCCACTGAACTTCACCATCTCCTCGGGGATCTTGGCCTGCAGGATTGCGGTCCAGGCCATCAGCTGCCCTCCCCACCGCTCACGCGGTTGCCGAGCAGGATCAGGGACTGACGCACCTCATCAGCGATGCGGCGCTCGCTCTCGCTCATGGGGATGCCGAGCATCTCGGTGGTGACCTCGGCGGCCTGGCTGAGGTTGTCGCAGGTCTCGATGCGGTGGTGCCACCGCACCAGGTCTTCCGGTGAGAGGCCAGCGCTGGCGGCCTCCAGCATGGCGTCGAAGCTGTCGCGGACCCGTGGGTGGCTCAGATCAAGCGGCACGGTCGATCAGTCCTGCGGGAGATCTCCAGCATGGCCGCGCCCAACGCTCTGCAACTGCAGCAGCGCCTCTCGGACCGCCTGCTCCTGCAGGGCATCCGCCTCCGCCACGGCCTGGTGCCGCACCGCTGAGCTGCGCATCTGCCCCAGCTCCTCCGGCAGGTGTTGTTCCACGTGCACCTTCACCGGGGCGTTGAAGACCTGCACCTGCTCAGGCGCCGCCTGGTGAATCTCCTGCCGGATCTCCTGGTGCACCACCACCGGCCGCGACAGGGCCGCCCAGGCCAATGCACCCAGGCCCATCAGCAGCAGGCTCAGCGGCACGCCACGGCGTACGAACTGCCCGCCGCCGATCCGGCCACCGCTCCGCTGCTCACCGTCTGATCGGCTGACGGGTGTCGGCATCCGTGCCCAGAGCGCTGCCCGCCAGTCTGGCTAGGGGTTGGGCTCGGAGGCCAGCAACGCCTCCAGCAGCTCCTCCACCCCCAGGGCCGTCGCGGCCGTCGAACCTGAGGCCTCCAGGGCCCGCGCAGCCGCCGTCAACCCCGCACCCAGCTGGGCAGGCTGCAGCAGGGTCCCCGCTGCCAGGTGTTTCCGGGTCGACTCCACCACCAGCTCCAGCAGTTGCTCGGCCGCATCGGCCAGCCTCTCCGCCCGGCGGTGCTGGGCGTCCCGGAACGCCACCAGCTGAGCACGATGCCGAACCTGCTCAGCCTCAGCACCAACCGCTGCCGCCCTAGCCAGGAAGCGGGCGTCATAGGCCTCCAGGCGCTCCTGCCAGGCCCAGCGCTTGGCCAGCCGGCGCAAGGTCGACTCACTTCTCCCGCTCACATCAGCGGCCTGGCCCAACGACCGCCCAGGCCCCAGGTCCCGGTACAGCAACAGCGCGGCGTAGTCGCCGGCTGGTTCCTCCGGCAGGCGCTCGAACGGCAAAGGGGCAGCGGCGTGATCCATGCCTCCAGGGTTCCGCCATCGGCCTCCAATCCCCGCCAGAACGCGCCAAAGGCCGCCAAAGCCCACCACCAGCCCATACCCAGGCCGAGCGGGCGCTGCTGGTTTCGGAACCCTGCAGCGCCTTCTTCCACTCGCCATGGCTCCAGCCATCGCCACCACCGCCTGTGCCCCCGTCAGCTCTTCACCGGTTCCCTGCGAGGTGCTCAGCGCCTCAGGCCGCTGGGTCGGCGGCTACGAGCTGCTCCGCTTCTGCGACGACGGCCTGCTCACGATCCGCAGCACCCGCACCGGTGCCATCCGGCAGCTGCCCCCGGAGCGCTGGCGTGATCCCATTGAGGAGGCCCTCCTGAAGGCTGCCACCAACCTGCTTTGAGCCACCTCACCGCTCCGGCGCCAGCTCTGGGCAACACGGCCAGACCGGGCCGCTCATGACCCAGGTCAGCGGTGGGTCCACCCGTTCCAGCTGGCGCCGGCGCTCTGCAGCACGCCGCTCTGCCAGCGGCTGCCGGGTGGCCTTGTAGCTCGGGTCGATGGTCCGGCGAAACGTCAAGGGCAGCTTTAGAGGGCTGCTCTGGGGTTCCGAGAATGGCCAGATGAACCAACCTCCCATTAGGGAGATCTGGTTGATCTGGCCATTCAGTGCGGCAACTGCCACCCATACAGCCGCACCCGGTTCCCGCTCACCTGCTTCCGCTCGGACAGCTGCACGCCACCCAGCTTGTCCACCAGCGCGTTAATGGTCTTCACCGGGTCGGGCTTCTTCTCCTGGCTCCCCTTCGGCTTGCGCTCTGCCTGCAGATCGACTCCCAGCCAGGTCGCCGCCCGCAATATCCGGCGCCCCTCAGGAGTCCGGATGGCCCAGACCACGTCCTGCAGCAGCGGATCCTCGGCGGAACGCAGCTGACCATCACACAGCCGCCCCAGCCCAGCACCCAGCAGCAGCTCCTGCACCTCCGCCAGGTTTGCGGACAGCAGATCCGCGCCCGCGCTCCCCACCCTCGCCTGGTTCGTCGCGGCCTGGGCCTCTGCCTTGGTCTCGGCCACCTCCCGCTCGGCTCCGGCGGCCTGCAGCCGCAAGCTGCGCACCAGCACCTCACGCCACGGGTCCAGCTCCCGGTAGCTCACCGGCTCGGTGCGCTTCTCCCGCTGGCCCCCCGCACCCTTCGGCCGAGGCAGCGGCTCCACAGCCGCCAGCTCTTCTGTCGCCCAGCCATCCACCGCCGCATAGTGCAGCGTGTAGTCCCGGAACAGGGCCAGCTCTTCGATCTGCCGCTGGGCCGCCAGCACATACACCCGCTCCAGCAGCTCGATCTCCCGGCCACCAGCAACGGGCAGATCCGCTGCCTGCTCCCGCGCCCGAGCCAGCTCCGCACGGATCGCCTCGACCTCACGCCCCCACAGCGGCAACGACTGGTCCCACGCGGTCTTGGGCACATACGCCACGCAGGTGGTCGCTGTCCGCTCACGCCGTCCCGCTTGCCCCCCGCAGATGTTCGGCGGCAGCGTCCGCCCACCGGCCACGAACACCGTCTCAGCAAACGCCCCCACCCAGCTCACCCCGGACTGGGCCACCGGCGTGCAGATCACCACGTCCCAGCCGTCCACCTCGCCCCGCAGCACCCGCCGCGCCGCATCGCTCTCCTTGCTCTCGCCATCGATCACCAGCACCCGGATGCCAGGCACCGCCTCCAGCAGCGCATCCCGCATGCCCCTGGCCGACAACCCCCGCTGGCCTTCACCGTCCTTGCCCTTCGCTCCGGTTACCACCAGCAGGGGCTTGTCCGTGAAAGTGCGGGCCTTGGCGTGCCCCAGCAGGCAGTCACGCCACCGGCTCTGCTGCGAGGTCCAGCGCATCACCCGCGTGGGCTCGGCAGGCGGGCACCCCAACACCCGCTCAGCTTCCCCGCACCCAATGCCGCGCAGCAACTCCCGCTCCGGCTCACCGGCCTGCGCATCCATCGCCACCACCACGGCGGCGTGGTCGATCGAGCGCACCAGGGCAACCCCCGCACGCCAGCGCTCCGCTGGGGTCTCCCACATCGTCCCCGGACCACTCGATGAGAACAGCAGGTCGGTGACCATCTGCCGCACCTCATCCAGGATCAACACGACGGCCATGGCGCCCCGACCGGTCAACACCGGCCGCCCGCCGGTGTCGCCATAGGTCCAGAACTCACCCCACACAGCGGGGTCTCCGTTCCGCTTGGACGGGTTCCCTAGCGACTTGAGGCAGCACACGTAGCGGTTGGGCTTGGTGCCCGGCTGGGAGAAGGGATCACCCCCACCGCGTTTCTGACCAGAGACGTTCACTGCCCGCAGCTGCGGGGCCAGCTGGCTGTTAATCGTTTGCCTGGGCGTGATCCCCACTACCGAGAACTCGCGCTTGGCGCCGACCCAGTTGTCAGCCAGGCGCTCCACATACGCGCAGGCCCCCTGAGTTTTCCCCGAGCCCGTCCGGCACACCACCATCGCCCCCACCATCGACCAGAGGGCCTCACTGATCGCCGCAGGGGTCGGCTCCACCAACTCTGTCGGCTCCAGAACCCCCTGCAGCTGCAGCGCCGGCCGCTGCCAGCCGTGCTCACGCTCTCCCCATGCCGCCAGCCAGGCCAGAAGCTCTGCCCCGCGCTCTGGGTCCGGCTCGAACGTCCCGCACCACTGCCGCAGGCCCTCCAGCGACGGCTGGCCCGCCTTATCCAGGTGGCCCGCACGGTGCAGCACCTGCGCCGCTTCCTCCCCCCCCAACGCCCGGCTCAACTTGCTGACCAGCGTCAGCACCGTTCCATAGGTCCCGCCTCCTGGCACCCGGACCGGCACCGCCCGCGCCAGGCTCACCAGCTCATCGATCCGGGCATCACCGCTCAGGCCCAGGAACTTCCCGCCCTCACACCTGCGGGCGATCGTCTGCTGGGCTGCGCCCTTCGGGACCGCCGTGCGTTTGGCCCACTCCTCCACCTCGGCCCAACCCAGACCCAGCGCCTCGAGCACCACCGGCCCCTCGCCCCACTGGATCACCTCCGCCGCCTTCCCGCTCTTGCGGTGCACGGCACCCGGAAGCCGCATCACCTGAGTGGGGCGATGGCAGGCCTCATCCAACGCTCCCTCCGGTAAATCCAGCCCCGCCGCCTGGGCGACCTCCGTGATCAACGCGTGCCAGCGCTTCGAGGTGTGGCCGTACTGCTCCACAGGGATCGCCGAGGCCGCTGCAATCCAGGCGTGCAGCGACTTCCCTCCCGTATCCAGCAGCGTGAACCGGATGCCGTAGCGCTCTTCCACCGCCGCATAGACCTGCCGCTGCAGCTCGTGGCTGTCCGGCAGGTCGATCTCCGCGCGCAGTCCATACACATGGGTGATCTGCGTCTTCTTGGAGCCCCCCACCCCTGCCACAAACCCCAGCTGGCGGCCTTCCTCCAGCTCAGGCAGCAACCTCGCCTCCACCTCCCGGCGCAGCGCCTCATCCCACACCACGGGCAGCGCTCCGCCGCCCTCCTCCTTGGCCCGCCACCGCAGGTGGTGGCTGCTCCCTTCCTTCCCCCCGTAGAAGGTCACCACCACGGGGTCGACGTTGCGGAAGCCAGCGGCCAGCTCCATGAAGCGCGGCACGGTCCCTAGAGCCGCTTGAACCGTGCAGGCCAATGCCGCGCCCCCTGAGCCTGGTTTCATACAATTGGGGCCTACTGGGGGGACAACTTCATCGCCGGCATCCGGGCCAGCTCCGCGAAGCGCTGCTGGCAACGCTCCACGTCCCAGGTGATCGGGGAGTTCTGATATGGGCCCCGGAAGAAGTGCACCCCAGGGGTCAGGTGCCCATCCCTGGCATAGCGGAGCAGGGTGAGCTTTGAGCGCCCGAGCACCTCAACAGCTCGGGGGGTCGGCAGGCAGCGCATAGGTTCAGGTGGTCAGCGTGGTTCCGCTTCGCCCAAGGCAAAGATCGGCGGTTGGTGAACTCTGCGTACCGGGGAGGCACCACTTCGTGGGCCACCGTGGTGTTGCTTGAGGCGGGCCAACAAGAGCGCTCCCAACAGGCCCGGAGACCAAGGGGACGTTTCACGCTGCTACCACCTTCGCGGTGGGGGGGCGACGAAACGTTGACGCTCTGGAGACGATCCGCTAACGAGCTCAAGCCAGGTTACTGACTTGACTTGGTAGCCCAGCCCAGACCGGCATCGACCCCACAGTCGGTTACCCGAACACTCGCGACAGCTGCCGGCGTGCTGCCACAGCCTTGGTGCGCTCCAGCACGGTCTCGATCACTTCACGGTCCGTCCAGGCTCCATAGGTGTCGCTGTGCGTCTTCAGGCTGTGGCCCATCAGCGCAGCCGTCACCCTTGGGCTGTGACCGTATAGCTCATGGGCACGCAAGGCATAGCCATGGCGCAGGCTGTAGGGCACAAGCGCTTGACCAGCCCCATCCGTACTCGGAGTGCGCGCCGTCTCGTCCACCAGCTCCCGCCAGATCCGCTGCCGGCCGAGGAATTGACCAAGCGCCTGCCCCGCCCGCTCCGGCCGCCTCGCAGCCTCGGGGAGTGCTGCTTGGCCTTGCTCCGCCAGCTGGGCCAGCAGATTGGCGCTCAGGCCAGCAAGACCATCAGGGTCGAGGCCAACGATGTCTCGAGGCTTGGTGCCTTCCGGGCAACGCTCTGTGCGCTTGCGGTAGTTGCAGTAGAGCAGGTCTCCACGGGGTTGGATGTAGGCCAACTCCACTCCACGAAGCCCGAAGCAGGCCACCAGGGCCACGGCGCGGCGCCACTGGGGGTTTTCGATGCCGGCCAGCAGGCGAACCACCTGGTGGTCCTTGATCGGGGTGGTGAACTCCTTGCCCTTGCCACGGATGCCGACATAGAGCTTCAGGCTGGCCGGGGGCTCCCAGCGACGGTCAGCGGCACACTGCTCCACGGCGAACCGCAGCAGCTGAGCGGTGTACTGCAGCCGTAGCTGCCGGCCCCGACTGCCTGGATCGCCGCCGTGGGATGCCACCAGCCGCTCCAGGAGCACCTTGCTGTTGACGGGACGAGGGGACGCTGAGAGGGCGGCCAGCGCCTGCTCCATCACCGGCCTGTACATCTCCCGCCAGTTGCTGGGCTTCACGGCGCCGCTGCCGACCTTGAACTGCTCGAAGCGACGCACCACTTCGCCCCAGTTCAGCTCGCCGGCTTCCGTCTGCATGCCCTTGGAGCCGATCAGCAGCCCGTAGGCTTCGCGCAACCCCAGGCCCTTCTCAAGCATGAGCGTCTTGAGCCTGGCCGCCATGGCCAGCAGATCCGCCTGGCTGGTGCCGGCCCAGGGGATGTCCAGCACCAGGCTGGTGCGCTGGCCGTCGTCAAAGCGCACCGAGAGCTGGATCCGCCCCCGAATGTCGCGAACGGTCCAGCCCTCGCCGTTCAACCCCGTGAGCCCCTTGCGCATGGCCACAACCCAGGACGGAGTGCGCTTCGAGGCCATGAGTGCCTGCCTTAAACCGTGCGCACACGTTCGCACAGGCGTGCGCACAAGCGCCATATCAAGCGCATTCAGGCCGCATCAAGCGTCTTGGGCTATCCGCCGAGAACCCTTGGCAACACTGGGGAATCTCCGATGCGCGATGCCGGGTTCGAACCAGCGACATCCTGCTTGTAAGGCAGGCGCTCTACCGCTGAGCTAATCGCGCGTGACCAGGACGCTACCGCAACCGCATCGACCCGCCCAGCGGCTGCGGCGGCTCCAGCGCCAGGCTCTGGCGCCGCCCTGGGTGAAGCTGCGCTGGCAGGTGGAGGCGCTGGGGGTGCGCCTGGTGCTGGCCCTGCTGCGCGGCCGCCGCCATGGGCGTGTGCAGCGGGCGATCCGGCAGGCGGTGGGGCTGGCGAGCCCCCTGCTGGCCGGTCGGCTCGAGACGGCCTGCGCCAACCTCGAGCGCGTCTACGGCCCTGCCCTTGGACCTGCGGAACGCCGGGATCTGGCCCGCCGCTCCCTGGAGAGCTTCTTTCTCTCCTGCCTGGAATCGATCATCGCCCCGGTGGATCCCGGCCGCATCCAGGTGGAGGGGGAGGGGCTGACCGCCCTGCTGCAGCGGCCGGCCGGCCAGGGGGTGATCGTGGGTTCCCTGCACCTGGGCTGCTGGGATCTGGCGTTGCGCTGGCTGAGCGAACACCGCGACGATCTGGCGGTGATCTACCGCCCGGCCCACAACCCCGAGGCCGACCGGCTGCTCAACGCCGCCCGCAGTGCCAACAGCCGCTGCCACTGGATCTCCCAGTTCGACCACCGGGGGATCCTGCGCTGGCTCCAGCAGGGCGGCACGCTGGTGGTGATGACCGATCTGCGCAGCGGCCAGCAGGCCCTCAACGTCGACTGGCTGGGTCTGGAGACCCGCTTCAACCCCGGCCCGGTGAGCCTCTCCCAGCGCACGGGCGCTCCCCTGTTTCCGGTGGCCCACGTGCGCGAAGCCGGCGGGCACTTCCGCCTGGTGTGCGCAGCGCCCCTGGCGCCCGAGGCCGGTGCCGAGGGCCTGCAGCGCCAGGCCCAGGCCCTCTGCCGCTGGCAGGAGCAGTGGATCCAGGCCTGTCCCGCGCAGTACTACTGGATCAATCGCCGCTGGCGCGACGGTGACGGCAGCGGTCGGCGGCTGCGCCAGCTGCCGGCACCCGCGCAGGGCTGAACGATGGCGAATGGCCGCCAGCACGACCGCGCCACCTGGCTGCTCGCGTTGCCCTATGGACTGCTCTGCTGGCCCTGGCTGGGGCTGACGGGGGTGGGGCTGGGAGCGCTCAGCTTCCTGCTGGGCGGGCTCCTGCTCTCCCCCGACCTCGATACACGCTCCAATCCCACCCGCCGCTGGGGCCCCCTGAGGCTCCTCTGGTGGCCCTACCGGCGCTGCCTGGCCCACCGCTCCCTGCTCTCCCACAGCCCCCTGCTGGGCACGGCGGGACGCCTGCTCTACCTCGCGGCAGTGATCCTGCTGCTCAGCGCCGCCCTGGTGCCCCTGGGCACCCCATCCCCCGGGGCGCTCCTGGAGGCCGCGACGCAGCTGTGGAGCGAGCAGAAACCGCTGCTGGTGGCGGCACTGGTGGGCCTGGAGGCCAGCAGCTGGCTGCACCTGATCCAGGATGGCGACCCGCTGCCGCGCCTGCGGCGACGCCGGCGCCGGCGACGCTGATGGGCCCCTGCCGGCCCCTTCCACCCCCATGACCACCACCCCCGGCCCCCAGTCCCCCAGCCCCCCGGACGCCAGCGATCCCACCCAGGCTGCCCTCGCGGAGCTCGTGGCGGTGGTGGCCCAGCTGCGCGACCCCGAGGGGGGCTGCCCCTGGGACCTGGAGCAGACCCACGCCTCCCTGGTGCCCTACGTGCTCGAGGAGGCCCACGAGGTGGCGGATGCCATCCGCCATGGCGACGATGCCCACCTGGCGGAGGAGCTGGGCGACCTGTTGCTCCAGGTGGTGCTGCATGCCCGCATCGCCAGCGAGGAGGGGCGCTTCGATCTGGCCCAGATCGCCCGCGGCATCAGCACCAAGCTGGTGCGCCGCCATCCCCATGTCTTTGCCGATGGCCAGGCCGCCGACAGTGCGGCGGTGCGGGCCAGCTGGGAGGCGATCAAGGCCCGTGAGCAGGCGGAGCGGGAGGCGGCGACCAGCGGCGGGAGCAGCCCACCCGCCAGCCCCCTGAGCGACCGGCTGGCCGGAAAGGTGCGCGGCCAGCCCGCCCTGGCCGGGGCGATGACGATCTCCCGAAAGGCTGCGGCCGCCGGCTTCGAATGGGACGACCTCCACGGGGTGTGGGAGAAGGTGCACGAGGAGCTCGACGAGCTCAAGGAGGCCGTGGCTGAAGCGATGGCGAGCGGCGACAGGGCCCACGCCCAGGAGGAACTGGGCGACCTGCTGTTCACGCTGGTGAACGTGGCCCGCTGGTGCGGCCTGGATCCGGAAACCGGCCTGGCAGGCACCAACCGCCGCTTCCTGGAGCGCTTCTCCCGGGTGGAAGCCGCCCTGGGGGGGAACCTGCAGGGGCGCCCCCTCGCCGAGCTGGAAGGGCTCTGGCGCCAGGCGAAGGCCCAGATCCGGGCCGAGCGCGGCGATCCCAGGGCCTGAGGCGCGCCGGCCCGGGCCCTCAGAGCACGCTCACCGTGCCATCGGCCAGGTCGCAATGGGCCGCAGCGATGCGCAACCGGCCTCCTCGGCTGGCCGCCGCGAGCAGGGCACTGCGCTCGGTCAGCTGGGCGGCAGCGGCGCGGGTGTGGCGGCGCACGGCCTGGTTGAGATCGTCGCCAGGCACGAGGGTGGCCCGAATCGGCGCCACCAGCTCCTCCAGCAGGGGCGTGAGCGGCCGGGCACTGCGGGCAGCGGTCACGGCTCCGCAGCCGCTGTGGCCCAGCACCAGGATCAGCGGCACTGCCAGTTCAGCCACGGCGTACTCCAGGGAGGCGATGCCCGCGGGGAAGGCGGTGTTGCCGGCGCTGCGCACATCGAAGAGCTCACCGGGGCCCACATCGAACAGCCACTCCGGCGACAGGCGGGCATCGGCGCAGGTGAGCACCGCCGCCCAGGGCCGCTGGCCCCGGGCCAGGGCCGCCGGGTCGGGCTGGCAGTTGTCGGCCCAGAGCGCCGCGAAGCGCGCCATCCGCTCCTGCGGGGCGAGGGCGCCGGCCGTGCTCTGCCACAGGGCCGCAAAGCGGCGGTTGCCCGCCAGCAGCGCCTCCAGCGGATCCCCCGCCGGCCGGCACACCCGCAGCTGGTCCGCCAGTGCATCGGCGGCGGCAGCGGGAACCCGGGCCCCGAGCCCCAGCACACCCGCCCCCAGGCCGGCGGCACGCCGCAACAGCCCACGGCGGGAGAAGGCAGAACCCACGGCGATCGCCAGCAGAGCCGGCCTATGTCTACCAGCGGCAGCCCCTCAATCCGTCGGCAGCTGCGGCCGGGCCCGCCGCTGATCCTTGATCGCACTGCGGCGTTTCTTGGCCACCAGCCGCCGCTCCACCGATCCGCGCGTGGGCCGGGTGGGCCGCCGCGGTGGCGGCGGCGGCTGGATCGCCGCCTGCAGCAAGGCCACCAGGCGCCGCCGGGCCGCCACGCGGTTCTGCCATTGGCTGCGCTGTTCGCTGGCGGCGATCACCACACAACCGCTCACCAGCTCCCCCTCCAGGCGGCGCAGGGCCCGGCTCTTCAGCAGGGGCGGCAGGGCGTCACTGGCGGCCAGGTCCCACACCAGCTCCACCCGCGAGTCGGTGCGGTTCACATTCTGGCCGCCCGGCCCCGAACTGCGGGAGAAGCGCCAGAGCAGCTCGGCGGCGGGAATCACCAGCTCCGGGGTGACCTGCAGATCGGCACCGGGTCGCTCCGCCGCCATCGCCCACCTCAGCCCGGCAACCGCCGCCGCCAGCCTGTCATGGGCAACACACCGGCGATGCGCAAGGCTGGAGGTTGCCCTCCTCCAGCCATGGCCTGGATCGATGAAGTCTTCGACGGCGTGCGCTACGGCCTGGAAGGCCGGGTGATCGCCGAGCAGCAATCGCCGTTCCAGCGCGTCACGATCATCGAGAGCGCGCGCTACGGCAAGGGGCTGCTGCTCGACGGCTGCTGGATGACGGCCGAGCGCCAGGAGCGGCACTACCACGAGGCACTGGTGCACCCCGCCCTCTGCGGCGCCGAGCGGATCGAGCGGGTGCTGGTGATCGGCGGCGGCGATGGCGGCACCGCCCGCGAGTGCCTGCGCCACAGCGGCGTGCAGCACCTCGACATGGTGGAGATCGACGGCCTGGTGGTGGAGTGGAGCCAGCAGCACCTGGCCGCGATCGGCGGGGGCTGCTGGAGCGACCCCCGCTTCCACCTCACCGTGGGCGACGGCATCGCCTGGGCGGCCAACGCCGCCGACGCCAGCTACGACGTGGTGATCGTGGATGGCTCCGACCCGGCCGGCCCGGCCGAGGGACTCTTCAACCGCGCCTTCTTCGAGCACTGCCGGCGCATCCTCAGGCCCGGCGGCGTGTTCGCCACCCAGAGCGAATCCCCCGAGGCCTTCCGCCAGGTGCATCTCGACACCGTGCGCCTGATCCGGTCGGTCTTCGGGCAGGCCGACCCCATGTACGGCTGGGTGCCGATGTACCCCAGCGGGTGGTGGAGCTGGACCTTCGCCGCCACCGACGGCCGCCCCTATCTGCAGCCGGATCCGGCCCGCGCCGCGGCGGTGGCCGAGGGCTGTGAGATCTGGAGTCCCCGCTGGCAGCGCGGCGCCTTCGAGGCCGTGCCGGCCGGCATCGAGCGGGCCCTGGCCAGCTGAGAAGCTGGAGGGATGGCCAACTCCTTCCCGCTGAACAGCGCTCCCGTCGACGAGGCTCTGCCTCAGACCGCTCTGTTCGACAACGACGGCGCCATCTACATGGGCAGCCGCCGCGATCCGGCCGGCTGCTGCGTGGGCCTGTTCGGCGTGCCCTACGACGGCACCACCTCCTTCCGCCCCGGCACCCGTTTCGGCCCGGCGGCGATCCGCGAGGTGAGCAGCGGCCTGGAGACCTACTGCCCCCAGCTCGACCGCGACCTGGAGGATCTGGCCTTCGCCGACCTGGGGGCGGTGGACATCCCCTTCGGCGCCCCGGAACCGGTGGTGGAGGCCGTCCGGCAGGCCACCGAGGCGGTGCTGGGCCTGGGCCTCAAACCGCTGATGCTGGGCGGTGAGCACTCGATCAGCTCCGGGGCGGTGGCCGCGGTGGCCCGCCAGCACCCGGATCTGGTGCTGGTGCAGCTCGATGCCCACGCCGACCTGCGCCAGGAGTGGCTCGGCGCCCACCACAGCCACGCCTGCGCCATGCGCCGCTGCCTGGAGGTGCTGCCCAGCCAGCAACTGCTGCAGATCGCCATCCGCAGCGGCACCCGCGAGGAGTTTTCCGAGCTGCGCCAGAGCGGCCGGCTGGTGGCCATCGACGCCATCGCCGAGAGGCTGCGGCCCCTGCGCGGCAAACCGCTCTACCTCACGGTTGACCTCGACTGGTTCGACCCGGCCGTGATGGCCGGCACCGGCACTCCCGAACCGGGCGGCTTTCTCTGGAGCCACTTCACGGAGCTGGTGGCCGAGTTGCGGCACCACCAGCTCGTGGCGGCCGACGTGGTGGAACTCGCCCCCCAGCTCGACCCCAGCGGCGTCAGCAGCGTGCTGGCCGCCAAGGTGGTGCGCAGCCTGCTGTTGCTGCTGGGGACCTGAGGCCCGGCGCTCAGTAGCAGCAGGTGCCGCTGGTGCGCTGCTCCCGCAGGCGCTCGTGCTGCTGGCCGATCAGCAGAAGAGCCAGGGTGGGGTGGTTGTGGAGCAGGTTGAGGAACCGCAGGCGATCCAGCCGCAGCACCTCCACGGGCGTGCGGGCCACGGCCGTGTTCAGGTAATGGCGCTCGCCCCAGAGGATGTCCTGGTAGCTGAAGAGCTCGCCGGGTCGGTAGCAGAGCTTCTCGCCGTCGACCCCGAGCACTTCGACGATGCCGCGGCGCACGCCGTAGATCGAGTCGGCAAGCTGGCCGCGCTCAAACACCCGTGCGCCGGTCGGCAAGGTCAACACTTCGGCGTCGACCTGGGCCCCCATCAGATCCAGGGGCGTTGTGAGGGTGGGAGTCGCGACCAATCCAGTCACCTCCAGGGTGAAACCAGCGCATTCAATTACAGCGCCCCTGGCGGCAGGAACGGTACGCAGCGAACCTGTTCGCGGCCCCGACGGCGATTTTTTCCGGTTTTCTTCGGATTTCCGTTCGGTTTCCCGCGGATTCAGCTCGGCGGCACCACGTCGAGGCTGAGCTGGCGGGAACCCTGGGGCCCGGCGTTCCTCGGCGCAGGCACATCAGGGGCATGGGCCGTGAACGTCGGCAGGCGGGGAGCCCGGGCCGTCCAGTGATGGCACCACAGCTCCCCCGCCAGCTCGCCATGAATCGGCAGCCGGCGCAGCCGGCACCAGCCCTCACCACCATGGCTGGGCGGCACGCAGTGGCGGCAACCACGGCAGCTGGGACGGTGGGCCATGCGACGACAGCCGGAACGCCAAGGTTAAGGATCGGGATCTGACCTGTCCGTGCCAGGGGGGCGATCTTCCGAATCTCTTCGCGCCGCCAGCCCGGGCCCTCATGCTGCCGGCGCCGTGCATAGCCTCACGCCAACCCTTGCACCAGGCCGGCCCGTGGAGCCACTGCACACCCCTCTCCATAGCGCCGCCCGCGCCGCCGGCGGCCGGATGGTGCCCTTCGCCGGCTGGGAGATGGCCGTGCAGTACGCCGGCCTGGTGAGCGAGCACCAGGCGGTGCGCCGCCACTGCGGCCTGTTCGACATCTCCCACATGGGGGTGCTGGAGCTGCGCGGCGATGGCGTCAAGGACGCCCTCCAGGCCCTGGTGCCGACAGACCTGTTCCGCATCGGCCCCGGCGAGGCCTGCTACACGGTGCTGCTGAACGAGGCCGGCGGCATCCGCGACGACCTGATCGTCTACGACCGGGGTGCCACGGCCGGTGAGGGCGAGACCCTGCTGCTGGTGATCAACGCCGCCTGCGCCGCCAGCGACACCGCCTGGCTGCGCAGCCAGCTCGAACCCCAGGGCATCCAGCTGCGGGATGTGAAGGGGGATGGGGTGCTGCTCGCCCTGCAGGGCCCGGAAGCCCCGGCCCGGCTGGAGAGCCTGGCCCACACCAGCCTCACGGGCCTGCCCCGCTTCGGCCACCGCGACCTGGAGCTGCCGGGCATCGGCCAGGCCTTCGTGGCCCGCACCGGCTACACCGGCGAAGACGGCTTTGAACTGCTCCTGGGGCGGGAGGCGGGGCTGGCCCTCTGGCAGCGGCTGCTAGCGGAGGGCGTGGCCCCCTGCGGCTTGGGCGCCCGCGACAGCCTGCGGCTGGAGGCGGCCATGCCGCTCTACGGCCAGGACATCGATGCCGGCACCACGCCCCTGGAGGCGGGGCTGGGCTGGCTGGTGCACCTGGAGATGCCCAAGCCATTCATCGGCCGGGAGGTGCTGGAGCGGCAGAGCGCCGAGGGCCTCCAGCAGCGGCTGGTGGGACTGGAGCTGAACGGCCGGGCCATCCCCCGCCACGACTATCCGGTGCTGCCCGCCGACGGGGGCGCCCCGGTGGGCCGGGTCACCAGCGGGGGCTGGTCACCGAGCCTGGAACGCGGCATCGCCCTGGCCTACGTGCCGGTGGAGCTGGCGCGGGTGGGCACCAGCCTGGCCGTGGAGATTCGCGGCAAGGCCGAACCGGCCCAGGTGGTGAAGCGCCCGTTCTATCGGCGCTGACGCCACAACAGCCCGGCGCTGACGCCACAACAGCCCGGCGCTGACGCCACAACAGCCCGGCGCTGAGGCCTACCGGGTGGGACAATCGCCGATTGCTCCTCACCCCCAGCATGCGCAGCCACGGATGCGGCGACCTGCGCCCCGATGCCACCGGCCAGGCCGTGCAGCTGTGCGGCTGGGTGGACCGCAGCCGTGACCACGGCGGGGTGATCTTCATCGACCTGCGCGACCGCAGCGGCACCGTGCAGATCACGGTGGACCCGGACAACGGC
>VGPU01000049.1 GCA_016882525.1 Cyanobacteria bacterium M_surface_10_m2_119 | reverse complement strand
ATTATGAACAATTGCTGCACTGGGTGACTGCTGGCAACGACCGCCAAAGCCATTGCGGCGTAAGGGATCTTCCCGCCGCGAACGCCATGAAGAACTGTGACCGCCCCCCGGGGGGCGCACGGCCTCTAGCTCAGAATGATTTGGCGATCGGCGCGAGTCGATCACCCCCCTTACCCACCGGATACCGGTCTCCGTCAAGGCGACCGCTTGTTTCGAGGCAGAACTGCATGAGCATCGTCTCCAACTCGATCATCAACGCGGACGCCGAAGCCCGCTACCTCAGCCCTGGCGAACTCGACCAGATCAAATCCTTCGTGGCCGCAGGCCAGCGCCGGGTGCGCGTGGCCCAGGTGCTGAGCGAAGGTCGAGAGCGGATCATCAAAACCGCCGGCGCCGCCCTGTTCCAGAAGCGTCCTGACGTCATCTCCCCTGGCGGCAACGCCTACGGAGAAGAAATGACCGCTTCCTGCCTGCGGGATATGGACTACTACCTCCGCTTGGTGACCTACGGGATCATCGCGGGTGATGTGACCCCGATCGAAGAGATCGGCATCATCGGCGCCAAGGAGATGTATCGCTCCCTCGGCACCCCCCTCGAAGCAATGGCTGAAGCCGTGCGCGAGATGAAGAACGCTGCCCAGAGCATGCTCACCGGCTCCGATGCCGAAGAGGCCGGCTTCTACTTCGACTACGTCGTCGGCGCCCTCTCCTGAGGCTGCTCCTCTCCCCATCCCCCGCCCATCACAGCCGGATTCATGCAAGACGCGATCACTAACGTCATCAACCAGGCCGACGTTCAGGGCCTCTATCTCGACGGCTCCGCGATGGGCCGCCTTGAGCAGTACTTCGCCAGCGGTGATCTCCGCGTTCGCGCAGCTGCCACCATCAGTGCCAACGCCTCGGCCATCATCAAAGAGGCCGTGGCCAAGTCGCTGCTCTATTCGGACATCACCCGACCGGGCGGCAACATGTACACCACCCGTCGCTACGCGGCCTGCATCCGCGACCTCGACTACTACCTGCGCTACGCCACCTACGCCATGCTGGCCGGTGACACCTCAATCCTCGATGAGCGTGTGCTGAATGGTCTCAAGGAGACTTACAACTCCCTGGGCGTACCTATCGGTGCAACCGTGCAGTCGATTCAGGCCATGAAGGAAACCACCGCTGCTCTGGTGGGTCCCGATGCCGGGCGTGAGATGGCGGTGTACTTCGACTACATCTGCTCTGGCCTGGGCAACTGATCCGGCCCTAAGCCACCCTCACGGATCCCTTCCATGCGTCTGTTCAAAATCACAGCCTGCATTCCCTGCCCTGAAAAAAGCCGCACGCAGCGCGAGCTCCAAAACACCTACTTCACCAAGTGGGTGCCCTATGAGAGCTGGTTCGCTGAGCAGCAGCGGATTATGAAGCAGGGGGGCAAGATCCTCAAGGTGGAACTGGCCACGGGTCGCCCCCAGGTGAATGTGGGCAACTGACGGAACCTACTGATTCCGAGCCCCTCAGTCGAATGGACTGAGCGCAAGCATCCCTCCACCCGGCCCTCCAGGCCGGGTTTTTTGTTGGCGTTTTTTTCCTGGCCAGAGATCCCGCTGAACGTGCGGCCACGCCCGCCGAATCCTCCAGTTCCCACCTGAGGCCTCGACAAACGGGGGCCTGAGGCGGCTCAATGGGGTTTCGGTCTGGGCCCTGCACGCTTGACCCGCTCGCTTTCTGTTCGCCCCGCTCGAGCCACCGGCACCTGGGCCTGGCCCTGGGAGGCCTGGCCTGCCGAGGCTCGGCTGCTCCTGGGGCTCGTCTCTCTCTGGAGTGTGGTGGGCCTGCTGGTGCTCGCCTCCGCCAGCTGGTGGGTGGCAGAGCGTGAAATGGGGGATGGGGCGTTCTACGTGAAGCGCCAGCTGATCTGGATGGTCGCCAGCTGGGGATTGCTGGTGCTGGCGGTGCGCACCAGCCTGCGCCGCTGGCTGCACATGGCACCGCTGGCTCTGCTGATCGGCTGCCTGCTGGTGGCCCTCACTTTGGTGATGGGCAGCACCGTGAACGGGGCCAGCCGCTGGCTGGTGCTCGGCCCTCTGCAACTGCAGCCCTCGGAGCTGGTCAAACCTTTCGTGGTGCTGCAGGGTGCAGCCCTGTTCGCCCACTGGCGCCGCATCGGCCCTGATCAGAAGCTGCTGTGGCTGGGGGTGTTCGGGGCCCTGATCCTGCTCATTCTCAAACAGCCCAACCTCAGCACCGCAGCCCTCACCGGCCTGCTGCTCTGGTTCATCGCCCTCGCCGGCGGGGTGGGTCTGCCCCTGTTGCTGGGGGCAGCCACGGCCGGTGGGGTGCTGGGAACCGCAAGCATCGCCATCAACGAATACCAGCGGCTGCGGGTGGTGTCGTTCCTCGATCCCTGGCGCGATGCCCAGGGAGACGGCTACCAGCTGGTGCAGAGCCTGCTGGCGATCGGCTCGGGAGGAATCTTCGGGGAGGGCTTCGGTTTATCCACCCAGAAATTGCAATACCTGCCGATTCAAAGCACCGACTTTATCTTTGCGGTCTTTGCCGAGGAGTTCGGCTTTGTGGGCTCGCTGGTGCTGCTTGGTTTTCTGCTGGTGTTCGGTTTCGTGGGCCTGCGGGTCGCCCTCGGCTGCCGCAGCAACCAGCAACGGCTGATCGCCATCGGCTGCACCACCCTCCTAGTGGGGCAGTCGATCCTGAACATCGCCGTGGCCAGCGGGGCCATGCCCACCACGGGTCTGCCCCTGCCGCTGATCAGCTACGGCGGCAACTCTCTGATGGCCAGTCTCCTGATCTGTGGCCTGCTGATCCGCTGTTCGCTCGAATCCGGCGGAGGGGTCGTGGTTGCTGCTGCGCGGAGGCGCCGTCAGGGCACCGGCTGACCGCCATTGCCGGATAGGCTGATCCCATGATCAGTCCCGGGATCCTCCTGGCCAACTGGACCCTGGCCCTGGGCGACCTGGCCCGCAGCAGCGAATTCCTGCTGCAGCAATCCCTCAGCAGTCCGGGGCCCACCACCCTGGCCGTGGTCTTTTTCGGGGGGCTGCTCACCAGTCTCGGGCCCTGTTCCCTCTCTCTCCTGCCCGTCACCCTGGCCTACCTGGCCGGCTTCAGCGGCAGCAGCGCAGAGCAGGGCCGGCCCCAGAGCTCCCTCCAGGCAGCCTGGCTGCGCAGCATCAGCTTCGCCGGCGGCATTGTGATGTCGCTGGTGCTGCTGGGCTTGCTCAGCGGCCTCCTGGGTCGCATCTACGGCCAGATCCCTGGCCTCATCCCCACCGGCGTGGCGGTGCTCGCCCTGCTGATGGGCCTCAACCTGCTGGGGCTGCTGCGGCTTCCCCTGCCCACGGGCCCCGACCCGGAGCGGTGGCGCCGGCGGGTGCCAGCGCCCCTGGGTCCCCTGGTTGCCGGCCTGGCCTTCGGTCTGGCCGCGACGCCCTGCACCACCCCGGTGCTGGCGGTGCTGCTGGGTTGGATGGCCCAGACCGGTCAACCGGTGGTGGGCATGCTGCTCCTCACCAGCTTCGGCGCCGGCCAGGTGGTGCCCCTGCTGCTGGCCGGCACGGCGGCGGCCAGCCTGCCGGGCCTGCTCAGCCTGCGCCGTGTGGGCCAGTGGGTACCCCCGATCAGCGGGGTCGTGCTGGTGACCACCGGGGTGCTCACCCTGGTGGCGCGCTGGAGTTGACGCCAAGACCCATCCCGCCATCCACAGCCCCATCGATGCGCGCCACCACCACCCGGGCCCTGAATCGCCTGGCCGCCTGGATCTCCGACCTGCGCCTGGCCATCGCCCTGCTGCTGGTGATCGCCATCGCCAGTGGCATCGGCACGGCGATTCCGCAGAAAGAGCCGGAGGGGCTCTACCACCAGCTCTACGACCAGCAGCCCTGGCTGGGGGTGCTGCGCGGCGATGCGGTGCTGGGCCTGCAGCTCGACCACGTCTATTCCAGTGGCTGGTTTCTGGGCCTGCTGGCCTGGTTGGCCCTCTCCCTGCTGCTGTGCAGCTGGCGGCGCCAGTGGCCCGCCCTTCAGGCGGCCCTGCGCTGGATCGACTACCGCTCCCCCCGTCAGCTGAGCAAGCTCAGCCTGGCTGAAACGCTGCCCACCAATGATGCCCAGGCCAGCCTGGCGACCCTGGAAGCGGTGCTGCGCCGCCGGGGCTGGCAGCTGCAGTGCCAGGACAACCGCCTGGCCGCCCGCAAGGGGGTACCGGGCCGGGTGGGTCCCCTGTTGGTGCATGCCGGCCTGGTGGTGCTGATGCTGGGGGCGGCCTGGGGGGTGCTGGGGGGCCAGCGCGCCGAGCAGTTTCTGGCACCGGGGCGCACCCTGGAGCTGATCGACAGCCGCGGCCACAGCAGCCTCACCCTGGCGCTCGATGCCTTTGCGGTGGAACGGGATCCGGCAGGGCGACCGGAACAGTTCCGCTCCCAACTGCAGCTGCTCGACGGCGACACCCTGCTGCGGCGGGCGGAAATCAGCGTGAACCACCCCCTGCGCTTCCGCGGGGTGACGTTTTACCAGGCGGACTGGGGCCTGGCGGCGATCAGCGTGCAGCTGGGTCGCAGCCCCGTGCTCCAACTCCCCCTGCAGACCTTCCCCCAGCTGGGCGACCAGGTGTGGGGTCTGGTGCTGCCGACCCGGCCGGATGGCAGCAATCCCGTGCTCCTGAGCCTGGCCAGTGAGCAGGGCCCCGTGGATGTCTATGGCGGCGATGGACAGCTGCAGGGCTCGATCGCCGTGGGGGGAGAGCCACTGCTGGTGCAGGACCTGCCGATCCGGGTGGACTCGGTGCTTCCGGCCAGCGGCATCCTGCTCAAGCGCGACCCCGGCGTGCCGCTGGTCTATGCCGGCTTTGCGGTGGCCCTGCTGGGCGGGGGCCTGAGCCTGCTGGCCACCCGCCAGCTGTGGGCGATCGCCGAGGCCGGCCAGCTGCACGTGGCGGGCCTATGCAACCGCAATCTCACGGCTTTCGCCGCCGAGCTGCCCCAGCTGCTGGCGGAGCTGCCCGGGAGCTCCGGCGAAACGGGCAACTCTCAGCAGGCCTGACGGCTGCCGTGACTGACGCGCACCACCGTGTGCACGTTGCCACGGGGATTGAAATCGGCCTCCAGCTGCATCCACACCGGCTCGCAGGCGGCCACGAAGTCGTCGAGGATGCGGTTGGCCACCTCCTCATGGGAGATCGAGCGGTCGCGGTAGCTGTTCACGTAGAGCTTGATGGCCTTGAGCTCCATCACCCGCGGCCCCGGCTGGTAGAGCAGGCGCAGTGTGGCGAAATCGGGATAGCCGGAGAACGGGCACTTGCAGGTGAACTCCGGCAGGGTGATCGCCACCTCATAGGGGCGGCCGGGCCGGGGATTGTCGAAGCAGATCAGCTCCGCCTCGGCAATGGCGCGCTCGCCATAGAGGGGGGAACGGGTCTGCTCCTGAGGCGCGGCAACGGGCAAGGGCGTCGAGGTCATCGTTGGCGCAAGGGGGGCAGACCGGCGATCCTATGAATGGCGATCGCAGCCCGTAGCAACGGCTACGACAACCCCGGATCAACTCAGGTCTGATGGGGCAGTCCCTTCCTATGGCAGGGATTTCCTGAGAGACTTTCCCTCCAAGCCCAGCTGCTTCCATGAAAAAAGTCGAGGCCATCATTCGTCCCTTCAAGCTGGAGGACGTCAAGATCGCGCTGGTGAATGCGGGCATCGTGGGCATGACCGTGAGCGAAGTGCGCGGATTCGGCCGGCAGAAGGGCCAGGTGGAGCGCTACCGCGGCTCTGAGTTCACCGTGGAGTTCCTGCAGAAACTGAAGCTGGAAATCGTGGTCGACGACGACAAGGTCGACACCGTGGTGGGCGCCATTCAGGACGCCGCCCGCACCGGCGAGATCGGCGACGGCAAGATCTTCGTGAGCACGATCGACTCGGTGATCCGCATCCGCACCGGCGATCGCGACAGCGGCGCCATCTGAAGGCCGCGCAGCAGCCGGGGCTATCCCGGCACAACCGAAGCCCTGGAGATCAGCGTGCTGATCACCAGGGCTTCAATGTCGGTAGGGCTGATCTGCGGATGCACGTCCGTTCCCCGCTGCAACCAGAGCAGATATTCGTGGTTGCCGGCCGGCCCGGTGATCGGTGAGGCCACCAGGCCGCAAGCCACCAGATCCAGGAGCGCCGCCGCCGCGATCACCCCTTGGATCGCATCCACGTGGGCTGCCGGCTCACGCACCACGCCCCCTTTACCCACCCGGGCCTTTCCCACCTCAAACTGGGGCTTCACCAGGAGCACCAGGTCGGCCGGTACGGCCAGCAGGCCGAGCAGGGCGGGCAGCACCAGGGCCAGGGAGATGAAGGACACATCCGCCACGGCCAGGTCCGGGCGGGGATCGCCCGGGCCATAGAGCTGCTCAGGGGTGAGATGGCGCAGGTTGGTGCGCTCCCGCAGCACGACCCGGGGATCACTGCGCAGGCTCCAGGCGGTCTGGCCGTAGCCCACATCGATCCCGTAAACCCTGGCGGCACCCCGCTGCAGCAGACAGTCGCTGAATCCGCCGGTGGAGATCCCGCCATCAAGGCACACCCGCCCCTGCACGGGGATAGGGAAGGCGTTGAGGGCGGCCTCCAGTTTTTCACCCCCCCGCGAGACATAGCGGGGAGGCAACTGCACGCCCAAGGGCAGCTCCGGGCTGACCAGCAGGCCGGGCTTGTCGAGGATCCGATCACCGCTGCGCACCCGACCGGCGCGGATCAGCTGCTGGGCCTGCTGGCGTGACCCCACCAGCTCCCGGCTCACCAGCTCCAGATCCAGGCGTTGCTTCGGGGCCATCAGCGCAGCTTCCCAGAACGGGGATTCCCAACGGGGGCCTCCCATTTGTGATCAAACCACACGGGAAACCGAACAGATTCCGAGGAAGCGGCCGCAGCCCCGGCGGCAACCGGAGGATGGCGCCAGTCAAGCGGTGGTGCTATGGCAACCCCCAACCGCCCCCCGTCGCCTGCGGGCGCCGTGCTGGAACTGCTGCAACCCGGCAGCTTCGTGCGCCTGCGCAACCAGCCGGCTGATCTGCCCCCCTTCCAGCTGATCCAGTGCCGCGGCGGCCGCTGCTGGGTGCGGCAGCAGGCCTGGGGCTCCCTGGTGCAATGGGAGGTGGAGCACCGCAAGCTCACGGCGGTGGCCTGATCCCGGCGCCCCATACATTGGTCTGGATGTGAGCCCCCGGCGGCCTTGATCGAGCGTTACACCCTGCCCGAGATGGGCGCCATCTGGAGCGAGGAAGCCAAGTTCCAGAGCTGGCTGGATGTGGAGATCGCCGCCACCGTGGCCAACTGTGAGCTGGGCCGGGTGCCAGCCGAGGCCGTGGCCACGATCAAGGAGAAGGCCGCCTTCAGCGTGGAGCGCATCCTCGAGATCGAGGCCGAGGTGCGCCACGACGTGATCGCCTTCCTCACCAACGTGAACGAGCACGTGGGCGATGCCGGCCGTTACATCCACGTGGGCATGACCAGCTCGGATGTGCTCGACACCGGCGTGGCCCTGCAGATGAAGGCCTCGGTGCAGCTGCTGCGCACCGAGCTCGACAAGCTCGCTGATGCTCTGCGGGGTCTGGCCCGTGAGCACAAGGGCACCGTGATGATCGGCCGCAGCCATGCCATCCACGGCGAGCCGATCACCTTCGGCTTCAAGGTGGCCGGCTGGCTGGCCGAGGTGGTGCGCAACCAGGAGCGCCTGGAGCGGCTGGAGCGGGTGGTGAGTGTGGGCCAGATCTCCGGCGCCATGGGCACCTACGCCAACACCGACCCGCGCGTGGAGGAGATCGCCTGCGCCAGGCTCGGCCTGGTGCCCGACACCGCCAGCACCCAGGTGATCGCCCGCGATCGCCACGCTGAATACATCCAGACCCTGGCCCTAGTGGGTGCCGCCCTGGAGCGCTTCTCCACCGAGATCCGCAACCTGCAGCGCACCGATGTGCTGGAAGTGGAGGAGAACTTCGCCAAGGGGCAAAAAGGCAGCTCGGCCATGCCCCACAAGCGCAATCCGATCCGCAGCGAGCGCATCAGCGGCCTGGCCCGCGTGCTGCGCAGCTATGTGGTGGCGGCGCTGGAGAACTGCGCCCTCTGGCACGAGCGCGACATCAGCCACAGCTCCGTGGAGCGGATGATACTGCCCGACTGCTCGGCGACCCTGCACTTCATGCTGCGGGAGATGACGGATGTGGTGGAGGGTCTGGGCGTGTATCCGGAAAACATGGCCCGCAACATGAACGTCTACGGGGGTGTCGTGTTCAGCCAGCGGGTGCTGCTGGCCCTGGTGGAAAGCGGCATCAGCCGCGAAGACGCCTACCGGATCGTGCAGCGCAATGCCCACACCGCCTGGAACACAGGCGGTGGCAACTTCCGCGCCAACCTCGAAGCCGACGCGGAGGTGACCTCCCGCCTCAGCGCCGAGCAGCTGGCCGAGTGCTTCTCCACCGATCTGCACCAGGCGAACCTCGGTGTGATCTGGGAGCGGCTGGCGATCTGAAGGATCGCCCGCGCTCAGGCCCGGGAGGATCCCAAGATCCGGATCGATCTCAAGACATCGAGCTCAAGATCGGGTGGGGGCCTCAAAGACCCCTGCCTGATTAGGGCCCCCGGCGGATGATGTTGTAGAGCGAGGCCGCATTCAACAGGGGGCCAATGGGCTCCACGGCCTGGCCGAGCCTCTGGCTGAAGCTGGTCCAGCCATTGCGGGCGACCACGATCATGTCGCCGTTCTGGAGGGCCGGGTTGTTGGCCGAGCCCAGGGGCGCTGCGGGCTCGAAGCGCAGCCGGGTGGAGGAAATCGTGCCATTGGGCTCCATCCGCAGCAGGCGGATGAAGTTGGCATCGGCCCGCAGCTGGTTGAGATCGCCGGAGGCCATCACGGCCGCCACCAGGGGGCTGTTGGAGCGCAACTGCTTGAGGCCCGGGCTGTTCACCTCGCCCACCACGGTGACGCCAATGGTGTCGGGCGCAAAGTTGGAGGCGGCGGTCTTGATCAGCACCTCATTGGCCTGAGTGCCCTGGGCCTGGGCGACGCGGATCATGTCGCCATCCACCAGCAGGGGATTGACGGTGCGCCCCCCCTCCATGATCACGCTCAGGTAATCGAAGCGGAACTCCACCGGCGGCCCTCCGGGTACTGCACTGGGGCGCACCAGCACGATATCGGAGAGGTCGGCCCGGGCCGTGATCCCGCCCGCGCGCTGCACCGCATCCACCAGGGTGGGCCAGCCGGAGCTCTGAATCAGCGTCCCTTCCCCGCCAACCCCGGCGGATTGGAGATTGGCTCCGGAATTGCGTTGATCCAGGCTGTAGAAGCCCGGCTTCTGCACTTCCCCCACTAAGGTGACGCGCACCGGCCGGGGGGCAATCAGGTCGATATAGACCAGCGGACGGCGCAAATAACGGCTATAGCCACTGGTAATCCGACTGCGCGCCTCATCGAGACTGAGCCCCCACACGGGCACCGATCCCAGTCTCGGGAGGTTGATGGTGCCGTCACTGAGCACCTCGACTTCGGCCTCATAGCCCTCCACCTTGAACACCGACATGCGCAGCCGATCGCCAGGACCGAGCCGATAGCGCTGGTACTTGCCGGGATCCGTGGCAGGGATGGCTGGCGTCAGCGCTGATGCGGGCGGACCGGACGCCGGCAAAGCCTGGGGAGCACTGGAAGACGGCAGCGGCACCCGACTCGGCATTGGAGCGGAGCGAGGCAGGGCATCCACACGTCCGCCCCCCCCGGAGGTGCCGGTACCAGCCTCACCCTCCGGCAACGGGAAGGCTGCGGGCTGGGCCTGACCGGCCGGAGCCAGCAGAGCCGCCGCGGCCAGCCAACCGGTCAGGGCGCGGCGCCAGGCGAGAACGGAGTGGCGGGAAGCTGCAACCAAGGGTCGGGGGCGAGGAGCAGTGGCGCTAATCTTCCCTCACTCTGAACCTGAACGTGAAGGGCCGCGAGGGGAACTGGTTTCAGCAACATCCCCCGAGCAATCGCTTGTTGCGCGATATGCGAGCGGTCAAGAATTTTTCGACCAGGACGTGCCGGTGACTGGGACCAGCCCCCTGGTGATCGATTCGCTCACCCTGCCGCTGGAGCAGATCGAGCGGGACCTGTCTCCTTTCCGGCTCTACGCCTCCCAGGGCCTGGATCTCGTCCTGCTGCCAGGAGAGCGCTTTGAGCCCTATGCCGATGCCGTCGGCATTCTGCGGGAACTCACCTACCGCCAGCAGCTCTCGGGCTCGGGCCAGAGCCGGGATCTCGACAGCCGCGACCCCCACTACGACCACTTTCTGCTGGTGGAGCGCAGCAGCGGCGAGCTGGCCGGCTCAGCCCGGCTGCAATTTGTGCCGCGCCTCGAGGCCGGCAGCCGTGCCGATGGGTTGCCCCAGGGCCACCAGTCGTATCTGGAGCACGTGTACCCGGGGATCAAGGCTGGGCTGGCCCAGCAGGGCAACCACCTGGAGATTGGCCGCGTTGCCCTGGCGCCCCGCTTCCAGCGCCAGCCCCACACCCTGATGTGCCTGTTCCGGGGCGGGCTGCAGGTGGCGGTGAGCTCGGGCTACGGCTCGATCCACGGGCTGGTCTCCTACAACCACTTCGCCTACGGCACGGCGGTGAACCAGCACTTCCTCAGCAGCCTGATGCGCCCCCCCTTTCGGGACAGCACGCCACCGCACCCCCAGCCCCGGCACCCGGTTGCTGACCTGCAAGACGCAGAGGCGTTCAAGCCTGTCGACACCATCCAGGCCCTGGAGCAGCAGATCCGCGACCAGCTCGATCCGGCCTTCCGGCTGCCGGTGCTGCTACGCCAGTACATCAACCTGATGGGCGCGCGGGTGCGCAACCTCTCGCTGGCTCGCGATTTCAACCAGATCACCGAGATCCTGATGGCGGCCGAACTGCAGCGCATCCCCCGCCGCCGCCTGCAGCACTTCATCGACTTTGCCCACGAGCCCGTCTACCGGCGCTTCAGCTGGTACCGGGGTCACTGAGACCCCACCGCCGACTGGTACGTTGCCCTCAGTGCCGTCGCGGGTGAGGGTGGAGATGCAGGGGAGCCCCGACGACCTGCAGACCAAGTTGGTGGAGATTCTGCAGCGCATCTCGGGAGCCGATCTGGAGCAGATCACCCCGGAAGCCCGGCTGATCGAAGACATCGGCATCGACTCGCTCGGCTTCTACGAAATCCTGATCGAGGCCGACGAGAGCCTCGGCATCAAGATCCGCGAGGAAGACCTGCTCAAGTTCCGCACCGTGGGCGATATTCAACGCCATCTGCGCACGCTGGACCCCCCTGATGCCCAGGCCACCTGAGCGGCTGGCGATCACCGGCTGGGGCGCCGTCACTCCCCTGGGTAACGACCCCCACGCCACCTGGCAGGCAGCCCTGGCAGGGGCCTCCGGCATCGGCGCCTTGCAGGAAAGCTGGGCCAGCGACCTGCCGGCCCGCATCGCCGGTCGGGTGGGCCAGGGCGCGGAGGGCGACCCCACCACAGCCCTGGAACCACTGCTGCAGCGCCGCCTCGACCGCTGTTCCCAGCTGGCCCTGGTCGCAGCTCGCCAGGCCTGGGCTGCCGCCGCGGCCCACCGCGCCGGTGTGGACCCCGCCCGGGTGGCGGTGGTGATCGGCACGGGTATCGGGGGGCTGGCCACCCTCGAGCGGCAGCACACCAACCTGCTGGAGGCGGGGCCGTCGCGGGTGAACCCGCTCACGGTGCCGATGCTGATCCCCAATGCGGCGGCCGGCCAGGTCGCCATCGACCTGGGGCTCCATGGCGGCGCCCACACGCCTGTCTCCGCCTGTGCCTCCGGTGCGGAGGCCCTGCTGCTGGCCCAGCTCCTGCTCCACGACGACCGGGCCGATCTGGTGATCGCCGGCGGCAGTGAGGCCCCCGTGAACCGCCTGGGGCTGGTGGGCTTTGCGGCGATGCGGGCCCTCTCCTGCCGCAACGAGGCTCCAGCGGAGGCGTCCCGTCCCTACGGCCTGGAGCGCGATGGCTTCGTGCTCTCGGAAGGGGCGGGCATGCTGGTGCTGCAGCGCGCCGCCGACCTGCCGAGCAGCGCCCCGCCGCCCCTGGGGTGGCTGCTGGCCTGCGGCAGCAGCAGCGATGGCCACCACATCGTGGCCCCCGAGCCGGACGGCCTGCACGCCAGCGTGGCCATCGGCGATGCCCTGCGCCGGGCCGGCCTGAGCAGCGGCGATCTCAGCTTTGTGCAGGCCCATGCCACCGGCACCCCCGTGGGGGATCTGGCCGAGGCCCGCGCCCTGCGGCGGGGCCTCGGCCCTGGCGGCGAGGCCATCCCGGTCACGGCCCCCAAGGGCCAGCTCGGTCACCTGCTGGGGGCGGCGGGCGCCGTGGAGACGATCCTCGCCCTGCAAGCCCTGCGCCAGGGTGTCGTGCCCCCCAGCCTCAACGCCGATCCCCTCGATCCCGCCATCGACCTGGCGGTGGTGCAGGGCCAACCCCTCAGCCTGCCGGGGGGCTCCGGCCGCGAGCGCTACGCCCTGAAGAACGCCTTCGGCTTCGGCGGCCACAACATCAGTCTGGTGCTCGCCGCCTGAATCAGCCGCCGGGCTGGCCAGCGGCGTAGTAGGCCTGCACGGCCGCGGTGAAGGTGGCCCGGTCGCAGCCCCCCTCCGGCAGCTGCAGGTCGGCGGCCCGCCCTCGGCGGCAGTAGATCGTGGCCAGGGGGGCGGTGAGCCGTGCCAGCAACAGGGCCAGGGGGCTGTACTGGCGGCCGGGATCCCTGGGCAGGTTGTGGTAAGTGAAGGTCCAGGGCACGATCAGGGCCCCGTGGCGGCGCGCCAGCAGCAGGGGACTGGCGGAGACCCGCTCGCTGATCGGCGTCACCAGGGAGCCGTTGGGGGCGAGCATCACCTGGCCGCGGGCCTTGAGGGTGCGGGAGGCCTGGTAGAGGGCGGAGCGGCGCGAATCGCCGTCGCGGTGGTCCATCAGCCCATGGCCCGCGTTGGCGGCCGAGGCGGCGAACCAGGGCAGGATGCGACCCAGATGCAGGTTGGCGGTGGTGATGCTGGGCAGCCGCAGCACCGCCTGCACCACCAGCACATCCACCGGGCTGCCGTGGTTCCAGATGTGCACCAGGGGCACACCCTGAGGTTCGCTGCGCTGGCTGTCGTCCACCACCACCTGCACCCCCAGGGCCCGCAGCGCCGCCGCCGCCGACCAGGCCAGCAGGGTGGCGGCCAGCCGCCGGCGGCCCAGGCCGAGGGCGAGCAGCTGCAACCCGTAGAGGGCGAACAGGGCCAGGGCCCAGGCCAGCCGGCCCAGCAGGCGCGGCACCACCACCAGGCCGGCACGGCGACTGGGGCGGGGCGTGTCGGGCAGGCGCGGGGCGGGCGGCAGCTGGCGGGCCTCCGGACCGATGGGGAAGGTGGTGCGGAAGGGGAACTCGCCGTCGAAGTTGCCGTTCACCTGGGTGGAGGTGACCAAGTGGGCGTAGAAGCGATAGAAGAGCGGCCGGTCGCTGGTCTGGGGCTCCTGCCAGAACTGGTCGAGGGGCTTCTGGTCGGTGAGGCCGGGCAGGTTGTAGAAGGTGCTGCCCATCACCTTGGTGGGAACGGCGTGGTAGAGCGCCTGGAGACCCACGGTGCTGTTCACCGTCACCACCCCGCGGCAGGTGCGCAGATAGCGGCTCAGGGCACCATCGTGGAAGTAGTGCACCCGTCCCGCCACGCCGTAACGCTCGGCCAGCAGGTGAATCAGACGCCCGTAGTGGTTGTAGCCGCGGTCGCGGGGGTGGTGCTTGAAAGCCAGATGATCGGAGGCATGGGCGTGGGCCGCGAAGGAGCGGATCACGTCCTCGATGAAGTCGTGCATGCCCCGATAGGGGGAGCCCATCTGGATCTGGGAGTCGCTGGAGACCTGCAGCACCACCAGAAAGAAGGAGAGGTGCTCCAGCAGGCGCTGCTTGATGCCCCGCTCCTGCAGGCGGTAGAGCCAGAAGCGCCAGCTGCCGCGCAGCTGGCACCAGAGAAAGCGGGGCGAGGGCTGCAGCTTGTGCTCGCCCTCGATGATCGGGTAGTCGGTGAAGGCGTGCTGGATGAAGGTGGGAGCCTTCCAGAGCTTGCGCCAGCGCCAGCCCGGATCGAGGGTGCCGCCAGGGAGGCGGTTCACCGGCGGCAGGGCCCGGTAGAACTCCACCGGCTGGTTGAGGTTGGAGCGGGCATTCACCCGGTCCCGCTCCAGGCTCACGTAGTTGGGCCGGATGTAGCCCAGCTCGAACACCCAGGCCTCGATGCCGGCCCGCTGGGCCTCCTCGATGGCGATCCGATGGGGAATGATGAAGTCCCCATACATAAAGATGTGGCGGATGCCGCGCTCCGCCAGGAGCTGGCGCAGAAAGGGGCGCCACTCCTCCATCGGGCCCCGGAACGGCACCCGCACGTCACGGGGGAAGCCGAACTCCTGCAAGGGAAAGGCCACCTTCGTGACCGGAATGCCACAGCCCCGCAGGTAATTGCAGAAGCGGGCGAAGAACAGACCGATCGGGCCCATCAGCAGCAGCACCGGCCCGTCGATCTGCACCTGCACCAGGGCCGGGGCCCGCTCTGAGGTCAACGCGCTGTCTCTGTCTCGGCCTGGCGGCAACTTTGCCATGGCCTGCCGGGGACCTCAGCGGCGCCGCAGGCGGCCCCAGTGGCGGAAGATCCGCTGGCGCAGGCTCAGGGGCCGGCGTGGGGCGGCGCGCCAGGCGAGCAGCTCGTCGATCGCCTGCTCCGGCTCGATGAACAGGCCGCTGTGGCGGCTCACGTAGCGCGGGTAATCGATCAGGGCCGCATGCACCAGCGCTTCGAGGGGCAGGGGGCGGCCGCGGCGGGCGGCCTGGCAGCGGTCGTGGGTGAGGCCCCAGCCGGCATAGAAGGGCAGCCCCCAGGTGTGCACCTCCAGCCCGCGCAGCAGGGCCTCGAAACCAGCGATCGAAGTGAGCACGTGCAAGGCATCGATCTGGGTGAACAGCTGCTGGATCGAGGCCTCCATCAGCACCTCATCGCAGCACTGGGCAGCCCGGGCCTCCCCCTCCCCCTCGCGGCAGAGGCCGGCCACCACATCGGGGTGCGGCTTGTAGACGAGATAGGCCTCGGGCTCGGCCCGGCGCACCGCCTCCAGCAGGGCCAGGTTGCCGCGCAGCCCGGGGGCCCCCAGGCGGATCGAGGCATCCGACTCCACCTGCCCCACCACCAGCACCACCCGCCGAGCGCCCGCAGGACGCCGCCAGGCCTGGGCACTGAGGTTGTACTTGGTGATGGCCCCCTCCACCAGCCGCTGGCGCAGGCGGGCGGCCCGCTCCAGCTGGGCCCCACTCCACTGGCCGTGGGCGAGCCGGTGCTCCAGGTCGCTGGGGGCACTGGCGTCGTAATAGATGCCGCGGCGATCCAGCACCCAGGAGATCGGATCGATCAGGTCGGCTCCGAGGCCCACCGAGCGCAGAAAGCCATCCTCCACGTGCAGCAGGGGCAGCCGGCGCCGCTCTACCGCCCGCAGCAGGCCCGGCTGGGCGCGGCGGCCCCAGATCGCCACCAGGGCGGCCGAGGCGCCCGGGCGCTGCCAGGGAAAGCGGAAGCGCAGCCGCCGCACCGGCAGGAAGCGGCGCAGCACCCGCTGTTTCCAGGGGGTGAAGCCAAAGGCCTCGATCGGCTCGGGCAGGTCGGCGCGCAGGCGCCGCTGCAGGCCGATGGCGGCCACCAGCTCCTCCACGCTGCAGGGCCGGTGCTGGTGAGGATCGATGTAGAGCGCCCCCTCGATCAGGGCGCCATGCACAAGGTCGGCCAGCTGGCGGCGCCCGGCGGCCTGGCGCCGGGGCGGGGCGGGGAGCTGGTCGTGGGTGAGGCCCCAGCCGGCATAGAAGGGCAGACCAAAGCAGTGCACCGGCTTGCCATGCAGCAGGGCCTCGAAGCCCAGCTGCGAGGTCACCACATAAACCGCCTCGGCCTGCTCCAACAGGGCGGCGGGATGGCCGCCACTGGCCTCCAGCACAATGCGCGGATCGGCCAGCTGGCGGGGGCTGAAGTGGCCGCGCTTGCGGCCAGCCACCACGTCGGGATGGGTCTTCACCACCACCGTGGCGCCGGGATGGGCCGCCAGGGCGGCCTCGAGCATGGCGGTGAAGCTGGCGGCGCTGGCCGCCCCGAGGGCAATGGAGAGGTCGCCGGCGGTCTGGTCGACCACCAGCACGAAGGGGCCGGCGGGGGCGGGGGCATCCGGGGCGCCGTTGTATTTGCTGACACGGGATCGGCACCAGAGCTGTCGCAGCGCCTCCGCCCGCTCCAGCTCCACCGGGCTGTGGGAGCGGCCGATGGCCTGCTCCATCCGGCTGGGGGTGGTGGCGTCGTAATAGACGCCCAGGTCATCGAGCAGCAGGCCGAGGGGCGGACTGTCCGGCCCCAGGCCCAGGGAACGGATCAGGCCGTCTTCGCAGCGCCATAGGGGCAGGGCGCGGGCGGTGCTGAGGCGCTCGGCGACGCGCGCACTCGGCTTGCGGCCCCAGGCCAACAGGCCATAAAGGGTCTCGCGCCGGCAGGGCCCGCCCCCCCGCACCAGGCTGTACTCCCCCAGCAGGGCCGGCAGGGTGGCGTGGCGGAGCATGCCGGTCCCCGGCAGACCCAGGCGCGCGGCGGCGGGGGGAAGGGGCAAGGGAGTCGAGGCGCCGGCGGCGGGGCCCCAAGCTACCGGGGGGACCACTGCTACGTTCGGTCCACTCCAGTCGCAGCCGCAGGATTGTTCGGGATCCTGGGCAGGTTCGATCCTCCGCCTGTGCCGCTTGCCCCCCCAGTGGACGATCCAGTGCATGAGCCTGCCGGTGGAACTGGCCTCGACCCGGAGCCCTCTCAGCAGCTCACCGGAGATGGGCTGGCCGCCCTCTGTGGGGCCGTGGCGGCGGAGACCGGCATCCCCGAGGGTCGGGTGCGCAAGGTGCTCCTGAGCGCCCAGCGCCTCCAGCGGGCAGGGGGATGGAACGCAGCAGCGACGCCGGCACCAGATCCCGGCCCAGCCAGCGCCACGCCTGGTTCCCACGCCGATCGGCTGCGCTTCTACCCGCTGGGCGCCAACGGCCGCCTGCGCCCTCCAGCCCCCCTGCCAGCAGCTGCCACCAGTCCGGGGGAAGGGGTCTGATGTCCGAGCCCTCTCCGGTCGCCATCGACCCCCAGCTGCCGCCCCTGGTCCTGATCCCGGCCCGCGGCGGCTCCAAGGGAATTCCCGGCAAGAACCTCAAGCCGGTGGGGGGGGTGCCCCTGCTGGCCCGCAGCGTGCGCGCCGCCCGGGCGTCCGCCCGGGTGGGGGCGGTGTGGGTGAGCAGCGATGACGGGGCCATCGGCGCCCTGGCCGAGCAGGAAGGGGCCGGCTGGCTCCAGCGACCTGCCGCGATCGCCGGCGATCAGGCCTCCTCCGAGGCAGCCCTGCTGCATGCCCTGCGCACCCTGGCCGCATCCGCTCCGCTGCCGCCCCTGTTTGTCTTCCTGCAGTGCACCTCCCCCTTCACGACCGGGGCCCAGATCGATGCCGTGGTGGAAGCCCTCGATGCCAGCGACGCCAACATGGCCTTCAGCGTGGTGCCCTGGCATGGCTTTCTCTGGCGCCATGACGGCCAGGGCCAAGGCACGGGGGTGAACCACGACGCCCACCTGCCGCGCCAGCGCCGTCAGGATCTCGAGCCCACCTACCTGGAGACGGGCGCCATCTATGCCATCCGCACAACCCCGTTCCTGCAGGCGGGCAACCGCTTCGTGATGCCCGTGCTGCCGGTGCCGATCGAGGCCCTGGCCCCGGAGATCGACAGCGCCCACGACCTGGCCCTCTGCGAGCAGCTGGCCCCGCTGTTGGATCGCACCGCCGCCCCCCACCCCGAGGCCGCCGCCGGGGGTGCTCAGCGATGAGCGGCCGCCTGCAGGGACGCCAGGTGGCCGCCCTGGCCTGTTTCGACTCCTTCGGCAAGACCGCCATGAACCTGCTGCAGGCGGCGCGCAGGGAAGGGGCCGAGACCCATCTCTACCTGCTGGAACTCCCCGGCCGGAAGCTGTCGCGGCGCCAGGTGCTGGAGATCCGGCGGATCGATCCCCGCACACGCATCCACCAGCGCCAGTGGCCCCAGCTGCGGGAGCTGCGCGACGACCTCA
>VGPU01000048.1 GCA_016882525.1 Cyanobacteria bacterium M_surface_10_m2_119 | reverse complement strand
AACGGGGCAGATCGCTCCGATGCAGGCGTTCTGAACCGCTGAATCGCTGACAACCAGCCCGCAGGGAGCACGATCAGCTCTCAGGAGGGAGAAACGTGCGTTCTCAGGCGGTTTTTCCGCAAACTCATAAGCCAGCCGGGTGGCGTCATCCACGGCAACGTGGACCTTGTCGTAGCCGACGCGGTAGGAGCGGCCTTGCTGCCGGTTTCCGGTGATGCGGTGGCCCACCTTCCAAAACCGAGCCAAGGACTTGATGTCAATCTGGATCAGGTCGCCTGGCTGCTCCCATTGGTAGCGCTGCACCGGTGGTTTGGGTTCCAGGTTCCTCAGTCGCCCCAGCCCCAGACGGCTGAGAGTCCTGGCAACGGGGGCGTCCCGCGAAGTGGTGTAAATCCGGAGGAGCAGCACCGGCGTAGCCGGTGCTGACGGTCTTCTGCTCAGAGCCCTTGCGGGGGAATGGGTGGGCTGGTCTGTGACCCTGGTCGGAGCACTACCACCTTCCCGAGACCAGACCATGCCCATCTCTGATTCTGCCGCCCATGAGCTGGCGCAGCTGCTTGGCAGCGGTACCGCCGGCGAGCTGATCCCTGAACTGGTGCGCCAGGGGCTGCAGGCCCTGATCGAGGCCGAGGCCGCTGCAGCCCTTGGTGCTGACCGCCACCAGCGCACCGCTGAGCGCCGGGGCCACCGCAATGGCAGCCGGGAGCGGCTTCTGGCCACGCCGGCCGGGGACGTGCAGCTGCGCATCCCTCGTTTTCGGACGGGAAGTTTCTTCCCCTCCCTGCTGGAACCCCGCCGGCGGGTGGACCGGGCTCTGTGGGCCGTGGTGATGGAGGCCTACGTCTCCGGTGTCTCCACCCGCAAGGTCGACGAGCTCGTCGCCGCTTTGGGCTGTGAGAGCGGCATCTCCAAGTCGGAGGTGAGCCGTATCTGCCAAGGCCTCGATACCCAAGTGCAGGCCTTCCTGAACCGGCCGCTGGAGTTCAGCCTCTACCCGTACGTCTACCTCGATGCGACGTATCTGCACGGGCGTGACCAGACCCGCAAGCAGGTGATCTCCAGGGCCGTGATCGTGGCCGTCGGGATCACGGCCACGGGCCAGCGGGAGGTGCTCGGCATCGAGGTGGGCGACAGCGAGGACGAGACCTTCTGGACCGCCTTCCTGCGGCGCCTGCGCGAGCGCGGGCTCTCGGGTATGCAGCTGGTGATCAGCGACGCGCACGCCGGCCTCAAGAAGGCCATCGCCCGCTGCTGTCAGGGCACGACCTGGCAGCGTTGCCGCGTCCATTTCGCCAGGAACCTGCTGGCCAAGGTGCCCAAGGGCAGTCAGGACATGGTGGCCGCCGCCCTGCGCTCGGTGTTCGTGCAGGCCGATGCCCAGGCCGTGGAGCAGCAGTGGGATCAGGTGATCACGATGCTCACCGAAAACTTCCCCGCCGCTGCGGCCCTGATGGAGCAGGCCCAAGAAGACGTGCTGGCCTTCCGGGCATTCCCGCCGGAGCACTGGCGCAAGATCTGGAGCACCAACCCGCTGGAGCGGCTCAACAAGGAGATCAAACGCCGCACCCGCGTCGTCGGCATCTTCCCCAACGACGCCGCGATCATCCGCCTGGTGGGAGCGCTGCTGCTGGAACAGCAAGAGGAGTGGCAGCTCGATGGCCGCCGCGTCTTCTCTGAACTCTCGATGGCCAAGCTGGACATGTGCAGGTCCCGCGGCTGTGCCAAAAGGCGGGGATGGTGAGCCTGGGGCATGTGGCACTGGATGGCACCAAGGTGCAGGCCAGCGCCTCCAAGCACAAGGCCATGAGCCACGAGCGGATGCTCAGGGCGGAAAAGGAGCTGGAGAAGGAGATCAACGCCCTGATCCGCCGGGCCGAGATCCTGGATGCCCAGGAAGACAAGCGCTACGGCAAGGGGAAGCTGGGCAGTGATCTGCCGGATGAACTGCAGCGTCGTCAGGACCGTCTGGCCCGGATCCGCCAGGCCCGCAAGGAGATGGAGGCGGAGACCGCCGCAGCTGCTGCGCGGCAGCGGCGAGAAGAGGCAGAGGAGGCCAAGGCCAAGGCGACTGCAGCTCGTGAATCCGATGCATCGGCCGCTGAGCAGGCCGAGCTGACCAAGAAAGCGGAGGCGGCAGCGGCCCAGGCCAAAGCCGCCAGGGAGAAGGCGATCGCGGCTGCCGAGGAGGCCGGCCTGGAGCCACCGGATCTGGAGCCACTGGCCTGTGATGCGATGCCGAGGAGAGGCCTGGCCAGAAAGGCCGATGGCAGCCCGACTGCCAAGACCCAGCGCAATTTCACCGATGCTGACAGCCACCTCATGCAGTCAGGCGGCGCTTATTTGCAGGGTTACAACTGCCAGCTGGCGGTCGATCGCGACCACCAGGTGATCGTGGCAGTCGGCGTCAGCAACCAGCCGCCTGATGTGGAGCACCTGGAGCCCATGCTGCAGCGCATCACTGCCACGGCCGGCGCCCTCCCAGATGTGATGACGCTGGATGCGGGCTACTGGAGCGAGCACAACGCTGAGCTGTGCTCTGATCGGGGCATTGACGCCTACATCGCCACCGGCCGGCTGCCGCACGGTCAGCCACCGCCGCCGAAACGGGGTCCGTTGCCCAGAGATGCCGATGCCAAGACCCGCATGGCACGCAAGCTCAGAAGCAAGAAGGGAGCAGCGATCTATGCCCAGCGCAAGACGATCGTGGAGCCGGTGAACGGCCAGATCAAAGAGGGCCGGGGGATCCGTCGCTTTCTACTGCCAGGGCTGGAGAAGGTCGATGGCGAATGGCGCCTAATCGCGGCCACGCACAACCTGCTGAAGCTGTTCAGGTACAGGCGGTCACAGCAGCAGGCGCTGGCAGTAGCGACGGGATGAGGGCAAACAGCCCTGCCGGCATCGGCCAGGGCTGCATCCCCTCGACATGAATGGGGCTCAGGATGAAAACGGCAAAACGGCCAGGCCAGGACTCGCTGCGCAGCCGGACTGGGCTGAGAGTGCTGGCCTGAAGCCCTATTGGCAACAAACTCCTAGCTGCGGCGCTCTCGGGGCACAGTGCTTCATGGTCCAGGCGGTTCTTTCCCTTATGATTGCCAAAAAATTCAGCACGTGGACAACCTCGCGATCCAAAGCAGCCTCGCCAATCTCGAAGAGCGCTATCGCGAGTTGCGTGAGATCAGCGAGAAGCATCGTCAGGCTTGGGAAAAGGAGATAGCTGGCCTTCGCGATAATCTCGCTAATGCAATTGCGGATGGGCAGGGATTAGAGAAGGAGATAGCTGGCCTTCGCGATAATCTCGCTAATGCAATTGCGGATGGGCAGGGATTAGAGAAGGATATTGGCGATCTGAAATGGGTAAAGGAGGGATTGAGGCGTGAGCTGTCTGATTCCCGAGAAGAGTCGGAGCTGTTGTTGCTCCAGCTTCATCAAGTACAAGAGGAGCTTGAGCACTACTTCCTTGAGAGTCTGCGCAAGGATCAAAAGCTGCAATGGTTGCGCAGCCAGCGGGAGCTATTGCGGCGCATGCTGCGTCTGCAGGGGCGTTTGCAACAGCGCTACTTGGCCCTGCACGGCCGCATCGTTTTGTCTTCCCTTCGCCGTCAGCAGATGCCTTGGTGGCAGCGACTCCAGCGCTCTTGACGCATCCCACGGCGGCGGAAGCGTTCCCCTCGGTCTCCGTGTTGATGCCCTGCTTCAACCCGGGGCCGTTCCTGCAGGACGCGTTGGCCTCGGTGCTGGCCCAGCCGGAGTGTTTGGAACTCCTCGTAGCCGACGGCTGCTCCACCGATGGCTCCTTGGAGGCCCTGAAGGAGTTCGCTTCTGCGGATGCCCGGGTGCGCATCCTGTCTGGTCCAGATCGGGGCCCTGCCGATGCCCTGAACAAGGCCTTTGCCCAGGCTCGTGGCACCCTGATCGGCTGGCTCAATGCCGACGACCTCTCCCCCCCCGGCGCCTTGGCCAGGGCCCTTGAGGCCCTGGCCGCCAATTCGCACTGGTTGATGGTCTATGGCGAAGGGGAGGAGTTTGACGGCAGCACCGGAATCCGCCAGCGCTACCCAACGCTTCAGCCGAAGGTGGGCTTGGGGGGCTTTTGCTCACACTGCTTCATCTGCCAGCCCACCGTGGTGTTTCGCCGCACCATGGGCCTGTTGCTTGGCCCCTTTGATTGCCATTGGCGCACCGCCTTTGATTTCGACTACTGGCTCAGGGCCTTTGCCGCCTTCCCCGATCGCATCGGTTACCTCCCCACCCTCCAGGGGCTCACCCGGCTCCACGCCAGCACCATCACCAGCCGCCAGCGGGCACTGGTGGCCCTTGAGGCTACGGCGCTGCTAGCGCGCCACTTCGGGGCTGCTCCTCCCACCCGCCTACACGCCTATGCGCTGGAGCTGCAACTCGGCTTGGCAGAGCTGCCCGCTGGTTGCTCTCTGTCCAAGCATCTTGAGGAGGGCTTCGCCCAGGCTGAGCCGTGGCTCGATCCAGCAGATCTGCATCAGCTGCGCCGCAACTGGCTGCTTGATGACAACTCCGCCGCAGGCCAGCGAGCCGCTGAGCAAGCCGCTGCGGCAGCCGACCTCTTTTCGCGTCCCACAGCCGCCTTGCTGCAGATCGTTCAGCCCCATCTGCGCTCCCAGCATCCTGGCCCGCCGGCCGGTCCCCATCTCCGCCTTCAGGCAGCGTTTGCCCAAGGCGCTTCCCGCTATCGCTTGCTCCAGCAGGAGAGTGACCTTCAGCATTGGTTGAAGCGCAGGGCCCATGGCGCCATCTGCACGTCGTTGCCCTTTGGCGTGAATCTGATCCAACCCGATCAGCCCGGTTGTGAAGCCGGCCTCTGGCTCCAAGCTCTCATCGCTGGCCTACGCGCGGCGCAGGTGCCACTGGTGCTCTGTAATCAATCCTCCGAACCGGGCCCCTATGCCATCAATCTGATTGCCTTATCCCCCCCCGACCATGCCGGGTGGTTGTTGAGCCGCGGACTGAAGCCTCAGCTGGATCGCGTGGCGATCGCCGCCTGGCCATGGATTGCCAGTGGCTGGCCGGAGGCCTGGCGCCCCCTGTTGGCCCATGTGGATGAGATCTGGGCCCCCAATGGCGCCGTCGTGAAGGCGCTCGCTGCAGGCTCGGGCCCTCGGCTCTGGCCGATTCCGGCGCTGGATTGGCCTGCCAATCAGCTGTCTCACCACCCAGCCGCTGCAGTGGAGTCTCCCTGCGTGCTGCTCCACGTGGATGGCCGGATCTCGCCCCATCTGCTCAACACCTTTGCAGCCGTGGAAGTGTTCCGTCGAGCCTTCCCTGCCCCGCCTTCAGGTGCGCTTCCGGGTATCACGCCAAGGCCTCAGCTCCTGATTCTCGTGGAGCATGCCGAAGCATCGGATCCTGAATGGCAGTGGTTGCAGGCGTGTGGTGCCCATGATCCCCGCATCACGCTGCAGGTGCTCAACGCTGCGTCCCGTGATCAGCTCATTTGCCTGATGGCAAAGGCTCATGGTTGGCTGTCGCTGCAACGCAGTTATGCATTGCCTTCCTTGCTCGCCACCGCTCAGGCTATGGGCTTGCAGGTGATTGCCACAGCCAGTGGCGCAGCTCTCGATCTAATGGGCTCTGCCAATCTGCAGTTGGTGCCCGCCTGCCAGGTGTCGATTGGGCGCGTCGCCTTCCCCGATGCAGAGGGATTCTCTTGGGGCGAGCCCGACCTAGGTGCGGCTGTTGCAGCCTTGCGGCGGGCTCTGAAACGGCCACGCCTTGCTCCGTTTCCCACGGCGGCAGAGCAGGGAGCCGACTCTGCGCAAGCCATGCGCGACCGTCTCCTCCAGCTCTGGATGCGGCATGGCGCCACTTAGCCGCTCAGCAGCGGCTTGATGTGTGCCAGGGCGCTATCCGTGAAGTGGTTGCCGATCTGTTTGAGGTAGCGATGGGCCACGCGATGGCCACACCAGGCGATCCAGGCTGCCTGTTCCGGATGGCTCTCGGCCCACTGCAGGGCTGTGTGCAGGTCTGAAAAGTCTGGCTGCACCTCCACATAGTGCTGTGCTGGTTGCATCAGCCTGTAGTAGTGCAGTGATCGTGCCTGTGGGGCTCGGAAGACCAGGCATCCCCGCAGGTGCTTGAAGATCGTTCCCCAGGCCAGGGCATTGCCTGGAAGATCGGGGTAGTAGCGGTAGTGGCCAAAGGTCGATTCCGGGACTGCCTCGGCCAGAATTCCTTCATCCTGAAGCCAAGTTTTGGCTTGGTAGGCGAACACTGGAGCCATCTGCACCACCCGGCTGATCTTGATGTCATAGCCATCGGTGTGCCGGTGTCTCAGGCAAGCGTTCACACGCGGATTCGCTTTGAGTTGGGCCGTGTCTGCAATCGGCCCACCTCGCTGGATACCCGTGGTGCTGCCCCGCCAGAAGACCTGGGGCCGACGCTGTTGCCAGCGGGCATAGAAGCGCGAGAAGCAGAGCGGCTTGCCGTTTTTCTCCGGCTTCAGCGCTGCCTGCATGGCATAGAGGTCGGGGATCAGCTCATGGGGGCGGCTGCTATCCATCGAGGCGATTCCTGGTTGCCCCCCATCGCCCATCGACAAGGTGAGGCTGTAGTCGCAGCGGATCCGCCGGTGCAGCTTGATCAGCCAGGGTGTCCACACGTTCAGGCAGCACCGCACCCGATGGGATTCGAAGGGTTGGAAGGCCGTGGCTGTCTGCTGAGCAAGGATGATCTCCATCTGCCGGCTGGGCCCGGAGCGCAATGTGATCGTGGCGGTGAGCCGATGCCGATGATCATCCGCTGCCCGCAGGTTCACTGCGAGCGGTGGCTTGGTGGGTAAGGCTGACCCGATCAGATCGTGCCACCGGCGATCGAGATTGGCGCTGGTGGTCATGCTCTTGCTGGGGCTGGAAGCTGGCGTGACGTGGTGAGGGTTTTCAGGGCCGTGCGATAGCGCGTGCCTGTGGCCGAGATGGCGAGTTGGTGGAGTGCCGGATCTGGCTCCATTATCGAAGTGGCTTGATTCACTGCTAGTCGCAACTTTTGTGTGGCGATCTGGAGATCCGGCTCCCCCCAGAGGTGCTCCTCGGCGTGGGCATAGGCCCCGGCCGGGATTGGTGTTGGAGCGCAGGGCACGAGATGAAAGCGTTCTCCCTTGCAGAAATCCGCGTTGCCGCCCCAAGCGCTGGTCACCACCTGCAAACCGAGAATCCCCGCTTCGGCAATTCCGCGTCCGAATCCCTCACTGCGGTGCAGCGACACAAACACATCAGCAGCACCCATCAAGGCCAGCAGATCGGTTCGAGTGAGATCGGCTTCGATCACCTTCAGGCGTGGGTCTTCTGAGGCTTGCTGTTGCAGCCGTTCCCAGTGCTGATTCGCGGAACCAGGGCGCAGGGCCTTGATCACCAGCTGCACGTTCGTTGCCCTGTCTCGGGGGAAAGCCTGTTGGAATGCCTGGATTGCTCCCCAGGGATTTTTGCGTTCTAGCGACGACTTCACGTCGAACACGAACAGCAGCAGGGTTGCCTCGGGATCGAGGCCCCAGCGCTCGCAGGTGCTCTGGCGCCGCTCGGGGGTGCGGTATTGCTTCGGCTGCTCGATATGCACCGCCATTGGCATCACCTGGAGGGGCTTTTGCAGGGGATCAGAGAACGGTTTCAATGCCTTGGCCGTGAAGGTGCTGGAGGGCCAGAACACATCGGACAGTGGAATCATGCACTCCCAGGCTTTCGGCCAGGTCTGGGTTTCCCAGGGCCAGGCCACAATGGTGGTGCGGCCCCATTGCTGCTCCAGGCCTTCACGGGCGATCCAGGCGCCATGGCTGGAGGCCGCCAGGCACACCAGATTGAAGCGGTAGGGGCCTAGCTCACCCGCAGGCAAGGTGCGGGCTTCCAAGCTGTGATCACTTGCAGCCGCCCCGTTGTTGGCAGGCACATTCACTACGCAGAAGGGCACTTTGGCGCTTTCGAGCGCCAGGGCAGCCATGCGCACGTCTTCACCGATTCCGAACAATTCGAAGGCATGGCCGATAAGGTTCACTCCGAACTGGCGTTGGTGGGGGCTGAGAAGGGGATCTTCCCTGAACGGCTCGGGCTCGATCTGCCCAATGTTGTTGAAGCGCACGTGTGGGAGGGCTTGGCCGGCATTCCTGCGCCACCACTGGCTGTAGGGCTCGTGGGCTTCTCTCAGCGGAAATTGGCCTTGAAGACCGGGTGTGCATTGCCAGAGCAGTAGCCCCACCAGTGGGATGCCCTCCAGTGGTTGATTCAGCATCGCCAGCAGTTCTGCGTCCTGCCGTAGCAAGCTGTATTGGCACCAGAGCTCCGCGCTGAGCAGCCGTGCCGCTAGGCGCAGGTTTGGCCCCCACGGCGATCCCAGCTGTAGGGCGCCCAGCTCGGGATGCAACAGATTCCTCAGCAGGGTCACGCACCACAGCTGCTGCATGCCGGCGTCCTGCAGGTGCTCTTCCAGCTGCTGCTGCCAGGGGGTGGCTTGGGGATCTAGTCCCCAGCCCAGCTGCAGCCTCTGCCAGGTGTCGGCATCCAGCCAGGGGCGCGCCTCTTGCAGGGCTGTCGCCAGTTCTCCCAGGGCTGTAGAACCTTCCGGCACCGTCGCTTCTCCCTGCTGCAGTTGCAGCCCGTAGCGATGGAGCAGGCCCCCGGGTGCCGTGCCCCAGCGTTGGCTCAGGTGTTGGCTGAGCCCCAGCGCCCGTTGGCGGCAGCGGCCGGGTGTGTGTCCGTCGCAGAGTCGATGGGTCTGCACCCACAGCTCAGGCATCACCGCCACCCGATCGCGGCATTGCTCCAGCACCGCCTGCAGCCAGGCTTCTTGGTAGCTCCAGCGCAGAGATGGGGCAGGGGGAATCGGCACCATGGCCAGCAGCCGTCGATGCACACAGAACCCCCCAGGGCAATAGAGCTGATCTTGCACCAGCTGCCGGAGGCGCGTGGTGGGCGCGGGCGCCCCGTGGCGGCGAAGCACGGCGCCGTTGTCGTTCAGCTGTTCGCCGTCGCCGGCGAGTAGCAAGGCATCGGGATGCAGTTGGCAGGCCATGCGCCACTGCTGCAGTGCCCGGGGGTGCAGCCTGTCGCCGGCCTCGAGCCACCAGAGCCAGGCCGAGGTGGCCCCGTGGCTGGCTAGGGCCAGGACTTCCGCTGGGCTGGCGCAGGGTTTGGGCGGTGCCCACCACCGCAGTGTGCCAGCCCTGGCGCAGGCTGCCGTGAGGGCTTCGGTGCCCTGCGCGTTCAGCTGCCAGGGGAGAAGCCGCACCGCTGGCTGCAGCTCGGCGTTGGCAACGCTCACGCGCAGGCTCTCGAGCGTGTCGTGCAGGCCCCAGGCGTTGCCGCTGCATTGGATCAGCAGCGTGAGCGTTGGCGGGGCCGGCTGGGGCTGCACGGAGAGGAGCATTAGAGGTTGAGGTTAAGACGGTTCCATCACGCCTCGGCCAGCCAGCGGAGGCTGCCGGCCAGGTCGCTCTGCGGGAGCAGCAGCAGGCGATGGGGATTGGCGGCCACCAGTTCCATCTGGGCCAACGTGGCTTTCTGATGACGGTTGGGGCACAGCAGCACCAGGGTGCTGCGGGTCCCGGGCAAGGCCTCCACCGCGTGCACCAGCTGCAGGCTCGGGTGATAAGGCCCCACCAGCCAGCGGCTGCGGCGAAACACCAGCAGCTGCTCCAGCGGGCTGAGCTGCCACAGCTTCAACAGGGGCAGTTGGAGCTCGAGGCTCAATTGGTGCAGTTGGCGGTTCAGGTGCCGCTCCCAGCGGCTGCGGCCCTTGCTCGGGGCGAGCACGATCGGTGCCGTGCTCGTGGCCTGCTGCCAGGCCCGTTGCACCCGGCGGTTCGTGGCCAGCCGCTGGGCCAGGGTCTGCCAGGCGTCGCAGGCTTGGGCGTGGCTCAAGCTGAGTGTGCCCGCGGCGTTCCACACCACGGGATGGGGGTTGCCGACCAACGCCAGCCACTGCTGCAGGATCTGCCGTAGCTGGGGTTTGCTGCCCTGCATCTCCAGCTGTAGGGGCAGCTGCCGATCCAGGGGCAGGCTCAGGATTGTGGCCAGCCGCGGCAGCAGGTGCACCAGCTGCTCGCGCTGGCGTGGCACCAGGCCGCCATTGATGGCCACGGCGCTGCCCCAAGCTGCTCGTCCGTTGAGCTGCCAGCTGCCCTCGCGCGCTGGCGGTGCCTGGCCTGGCTTGTGATGCAGGCAGGGTGCGGTGTGCAGCAGCCGAAACACGGGTGCCCGCGGCCCGGGTGGCGCTGCTGGCCGCTCGGCTGCAAACCAGCTCAGCCTTGGCTCGGCTGGGGCCCAAGCGGCGCTGAGCTGGTGCAGTTCGTCGTCGCGCAGCTCGTTGTGATCAAAGCGCGCGAAGTAGGCGTCGTCGCGCAGGTTGCCTCGGCTATACACGTCGCCGCGGGTGGCCTTCACCCGCTGGAAGAATTCCCGCGAGCGCACGGCGTAGTGGTTGAGGTGCAGGCCTTCGCGCTGCAGGCTCTCCTCAGTGCTGGCCATCCAGCCCGCCGTCTCTTGCAGGGCCTCGCTGCCGTCGGGGCGGATGCAACGCCCGTGGCTGAGGCGGCTGTGGTGGGGCCAGAGGTGTTGCAGGGCCGCCGTGCGGCTGATGGTTTTGATCAGCACCGGCTCTCCGGCACGTTTGCGCTGCAGGAAGTTGTCGATCGTGCGGCCATCCGGGTGGCGGATGTGCCCCGATGATCCGAACAATTTCCAGGGAATGGCCACGCTGGTGATCTCCGGCGTCAGCTGGCTCAAGTAGGCGCTGATGCTGGGGAAGGGCGGCCTGGCATAGACAAATTCATCCAGGTCGCACACCAGCAGCCAGTCGCCGCTGATCAGGCCGCTGCGGCGCACGTCGTTGTAGATGCGCTCCTGGGCCTGCAGCCGTGGATCCTCCAGGCAGATGATGCGCCGGTCTTGGCCCAGCTCCCCCAGGGCGCCGCGCCAGTCGTCGCTGCTGTTGTTGTTGACCAGGATGATCTGGGTGGCACCTTGATGGAGGTAGTGCCGGGTCCACTCCCAGAGGATGTCGCCCTCGTTCTTGAACAGGGCCAGCACCGAGAGGCTGGTGACCTGCACCGAATCGCTGGGTCTGGCCGGTTGCTGCACCCCAGGCATGCCGTTGGCCCCACTCTGGCGGCCTCTGCGACAGTGAGGCCAGTTGGAAGCCCCGTTGCCGTGCAGATCCAGATCTGGGCCCCCGGGCTGGATGCGGCCTGGTTGGCCGATGGCCTGGTGCAGGCCCACCTGCAGGTGCTGCTGCTGGCTGAGCCCGCCGAGGCCCGTGCCCAGCTGCCGCTGCTGCTTGCCTACGCCGATCCCCTGGGCCGATTGGCCTCCCAGCGCGCTGGCGAGCACGATGGCGCGCTCCTGGCCGCCCTGCCCCAGCTGGAGCGCTCCGCCAGTCGCTGCCGGCTGGTGAACCTCGGCTGTGTGGCGCTGCCCGCCCTGGTGGCCTGGGGTGTGGATCCCGGTGCGGCCCCGCCACCGGAAGCCCCGCCCCGTTTCGCCGTGCCCGATCCCTTCGAGGCGTTGCTGGCGATGGCGTGGCTGCAGGAGCATCCCGGGCACCTGCAGGGCTACCAGGCCTTGGAATCCCATCCCCTGGCCGCTGCCCTCGATGGGCGGTCTCCTGATCTCGATTGCCTGGCGCGCTACCAGCAGGCCGCCAGCCTGGACGCCCTGCTAGCAGCTCGGCAGGAGCGGGCAGCTCTGGATGCCGATCTGGCGGAGTTGGCGCAGCAGTTGGCGCCCTTGCAGGAGCAGCAGCTGGAGGCCCTGGCCCTGCGCGAGCAGCTGGCGCTGCTGCAGGCGCGCCTGCAGCAGGCCGATGCCCTTCAGGAGCGTTGCAGCGCACTGCAGCTCAGCCTCCAGGCCCAGCAACTCGACCTCGAGCAGCTCGCCCGCCGTCTGGCCCTGCTCGAGCAGCTGGTGAGCGCCGGCAGTGAGGCCAGCCTGCGCCTGCAGGGCCGCCTGGCCCAGGCCCTGGCCTGATGCTGCGCGTGGGTGTGCTGGCCCAGGCCCCGGGCGGGCCGCTCACCAGCTCCGCCTGGATCCGGCTGCTGCTGCCCCTGCGGCGCCTGGAGCAGCAGGGGGCCTGCGCTGTGGTGCCACTGGAGGCCGCCGCGACGGATGACGCCCCGGCCTTGGTGCTCGATGGTCTGGATCGCCTGATCGTGCAGAGGGCTGCCTGTCCCACCCTGGAGGTCGCCGAAGCCCTGGTGCAGGCCTGCCGCCAGCGTTCGTTGCCGCTGATCCTCGATCTCGACGACGCCCTATTCGCCCTGCCCGCTGAGCACCCCGAGCGCGGGCGCTATGCCCCGGCCCTCCCTGCCCTGGAGCACCTGCTGGTGGCGGCTGATCTGCGCGTGTTCTCCACGGCCACCCTGGCGTCCCAATGCGAGTCGTTCGGCCCGCAGGCGGTGCTGGCCAATGGCCTTGATGCCGAGGCCTGGGCGGGGCCGGCCCGCTTCCCGCGCGCTGAGGCGGAGGGCCCCCTGCAGCTGCTCTACATGGGCAGCCGCACCCACGACGCCGACCTAGCCCTGATCCTGCCGGAGCTCGACGCCTTGGCGGACCGCGATCCCGATGCCTTTCGCCTCACCCTGGTGGGCGGCGTCAGCCAACCCCTGCAGCGCCCCTGGCTCCTCACCGTGGAGGTGCCGCTGGAGGCCAGGCGCTATCCCCGCTTCGTGCGCTGGCTGCGCCGCCTGCCCCGCCACGATCTCGGCCTGGCCCCCCTGGTGGCCAATCCCTTTAATGCCGCCAAAAGCGACGTAAAGCTGCTCGACTACGCCGCCCTCGGCCTGCCGGCGCTCTGTTCGCCTGGGCCCGCCTATCAGGAGCTGCTGGCGGCGGGCCTGGCCTTGCCGGCTGAGCCTGGTCAGTGGGCTGAGCAGATTGGTTGGGCGGCTGGGCACCGCCGCCGCCTGCGGCGCCTCGCCCAGGCGGCCCATGGCTACCTCTGGGAGCAGCGCAGCAGTGAGCAGGTGGCTCGCTGCTGGCAACAGCAGGTCCTGTGTGCATGACGTCCAATCCCTCCGTGCCTGCTTGCCGTAGTCGCGGTTCCCGGGTCGATTGGACCTTCCCGTTCATGCGGCTGGTGCAGGGTGTGGAGCTGTGGCTCCCGCTTGCCGATGCCCAGCGGTGGATCTTGCGGTCTCTGCTGGTGAAAGCCTGTGGGGTGCGGCTGGCAGTGCGAACGCACGTGGATGTGGAGTTGGCAGGGGTGCGGATTCACATCAGGCCGCCCAAGGGCTGTCGCTATCTCTGGTTCGATCACATTGCGCTGAAGGGAGATCGGGAATTTGAGCTTGAGCCCGCGTTGACAATTGCTGAACCCAAGGCCTTTGGCGATCTGCGTGCAGCTCTGGTTGGCCGGGAGAGGCCGTTCTGGCTCTCTGTTGGCAATGGGCAGGGCTATGGAGATCTTGTGCACTGCCTGTTGTGCCAGTGGGTTTGCTTCCGATTGATGGGCGTAGACCTTGAGGCCTGCAAGGGGGTGGCACTGCTGATGGATGAGTCCATCGCCAACGATCGTGAGAAGCACGTGGATGTGGTGGCCGAATTCCTGCGGGTTGGTGAGGTGCGGCAACGGGGCGATGCTGAGGTCTGTGCGATCAAGGGTGTGGATGTCTACGCCTGCTCTCTGCCGCTTCCAGATCGCATTGGCCTGCTTCTCGATGACTTTGCGCGGCGTTTGGTCGATGCCTTGGGACAATCCCCTTCTGTGCCAGTTTCAGGTGGGGTGCGGCTGTTGGAGCTCCTGCTGGAGGCGTTTGGCGGTTCTTTGCGGAAGGCGGACCGCTGGCCTCGTTTTGCCAGGGGGCTAGGGAAAGAGCTTCAGGGGGGTGCGGTGCCGTTGGTGTTCCCGCAGCGGCCTCCCATGGCTGAGGATGAACGGCCCGGCGTGGATGTTGTGGTTTGTCAGCAGCGCCTGGGTGATCTAGCGGTTGTCACGATCGAAGGCCTGGAGTTGGTGCCGTGGTTTGTTGAGCAGGAGCCTGAGCGCTATTTTCAGGTGCTCGCGGCCCAGTCGTCGCGGGCGCGTCGCCCGGCCTCAAGCCTGGAAAAGCTCAGGGATTACGCCCGTCTGCACCATCCCGAGGCGGGCTATCAGCTGATTACCGATGGCTATGGGTTGGCTGAGCGTTTGTTGCTCAAACCTGTGAATCTTCGCTGGATTGCCGGCCAGTTGGGACGGCGAGAGGTTGAGGTGGAGCGGTTGATCCGCGGGCAGATCGCCATCCTTCGTGATCAGTTGGTTGAGCAGGCGGAGCGATTGTTTGCTGCGGGCGCTGTGATTGGTGACAGTGCGCAGGCCGATCTCGATTCCTTGCGTGCTTTGCAGTCTTGCTCTGCGTGTGTGAGTACGTCGGGCCATTTTTGTTTTTCCATCCTCAACTATCTGAGTCGGCGTTCCCAGGTCTTGCATGCCTACCCCATGGGTAGGCGGTTTGATGTGTTGAGAAAAGGTCTGTCTCTCAAGCCACTTTCGCCTGAAGACTTGCAGTCGTGATGGATCCTGTCTGTTCTCGGCCGCCAGGATATTGGTAGGCTTTTCAAGCTTCTGGATGCGCTGATGCCTGCCTTGCTGCCTGGTCTGGGTCCGGATTCCTCGGCCTGTGTGGCGCGCTATCTGGCCCTTTGTGCAGAGCCTGAGCCGGGGCCAGTGTTTGCTTTCCTGGAGGATCTGGCCGCCAGGAAGGAGGAGAAATATCTTTTGCTGATCATTACGAGCAAGGTTGCCCGTCTTGCTGATAAATCCAGGGAGGCTGAGATTCTCGATCGGCTTTTTGGCTTGGCAAGTCTGCCTCTCTACCTGCGGGTCTACGCCAATACCCGCAGCTGTTACATGGTGAGCAATGCGCCAGATCTGGAGCGGGCCCGGCTGTGCTTGCAAAGGGGGTATCAATGCCTGCATGAGCGGCAGGCTTGCGGGTCTTCCGAGAGTTCCAAGCGAGACCGCTTGCACCTCGGTTTTTCGGCGATGCTGGCGATGCTGCATGTGCAGCTCACCCATCGGCTCTGGCGTGATGCGCACGCTCTCGGTGCCGGCGCGATCGCCGAGATCGGTCGATTCCCCGAGGGGCCAAGCCTCTCGGATTCCTATTACGGCACGTGCACCCGCATTGCACGGATCATCGCCATTCAGTACATGCTCGACATGGCCCTGGATCACAACCTGGAGGGGGCGACCCGCTATGCGGCGCTGCTGCGTCAAAGCTTTTCACTGGCCCTATCGCGTGCCGATCTGAACTTGACGCGTTTTTCCGAATTCACCATGAGCCTGCCGGTGTATCAGTCGATTGTGGAATCCCAGGCCAGGTTGAAAGCCCCGGATCAGACCATCGATGAGCTGGTGAAAATTGCGGTGATCATCAAGCGCAAAGGGCGGAATGCTGTTGCCACCCGATTGAAGCGGAAATGGCTCAAGGCTGGTCTCACGGAGTGGTGAGGCTTGGGCTTCATGGGGATGGGTCGCTTCCGCCGCTGTTCTTTGCGGTTTCCAGGATGTTAAGCAGGATCGCGAAGCCCTCTTCCCAGGCAAAGCTGTAATTCACGTAGCCGGTGGGTGTGCTCGCATCGCTCACGTCTTGCACGCATTCGGCTGGGATTTCCCGGGTGTGGTGGTGGATGTGCTGGTGTTTGGATGCCGCCATGCGCCGGCCCATGTGTCCCACCCCCGGCTTCGCGCAGATGCGCGCTACGTTCAGGGATCCCGTGGTGTAATTGGCCACGAAGGCATCCACACTCAGGCCCACCCGCACCTTCTCCAGCAGCGGCAGGCCGGCGATCACCCCCACCCGGCCCCGGGTCTTGAAGCTGAGCCGCTTGATGATCTTCTGAATCACCCGGTCGTCGTTGCGGGCTTCCCGGCGGTGGTAGTCGCTGCTGTGCAGCGGTGGCGTCCAGCCATCAAACACCACCCCCAGGTTGGGATAGCGCTTCTGCAGGGCATTGAGCAGGGCGGCCGTGCCCTCCACCTGTTCCACCCAGCTGCGTTTCTGGCCCGTGATCCCTACCCAGAGCAGGGGCCAGCAGTGCTCCAGCTGTGTGAGGGCGCCGATCGCCTCGAGCTGGGAATCAGCCCGCGCCGCCTCCCGCAGGGGAGCGTCCACCGCGGCAGCCAGCCGCCGCAGCTCCGGATCCTCCGCCCGGGTGTGGAACCAGAACCCCAGCTGCAGCAGGTAGAGATGGTTCTCCTCAGTGAGGGCGTTCAGCTCGGCCTGGCTGCGGCGCTCGTGCGCCTGGGGCAGCTGAAGGCAGCGGCCCAGATCCACGAAGGCCTCATCCTCTTTCGAGAACAGTGCATCGCTGGGTTGCAGCGCGCCGGTTTCGCGCACCGCCTGCAGCGCCAGCAGGTTGTCGTAGAAGCAGTGGTAGGGCCGGCTGTGCCCCACCAGGTAGCCGCCGAAGCGGGCGGGCTGGCACGGCGTGAAGAACTCCGGGGTGCGGCTGAGGATCGCCAGGCAGGTGCGTGCCGCGCCCGCCTCCAGGTGGCACACCAGCAGTATCAGGTTGAGCCCCGGCAGCAGCACCGCATCGCTGCTGCTCACCCCCTGGAACACCACAAAGCGCTGACGCCCCTCCTGCACCAGCAGCAGATTCCAGTTCAACACCAGCCGGCTGGCCAGGATGCGCCCGGGGCCCTCCCCCAGCACGCTCGGGAACTGGCCCTGGTGGCGCAGCCGGGCTGCTTCCACCACCAGCTCCTGGCTCGCGGCCCGCTCGCAGAAGGCCGCCAAGGGGGCTGGGCGGTCACCAAGCCGCTGCACCGCCGTTTGCAGCAGGGCGCAGTGGCTGATGCGCTCCAGCTCCGGTACCGGTAGGGCTGGCGCCTCTCCAGCAAAAAAGGCCCGCCATTGCTCCACTTCGGCAGGGGTGGCTCGCAGCACCCGAATGGCCACCCAGGGGCACTGCTGCTCGCCTCGGCGCAGGCTGATCAGCAGTTCATCGCCGAGCGCTGCTGCGGGCAGCGATCCCGCAAACCTCCCCTGCTCCAGCGGCCAGTGCCAGTGCAGCTCGCCACTCTCCAGCAGCAGCCCCACGCTGGGCTCCAGCGTGCCCTGCACCCCCCCGGCCAGCTGCAGTTGGCCGCTCCCATGGCTGAGGTGCTCCAGGTTGGCTCCCAGGCCCAGGTCCCGCAGCGAAAACCAGCGGCGTGGCTCAACAAACAGCATGGGCCAGCCCCGATCCGCAGGCAAAGCGATCCCTAAGATTGCCTGATTCCGCCGCGCGCTGGTGCTGCGACTGCCGCCGGAATTCCACGCACCCAGCTACCGCCGCCGCTACCCCGATCTGGCCGGGCTGCGCCGCTCGGCCCTGAAGACCCACTGGCGCCAGGAGGGGCGCCGCGCCCGCCGCAATGCCTCGCCGGTGAACACCCGTGAGGAGTTGCTCGCTTGCCTCGCCGGCGCCAGCCACCTGCTGGAAATCGGCCCGTTCGACAACCCCTCCCTGGAAGGCCTGCGGCACCCGGGGTTGCAGATCGACTACGCCGATCAGTTCAGCCGTGAGGAGATGGTGGCCCGGGCCCGGCTCTACCTCGAGCGCGATCCTGAGGCCATCCCGCCGATTCGCTACGTGCTGGGCGACAGGGGGTATGGCCAGATCGAGCAGCGATACGACGCGGTGGTCTCCCACCACTGCCTGGAGCACCAGCCCGATCTGATAGGCCATCTGCTCCAGGTGGCCGCCTTGCTTAAGCCCGGCGGGGTGTATCTGTTCACGCTGCCGGATCAGCGCCGTTGCTTTGATCGCCATCTGCCGCCCACCACGTTGATTGATGTGGTGACGGCCCACCTGGAAGGTCGCTCTCGCCCCCCTTTGCAAGCGCTGGTGGAGCACAAGTGTTTCACCGTGCGCGACTGGCGCGAAGCCCCCAATCCCCTGGAGCAGCTCCAACCCCAGTTACGCGAGCTGCTGGATGCAGCCCTCGAGGAATACCAGAGCCATCCCTATGTGGACGTGCACTGCTGGAAATTCACCACCGAGCGCTTGCGCCGCTTGTTGCGCCAACTCACCACCCTCGCCTACCTCCCCGCCGCTGCCCGTTGGCGCACCTACAACCTGGGCAATGAATTCGCCGTGGTGCTGGGCTTCACTGAGGCGGCCCATCCCCTGTTCACTGAGGTGACCGATGGCTGATCCCGCTCCCCGCCAGCCCAGCCGCGATCTGCGGGCCTTCCGCTTTCGCCTGCGCCACGATCATCTGTTGCGCCAGCGTCTGCGCCGCGCCAAGCAGGAGGCCACTGTGGCCCTTGCCCAGGAGCTCGGCTATGCCATCAAGGTCGACGACCTGCTTGGTGGGAAGGAGCGTTCTTCTCTCCGTTCGTCAGATCTTTGCTGAAGCGGTCTGAGGGAATTTCCCTCAGTGTTGACTCATGTCGGTTCGTCCCAGCGCACGCCTGGCTCGATCCAGCGATCCTGGGCCAGCCGCACCCCCAGGGCCGCCAGGCTGAGCTGGGGATCCACAGCGAGCCTGGCGCTGGGCGACCGGTGCTGGCCGCGCCAGGGGGCAAGCTCGCCATAGAGCGCCTCCAGCCGCCGGGCATGGGTGTCGGGCGCTACGAGCGGGATCGCTGCTGCCGCCGCACTCAGTTGGGCCAGCTGAGCCCGGTCGCCGTCGAGGGTCTGCAG
>VGPU01000047.1 GCA_016882525.1 Cyanobacteria bacterium M_surface_10_m2_119 | reverse complement strand
TGCGCAGCTTGCGGATGATCTGCTCGGGAGTGTGGCGCTTGCGTTTCATGGGGCTTCTCCTGGCCAAGTCTGGCCGGCGGGGAAGCTCTCATAAGGGCTGGTTCAGTTTCCGGGGTCCTCGTCAGCCCGGCTACCGCAGCCGCGGGAGAGCAGCCATGCCTGCCCACCCCCACACCGGCCCCGGAGCGGAGGGCGGCGGCGGCTGGCCGATGCACGCCACGGCGCAGCCGTGGCACGCTGAAGGACGGCCGTCGTCGCACCGGGAGGTGCGCTCAGCGAATCCGACCGGAGCCCTGCGGCGGTTGCTCAGCCCCAGGGAACGTCGAGGAACTCCACCAGCAGCACGCCTCGGTGGATGCCATGGATCCTCACCAGTCCCGCCTTGGCAGCACGCTCCATGCCAGGACGCTCCTTGCGGACCTGCTCCGCGGTGGCCGGCACCCGCACCCAGCCGCCGGTCATGAAGTCCTCGCTGCCTGATTCAAAGACCTGCAGCCGGCGGTGCTGGTTGCTGTTGCGCTCGTAGTACAGGCCTCCACCGGTGGGGTCGGTCCCCTCTGCCCACACCTGATCCACCATCAGCTTCCCGATCGCCAGTGGGTCCCGTGCCGCTGCGTCAATGGCCTCTCCATCAAGCACCAGCGGGTTGCCCGGGTCCTCACGGTTGTCAGAAATGATCAGTCGGTCGCCCATGAGAGGGTTCTCCTCAGCCTCTTCCTGTCGCGTGATCACGCCGCATCGGTCAATCCAGCGATGCTGCTCGTCAGTCTGGCGGAGGATCAGCTCTCAGCCCCAACCAGCACCGGCTCAGCCGTCTCCACTGAACCCTCCGATCCGGGTCTCAAGCAGGCCCCACGGCAATCTGAAGCCTTGAATTCCGTCCATCCATCACAGACCGTGAATGACGGTATAAAAGACGGTACAGACGGGGGCACCCATCGTCCCAAGCCGTCCCATGGCAGTCGATCCGGTCCGTTGCACACGGACACCCTCTCCGTTGCTGAGAACCCAGTGCAGAACTGGGTTTCACGCGATCCATGGCCGGATGCTCCAGGCCAGGCGCCAGGCAAGGGCAGCCCCCACAGGCTGGAATGAACCGCCCAGCTGCACCCAACACCGCCATGACTGGAAACCTGCAGGCGATCGGCTTCCTGTTCACCTGGGTGCTGGGCTGGGGAATCGGTGGCTCCCTGATCGATGCCGGCCTGATCAACGCCGGTCTCTATTCCCTGGAGGGAGGCCAACTGGGCACGGCTGCGACCTTCACGCTCTGGACCCTGCTCTGGGGCGGAGGTGGGGTGTGGCTCTACCAGCGCTGCACCCGGCCCATCACTCCTGGGCGTTGATCAACGGGGCTTTCTGGCCGGATCCATCAGCAGGCTGTGCAACAGCTCCTTCCAGCGGCCCGCCAGCTCAGGCTCCGCCACCGGTGATCCACAGAACCTGGAGACCATTGGTCCCCGACGTTTCAGCGTCGGCTGGGCACCACCTGCATGCCAATCGGGGCAAGGGCAATCAGCGCCAGCTTGATGTGCTGGATCCCAAAGGGGATGCCGATGATGGAGACAAAACAGGCCAGGGCTGACGTGAGGTGGCCGATCGCCAGCCACCAGCCAGCCAGCAGGAACCAGATCACATTTCCCAGCACCCCCAGGGGCCCGGTGCCCAGATCCATCCTTCCGCTGAGCTCACGCCTGCTCACCGCCTCATAGCCAAAGGGCCAGAAGGAGAAGTTGCCGATCACAAAGCAGGCCCGCGCCCAGGGGATACCGACGATGGTGAGCGCAGCCACCAGGCCGGCCAGCCACCAGCCCAGGCCCATCACCACGCCCCCGAGCACGAACCAGAGCACGTTGAGCAGAAAACGGAGCATGGGGCGGAGCGGGCTGCTCCCCAGCTTGCTCGCTCTCGGCAGAGGCGGCCTTGATGCCGCCGGGCCGGGGCAGGGACCCAACGAATGGTCTGGTCCGCTGCGCTGTCAGTTCGGAGGCGAAAAGGCAAACACTCCGCCGTTGACATTCACCCGGATATCGCCCTCGTGATCTTCGGCCCACTCTCCCCGATAGGTTTCACCCTGCACCAAGACTTCCGCCTCTCTGCTCTCCCAGAGCACCACGGTGCGGCTCAGCCCCCCAGGCTCCACCACGTCAAACACCGTATGGCCATTGCTGTTCACTCTTGAGGTCACCGAGCAGCGGAAGCCATCCAGGCGATCGGAACCAGCGGTCAGCTGGAACCAGCAGGTGGGTCTATCGGAGTGGGCCTGCGGCTGGCTGGGCTTGCCCTGGGGTGGCGTGGGCTGAGAGAGCGGAACGGGATTGGCAAGGAAGGCTTGCACCCGCGAGACCCCCCATGGCAAGGCTGACGATCCCCAGTCGTCTGGTCTGGACCATCGCCAGGATGCCGGTGGAGAGCTCTGGTGAACCTAGGCATGGACCTGCTGGATGGGCCAGCAGGCCTGCTCCCTACGCCAAAGCAGGGTGGGCTTCAGGTAAGCCGTGCCCACCAAGGCCCCGGCCGGATCCAGGGCCACCATCACCGCCTGGCTCCGCTCCACCCAGGCCACCCGGGCCTCGGCCTCATGGATGGCTGGGTCGTGGGGGAAGGGTTCACGGGCACGGAGCGCCGGCTTCAGCAGGGCCCACACCCCCGGCCAGTCGGTTGCGGCAAAGGGGCGGATCTGCAAGGGAAAGGGGGCGGGAGTCAGCGATCAGAAGCCCTGCCCTGGTGATTGTCACCCCAACCGGAAGGCGTCCGGTACGGGGCGCTTCTCCAACGCGTGCGACGGATCACCCATGACCTGCCCGGGCCTGGGAGCTCAGCACTGAAGAGCACGCCTGACACGGCCCAGGCAGGTGTTCGCAGGGCCGGTTCTCCGTATCCGGCCGTACCTGCCAGTACGCCTGAATAGACCAAGGATGGTGCCGGAAAGAAGGAGATACCCCACATGCGAGAGGTCGTGTTCCACGTTCTGGCTGAACGCCCCGGCCACCTGGAGGCCCAGGCCGTAGGCGCAGCCTTCTCCGCAGGAGTGACCCTGCCCATCCGCATCACCGCGCCAACGCTGGAGGAGCTGCAGCACGAGGCCCGTGAGGCCCTGATCGAACACCTGGGGCCGGCCCACTGCACGGTTCGGGTGCGCGTGCGCCGCGGCCCCGGTGCGGCCGTCAGCAGCATCCGACCTATGGGGCGCCCTGCTGCACCCTGCCGCTGAGCTGGGATGCCCGAGCCCGAGGCCCAGGCCATCGCCGGCGCGATCACCAGCTCCCTCGTGCTGGCCGCCGACGATCCCGCCGGCCTGGCGCAGTTCTATGGCGCGCTGCTGCAGGTGGAGCCGCAGCCGGGCCTCGGCAGCACGCACTGGCGGCTGTCTTGGCCGGCCGGGGGCTGGTTGGAGGTGTATGCCCCATCCAGGAGCCGGCCCCAGCCGCGGCAGCCGGGCCGATTGGCACTCTGCCTGCAACGGAAGGCGGATGCAACAGGCGCCCTTGCCACGCTCCAGGCCTGGATCAGCCAGGCCCTGGAGCTGGGCGCAAGCCTGGGGGATCCGCCGCGGCAGGAACCGTTTGGCGCCGAGGCCTGGCTGCTCGACCCGGAGGGCAACCGCCTGCTTCTGCTGGTGCTGCCAGGCGGGATGGGCGAGGCTGAGCCCCATCCCTGAGCGCCTGGAGCCCATGGGCACGCCCCACACCCTGCTGGCGGTGGCGCTGCTGGCCCTGCCCACTTCAGGTGCGGCGGCGGCAATCAGCACCGCAAACCCTCCTGGAGCCTGGCGTGAGCAGCAGGCCGTGGCAGCGCTGTTCCGCGAGGCGGGGGTGGAGGGCACCTTCGTGCTGCTGGATGAGCGCAGCGGGGAGCTGCACGGCCACAACCAGAGCCGGGCTGAGCAGCGCTTCGTGCCCGCGTCCTCCTTCAAGATTGCCAACGCCCTGATCGGCCTGTCACTGGGCGCCGTGACCAGCGTTGACGCGGTGATTCCCTACACCGGGGATGCCGCCCCCTTCATGCGCGAGTGGCTGCAGCCGATGGGGTTGCGCGGGGCCATGAAGGTGTCAAACGTGCCGCTCTATCAGGAGCTGGCCCGCCGCATCGGCCTGCAACGGATGCGCGAAGCGCTGGTGCGCCTCGGCTACGGCAACCAGCAGATCGGCAGCGACGTCACCACGTTCTGGCTGCGGGGCCCGCTGGTAATCAGTGCGGTGGAGCAGACCCGTTTCCTCTCGCGCCTGGCCCACCGGACGCTGCCGTTCCCGGCTCAGGCACAGCGGCAGGTGGCCGAGATCACGCAGGTGGAGAGCGGCCCCGGCTGGAGCCTGCATGCCAAGACCGGCTGGCAGAACGCCCCGGGGGCCGGCGTGGGCTGATGGGTGGGCTGGGTGCGGAAGGGGGACCGGATCACCCCCTTCGCCCTCAACATCGCCATGGCCGGCGCTGCCGATGCCCCCAAACGCGAGCAGCTGGGGCGCAGCAGTCTTCAGGCCCTGGGGATCCTGCCGACTCCGCCACGGGGTTCTGTTCCTCCGCCATGACGCTCCCTCCATGAACTCCCGTTGCCGCCGGGCAAGGGCACTGGCGAACGCGCTGCTGGGGATGCGGAGGCTCCATCGATGGAAGAGCCCCCCTGAGCAGCCGACGGGAGCGCAGCGACGATCCGGCCCCTGCTCCACCCGCGCGACGGATCCCGGACGGTCCTGGCGTGGCGCTGGCTGTGTTCGACAGCCCTGTCGCCATCCCCTGCAGCCTTAACGGCCAGCCTCAGCTGCCCCGGCGGCCAACGCTCCGGGCCTGGTTGCGGGAGGGCCTCTGAACAGAACCTGGAGGCCACGACACGCTCCCTAGCGTGCAGGCGCCTGGGAAGGAATCGCGGCTGTCGCGCCATGGCCAGAGGCAACACCAACGCTGGAGGGTGCGGTTGCGCAGCGGAGCAGGCTGCAGCGTTGCAGCGGCGCACCCTCTGGGTGGTGCTGGTGATCAACGCCTCCATGTTTGTGGTGGAGCTGGTGTTGGGGCTGCAGGCGGGCTCCACCGGCCTGATCGCCGACTCCCTCGACATGCTCGCCGACGCCGGTGTCTATGGCCTCAGCCTTGGAGCCGTGGGCCGCAGCAGCGGGGACCAGCGCCAGGCCGCCGTGCTCAGCGGCCGGCTTCAGATCGCCCTGGCCGTCTGGGTGCTGCTGGATGTGCTGCGGCGCGCCGCAGTTGGCTCCGAACCGATCAGCACGCTGATGGTGGGCATCGGAGCCCTGGCGCTGCTGGCCAACCTGCTCTGCCTGGTGCTGGTGCGGCGCCTCCGCGGGGGCGGCGTGCACATGCGGGCCTCGGTGATCTTCTCCACCAACGACACCCTGGCCAACCTGGGCGTGATCGTGGCCGGCCTGCTGGTGGCCTGGAGCGGCAGCCGCATTCCCGACCTGCTGATCGGCTCCGCCATCAGCCTGCTGGTGCTCCAGGGCGGCAGGCGGACCCTGAGAGAAGCGGGGCGCCACTCCTGAGCAGCCCTGTCGAGCCGGGGGATACGGACTGTGTCCATCGCAGGTCGGAGCTGAGCACGCTGCCTATGGTCCCAAAAACGTCCCAAAGCGAACCGCCGCCGCCATGACCGAGCTCGGCAAGTGCCCCTTCAACCACGGCGCCGCGCCGATGGCGGTGGCGGGGCGGGGGCCCTCGCCGCGCGACTGGTGGCCCCAGCAGCTGAACCTGGCGATCCTGCACCAGCACAGCCCCGCCTCCAACCCGCTGGGGGAGACGTTCGATTACGCCCAGGCCTTCAGCCAGCTCGACTACCACGGCCTCAAGCGCGACCTGATCGCGCTGATGACCGACTCCGAGGACTGGTGGCCGGCCGACTGGGGCCACTACGGCGGCCTGTTCATCCGCATGGCCTGGCACAGCGCCGGCACCTACCGCACCGCCGACGGCCGCGGCGGCGGCGGCACAGGCAACCAGCGCTTCGCGCCGATCAACAGCTGGCCCGACAACGGCAACCTCGACAAGGCCCGCCGGCTGCTGTGGCCGATCAAGCAGAAGTACGGCAACCGCATCTCCTGGGCCGACCTGATGATCCTGGCCGGCAATGCCGCCCTCGAATCGATGGGGCTGCGCACCTTCGGCTTCGGCGGCGGCCGCGCCGACATCTGGCAGCCCGAGGAGGACATCTACTGGGGCAACGAGACCACCTGGCTGGGCGATCAGCGCCACAGCGGCGATCGCCAGCTGGAAAACCCGCTGGCGGCTGTGCAGATGGGCTTGATCTACGTGAACCCGGAGGGTCCCAACGGGGTGCCCGATCCGGTGGCGTCGGGACGCGACGTGCGCGAGACCTTTGCCCGCATGGCAATGAACGACGAGGAAACCGTGGCCCTCACCGCCGGCGGCCACACCTTCGGCAAGGCCCATGGCGCCGGCAGCGCCGAACTGGTGGGGGCGCCGCCGGAGGGGGCGCCGCTGGAGGCGATGGGCCTGGGCTGGGCCAACCGCCACGGCACTGGCAAGGGAGCCGATGCCACCACCAGCGGCATCGAGGGCGCCTGGAAACCCAACCCCACCCGCTGGGACATGGGCTATTTCGACATGCTCTTCGGCTACGAGTGGGAGCTGATCAAGAGCCCCGCCGGCGCCTGGCAGTGGCAGGCCAAGGATTGCCGCGAGGAACACCTGATCCCCGACGCCCACATCCCCGGGCTCAAGCACCCGCCGATGATGACCACGGCGGATCTGTCGCTGCGCTTCGATCCGATCTACGAGCCGATCTCGCGCCACTTCCACCAGCACCCGGAGGCGTTTGCCGACGCCTTCGCCCGCGCCTGGTTCAAGCTCACCCACCGCGACATGGGGCCCAGGTGCCTCTACCTCGGCCCCGACGTGCCCGCCGAGGAGCTGATCTGGCAGGACCCGATCCCGGCCTGCGATCACCCGGTGGTGGATGCCACCGCCATCGCCGACCTCAAGGCGCGGGTGGCCGGCTCCGGGCTGAGCGTGGCGGAGCTGGTGAGCACCGCCTGGGCCTCGGCCTCCAGCTTCCGCGGCTCCGACAAGCGGGGCGGCGCCAACGGCGCCCGGGTGCGCCTGGCTCCGCAGAAGGACTGGGCCGTGAACCAGCCCGAGCAGCTGCAGCGGGTGCTGGGCGTGCTGGAGGGCATCCAGCAGGCCTTCAACGCCTCCCGCAGCGATGGGGTGCGGGTGTCGCTGGCGGATCTGATCGTGCTGGCCGGCGGCGTGGGCGTGGAGCAGGCCGCCGCTGCCGCCGGTCAACCGCTGGAGGTGCCCTTCACCCCGGGCCGGATGGATGCCGACCAGGAACACACCGATGCGGCCTCCTTCGCGGTGATGGAGCCCCAGGCCGATGGCTTCCGCAACTGGCAGAAGGGGCCCCTGAGCGTGACCGCCGAGCACCTGCTCGTCGACCGCGCCCAGCTGCTGGGCCTGAGCGCCCCGGAGATGACGGTGCTGGTGGGCGGCCTGCGGGTGCTGGGCGCTAACAGCGGCGGCGGGCGCCATGGCGTGCTCACCGAGCGGCCGGGAGTGCTCAGCACCGACTTCTTCGTGAACCTGCTCGACATGGCCACCACCTGGAGCCCGGTTGACGACACCGGCGCGCTGTTCGAGGGACGCGACCGCAGCAGCGGTGCCCTGCGCTGGAGCGGCACCCGGGTGGATCTGGTGTTCGGCTCCAACTCCCAGCTGCGGGCCATCGCCGAGGTCTACGCCCAGAGCGACGGGGCGGCCCGCTTCGTGTGCGACTTCGTGAGCGCCTGGGTGAAGGTGATGGAGGCCGACCGTTTTGACATGAGGCGCTGAACGGCCTGGATCAAGACCCCCTCAGTGGGCACCATCGCGGCTGCGCAGGAAGAACAACCGCCTGGCCTGGGACCCCAGCCCCGACCAGGGCCAGTGGCTGCACTCCACCTCCGGATAGGCGATGCCGAGGCGCAGATCCAGGTGGCTGAGGGTGTAGCCGCACTCCGCAGCCAGGGCAATGATGTCGTCAACGAACTCGCAGCGACGCAGGCGCACCTGCAGCGCCTGATCGGCCATCACGCAGCGCACGAATCCCTGGAGACTCACCGGCGGCATGCGACTCCGTAGTTTGCGCGAGCTCGAGCCTAGCGGATCAGTAGTTCAGCCGACTGGAGACCGCAGGGGAGGGCAGAGGATCGGAGAGAAGATCGGGCCGGGCCTCCGTGAGCGGCGGGTGCACGGCGCTGTCGCGGCCGAGCTCGCGCTCAAGCTGCTGGATGCGCATCTCCCGCAGACAGAACTTGCACCCCCCCGTGGTCTGGAGGTGCTTCTCGGGGGTGATCGAAATCTGCTTCACCGGATGCATGGTGCAGCGGATCTTGATCGGCGATTTGTAGCTGCGATAGACAATTTCCGAATAGTCGTACTTGTCACCGAAGCGGGCTCTGGCCCGTTGCAGAAACAACTCGCTACTGATCGGATTGCCCATCGCCAGAGGCTAGGGGTGAAAATCGCGGTGCGCACCCCTCGTCAAGGAACGTCATGGCCCCCGAGCGCCCCCAGCGCCCCGTCTGGCTGAACTGGCTGTTCCTGGGGATGTTCCTGTGGAGCAGCTGGCAGCTCGCGGGCCTCTGGTTCGCCCGCCTGGGCCAGGGCAGTTAGGGCGAATCCGCTCAGGGGTAGCGGTTGGGCACGAAGAACTGCTCCCAGCGCGGAGGGCGCTCCACCGGATCGGCCTTGGGCCGGGGCGGCAATTTGATCGCCGGGGGCGTCATGTCGGTGTAGGGCACCTTGGTGAGCAGGTGGGAGATGCAGTTGAGGCGGGCACGGCGCTTGTCGTCGGCCTCCACCGTGAACCACGGTGCCTCGGGAATATTGGTGTGGGAGAACATCTCATCCTTCGCCCGCGAAAACTCCACCCAGCGCTCCCGGGCCTCCAGATCCATCGGGCTGAGCTTCCAGCGGCGGGTGGGATCGTCGATGCGGGCGCGGAAACGGGCCTCCTGTTCGTCGTCGCTCACGGAAAACCAGTACTTGAGCAGCACGATGCCGGAGCGCACCAGCATCCGCTCGAATTCCGGGCAGCTCTGGAGGAACTCCTCCACCTGGGGCTCGCTGCAGAAGCCCATCACCCGCTCCACCCCGGCCCGGTTGTACCAGCTGCGATCGAAGATCACGATCTCACCGGCGCTGGGGAAGTGCTCCACGTAACGCTGGAAGTACCACTGGCTCTTCTGCTGGTCGGAGGGGGTGCCGAGGGCCACCACCCGACAGCCCCGGGGGTTGAGCGGCTCGGTGATGCGCTTGATCGTGCCGCCCTTGCCCGCTGCATCCCGCCCCTCGAACAGCACGATCAGCCGGAAGCCGGTGGCCTTCGCCCAGTACTGCATCTTCACCAGCTCCACCTGCAGGCGGGAGAGCTCCTTCTCGTAGAGCTTGCGATCGAGCTTCCCCGGCAGGGAGGCCGGCACGCCCTCGGCGGGCATCGCGCCATTCACGGGCTCAGTGAGGAGCTCGGCGCCGTTGCCGTCGCGCAGATCATCCATCAGCGGCGAGGGGTAATAGCGGTCGGTGAGGGGACCGCAGCGCGGCACCACCAGGGCCTCGGAGCGCTTCTTGCTTCCCCCCTTGCCCTTGGCGGAGTGTTTGTCCTTGGCGGGTTGCTTGTGCGACTTGCCCATCGACCGCCAGCAGACAGTTTCAGGATGGCTTCAGGAGGGCCGGATCGGCTGCCGTGGGCGAGGCATCAGCGCGCGCACGAGCCGGATGGCACCCGCCACCAGCAGCACGAGGGCCAGGAGCGCCACCAGCACCACCAGCACCACCGCCAGCAACTGCAGCAGACCCAGCACCAGGGCCCGCACGCCGGCGATCAGCTGGGCGATGGACGTGCTGAGCAGCAGCACGGTGTCGAGCCGCTCGGGCAGCTGCACCAGCCCGTAGAGCATCACGGCCGCCAAGGTGATCAGCACGATCCCCATGCCGAACTGGCGCCAGCGGGGGGGCTGGCGGCGGCGGCGGAACACCCGCCGCTGGCCCCGGGAGGAGAGCGGCAGATGCAGGGAACGGCGCCGCGGGGTGGTCATGTCTCCAGGACGTAGCCCGCGCCGCGCATCCATCGCTCGAATTCGATCAACACCAGTTCATTGGGGCAGTCGATCAGCGAGAGCACGCCCACCTGGCAATCCCCCTGGCCGCCATGGTGGAGGGAGAGGTGAAAATCCGACCCGCTGAGGCCGCACACCTCCGGATCGCTGCGCACCACGACATCGAGGGCCGCACCGATGCGGGCCACCCGGATCCGCAGTTCCGACCAGGTGAGGGCAGTCATGGGCTCAGTGTGCTGGTGACGGGGCGGGCGTCAAGGGAGCGGTCAGGGAGCGGGGGCAGCCGGTGTGGTGGCAGCCGGTGGGCTGGGGAGGGGCTTCGGGGTGGGCCACAGCCAGCTCAGGCCCGCCACCAGGGCAACGACCAGGGCCCCACCCACGGGCGCCACCAGCCGCTGGCGCCGGGGCACCCGCTGCAGCACCTCCCGGGGGCGGAGGGGCTGGGGCTCGGGCAGGTCGAGGGCCAGCTGCAGGCGTGGATCGAGGCGCAGCTGATCCAGCAGGCGCACCAGATCGCTGAGCTCGGCGTCGTCGAGGGCCAGCTCCAGGGGCGGCGTATCGGGCTGGCTGCTGCGCAGCTGCAGGCGGTGGCCCGGCCCCTCGGCTGCCGGAGCGATGCGCACCGGCTGCGGGTCATCGCCGAAGGGCCGGGCGACGCCGCTGATCAGATGACGGGCATAGGGCAGCACCACCTGCATCAGGGCCAGGAGGTGCTCCTTGCGGCCTTCGAGGGCCGGCCGGCCGCTCCACTGCAGCGTCCAGGCGGTGATGATCCCCACCACCTCACCAACCTGGCCGATCGAGACGTCGGGCAGGCCCTCCACCTGCAGGTGGCAGCTGAGCTGGTCGTAGCGGAGGGTGGTCTTCATGCCGGCATCATCGGGGCAGGAGGGCTCAGACGGCCGGATCACAGAGGCTGGCCCGCAGCCGCTCGAAGCCGCCGGTGCCGCTGCCGAAGGCCAGGGCCTGCACCAGCTGGCGGCGCAGGGGGGCGCCGCGCTCGGGATCGAGCAGGGTCTGCACACCCACCCGGCGGGGGTTCATGCGCTCCCGGGCCAGTTCGGACAGCCGCGACTGGAAGAGGGCCCAGCGCTGGAGGCGGATCTCCTCCGGCTCCGCCGTGGCCAGCAGGGCCCGCAGCATCGGATAGAGGCGATCGGCCAGGGCACAGAGGATGCGGATCAGGGCATCGGTCTCCGCCGGATCGAGGGCCCCGCGGCGGGTGGTGCGGCGCAGGGGGTTGTAGCAGCGACGTTTCCAGAGCTCCACCCGGTTGGGGAACAGGCCGGTGAACCCCATCTGCTCACTCATCCACACCATCGCCTCGCCGCCATTGAGGTCGAGGGCCTCGACGCAGAGCAGCAGCAGGTCGAGCCGCTCGAGGCCGCGCCGCGTGAGCCGGGCGGGCGCGGAGGCTGCGGAGGAAACAGGCATGGCTGCGATGATGCCAGCAACCATGCCCCACCGTCACGTCTATGGCCACGCCGGCTGCCCAACCGGGTCTGGATCTGCGGGTGCTGGTGCGGGATGTGCCCGACTTTCCCAAGCCCGGCATCCTGTTTCGCGACCTCACCCCCCTGATGCGCGATCCCCAGGGCTGGCAGGAGGTGATCCGCCAGCTGGCCGAGGTCTGCGAGCGGCTGCAACCGGATCTGATCGTGGGGATTGAGTCGCGCGGGTTCATCGTGGGCACGGCCCTGGCGACGGCCGTGCGGCTGGGCTTCGTGCCGGTGCGCAAGCCAGGGAAGCTGCCCGGTGCCGTGACCGGGGTCGACTACGCCCTCGAATACGGCACCGACCGCCTGGAGATCCACAGCGACGCCCTCAGCGAGGGCCAACGGGTGCTGGTGATCGACGATCTGATGGCGACCGGCGGCACGGCGGCGGCCTGTGCCGAACTGGTGGCGGCGGCAGGGGGCCAGCTCTGCGGCTTCGGTTTCGTGGCCGAACTCGCCGCCCTGGAGGGCCGGCGCCGTCTGCCTGAGGGGCAGCCGGTGGAGTCGTTGATCATCTACAGCTGAGGGCTGCTCAGAGATTCGCGTCCTGCCACTGGAGCAGCAGATCGAACTGCTGCAGGTTGATCAGGCCGAAGCGCCAGAGCACCACGGCCAGGGGAGCCTGCTCGAGCTGGGCCTGGCGGATCCCCAGGGCCAGGGCGCTCTCACTGAGGCCCACCTGGCTGCGCAGAAAGCGCTGCAGGGCCGGGGAGGGAGGCGGCGGGGGCGCGGAGCTGAGCACCATTCCACCAGTCTGACGCCATCACCAGGGGCGGCAGGGGCCCTGGGTCATCACCGCCAGGCTGAGCCGGCGCAGGGGAGCGAGGGCCGCCAGCAGCGCCAGGGCCAGGTGGCGCAGGGGCAGCAGCAGGGGATGGCGGTTGGAGAAGAGCCGCACCAGCAGGTCGGTGGCCAGCAGGGTGAGCAGCAGATCGGGCCAGCGCTGGCGGCCGTAGCGGGCGGGCAGGCGCCCGGGGCGCAGACGGCCGGCCGCCACCTGCCGCGCCAGGCGGTGCAGGGCGGCCACATCGCGCCAGCAGAGGTTGAGGCCCTGGCCGCCCACCGGATGGCAGCGGTGGGCGCTCTCCCCCACCAGCACCGTGCGGCCCCGACCGAGACGCCGGGCCAGCAGCAGGGCAACCGGGAAGGCCCGGGGCTGATCCAGCAGGGCATCGGGCTGGAGGGCCCCAGGCAGGGCACCGGCGAGCCCATCGAGGAAGGCGGCGCCATCGAGGGCTTCGAGCTGGCGGCAACGCGCGGCCGGGGCGCTCCACACCAGCTGGAAGCGGCCCTGGCCCAGGGGCAGCACAGCGAACGGCCCCTCCGGCCGGAACAGCTCCCACGCCTGGTCGTCGTCGCTGCCGCGCAGCTCCACCTGGGCCGTGAGACAGCTCTGGCGGTAGGGCCGGTGCCAGAGGCCGATGCCCAGGGCCTGCCGATGGGGGGAGGCGGGGCCATCGGCCGCCACCACCAGGTCGGCGGGGGGCTCAGCGGTGCCGGCAGCTGCGGCGGCTGCAGGACCGGCAGCGGGGCTGGCAGGGGCAGCGGGGCCGAGCTGCAGACGCACGGCGGGATGGGCCTGCAGCCGCTCCAGCAGCACGGCCATCAGGGGACCATGCAGACCGATCCAGCCAACGGCGGCATCGGCCCCGCTCCGGGCCCCCGGCGGCAGGTCGGCCAGGGTGAAGGGCACCTCACGGCCGAGGGGCTGATCGCGCAGCTGCAGCCGCCGGAAGGGCACCATCACCGGCGCCAGGGCCCCCCAGAGATTCAGCTGCTCCAGCAGGCGGCGGCTGGAGTGATTGAAGGCGTAGGCGCGGCTGCGGCCCTGGAGCTGGGCGGCATCGAGGGGATCGCGCAGGGTGACGCGCCAGCCGGCGTCCGCCAGGGCCAGGGCCGTGAGGGCTCCGGTGGGGCCGGCCCCGTGCACGGCGGCGTGCAGCGGTCGCGGTTGCAGGGCAGGCGAGGCGGCCATGGCGGGGGCAGGGCACAAAAAAGCCGCAGCGCGGTTGCTGCGGACTGAATCGTGAAGCACCAGCGGCGGGGGCCGCCGGCGGGCGGAGATCAGCCGAGGCCGAGCAGACCGCGGGTGAAGGCTTCGCCGCCCATGGCCAGTTCAGTGGCGAGCAGGGCGATGAACCCGAGCATGGCCATGCGGCCGTTGAGCTTCTCGGCGCGCTCGTGGAAACCCCAGCCGCTCTCGGCGCTCACCACTTCCATGCGGGGCTCGGTGGCGAATGCGTTCAGACGGCCGCCGTCTTCGGTGGTGACGGTGGCGCCGCGGATCGCGGCAGGGGCGGCGGGATTGGCCTGGGTCATGGATGTGCTCGTTCTGATCTCAAACCAATGTAACGCAATATTGCGCATTGTGAACGCGCTCAGCGCAGGCGCTTCAGGCAGAGCTCCTCAAACGCCGGCCGCAGCAGGAAGGGGTACTCCCCCACCCAGAGCTTGAGCTGGGGGAGCCAGGCATCGCTGAGGGCGCCGATGCGCGAAAAATCCTTGCGCTCACTCAGCACCAGGCAGCGCACCACCATCCCCGCGCGGATCAGCTGGTGCTTCTTGTCGTAGGGGAAGCGCACGCGCCCCAGGTAGCCCTCCTCATCCTCGAGCTCGAGGGTGAGCCAGGTGCGCCGGTTCTCCACCAGCTCCAGCCGACCGCTCTGATCGGCCTGCTCCCGCCGCTCCTCCACCACCTCCTGGGTGAACAGGTCAGCCACCTGCCCTTCGAAGATCGCCGCCGCCGGGTAGCGGCGCAGGGCGGCATTGCGCCGGCCGGCCTCCACGATCGGCCCCCAGAGCACATAGAGCAGGAGCACCACCCCCGCCACCAGCAGCACCGGCGCGAACTGGCTGCGGAAGGCCAGGGTCTGGCTGATCAGCAGGGTGAGCACCCCGCCGATCACCGAGATCAGCAGGCGCTGCAGCAGCTTCCGGGGGCTGCCGCTGCAGGCGTTGAACTGGGGCCCGGTGGCCACGGCCGGAATCAGGCGGGGGAGCTCACCGGGCTTGAGCGGGATCAGCATGGGTGAACCGGCCTGAACAGGCGTTCTGCCGAGAGGATACGCAGGGGGTCCTCGCCCAGGAGCCTGGGCGGAACGGGGAACCCAGGGGAGAATCCGGGCGCAGGGCACGGATGAAACGGGTGCGAACCCCAGGGCAAAGCGGGCGGCGGACCCGACTGCGGGCCAAGCGGATGGCCAGGCGAATGCCCGGGGGATGGATGGGGCGGGGGCCGGCGCCACTGGCCCTGGCCCTGGCGCTGGCACTGGTGCTGGCCCTGCTCCTCCCCCTGGGACCGGGCCCTGCTCCAGCCGCTGCAGCGGCGGCAGCGGCGGCCCCCGAGGCCCAGCAGTGCGCCACGCTGCCCGGCGTCGTGCGCCTGGATGGGCGTCCGGTGCTGGAGATCCGCCGCGCGCCGGCCGCCCAAAAGCTTGACAGCTACCTCAAGCGGGCGGAAGCACGGCTGCTGCAGCTGGCCGAAGACCCCACCAACGATCCCGCGCGGCTGGTGGTGCGCGATGACCCGCCCTACTCCCTGGTGGGACTGGAGGGGGTCGACGGCAGCTTCAACCCCGAGATGGGCGTCGATGCCCGCTCAGCCGACTGCTTCGGGCTCACGCGCGAGCAACTCGCCCTGCGCTACCGCGACCAGATGCGGGCGGCGATCCGCCAATACCGCAGCCGCCACAACCTGGGGGCCTGGCTGAAGGGCACGGCCCTGGCCGCCATCGTGCTGGGGATCTACCTGCTGTGGCTGCGGGTGCAGGGCTGGATCAACGCCGCCTTGCAGCGGCGCATCGGCCAGCACGAGCAGGTGGTGCTGCAGCGCCTCGGCCGGGTGGGGCTGCGGGGGCTGGTGGCGCCCGACCAGGTGCGCAGCGTGCTGCAGGGCCTGCGGCAGGTAATCCACTGGGGGCTGGTGGCGCTGGTCAGCTACCTGCTGATCCCCCTGTTGCTGGGGCTGTTTCCGCCCACCCAGGGCATCGCCGCCGACCTGCGCGGCCAGCTCAAGGGTCTGGTGACGGCCTTCCTGGGCGGGGTGGTGCAGGCGATCCCCAACCTGCTCTCGATCGCGGTGATCGTGGCGATCACGATCCTGGCCATCCGCGCCAGCAACGCCTGGTTCCACGCCCTCGACCGCGGCCGGGTGCGCCTGCCGGGCTTCTACCAGGAGTGGGCCCTGCCCACGGCCCGGCTGGCGGCGATCCTGCTGATCCTGGCGGGCCTGGCGGCGGCCTTCCCCTACATCCCCGGCTCAGGCAGCAAGGTGTTCCAGGGCGCCGGCCTGCTGGTGGGCGTGCTGGCCGCCCTCGGCTCCAGCGCGATCGCCACCAACATCATCAGCGGATTGATGCTGATCTACACGCGGGCCTTCCGCGAGGGCGACCGGGTGGAGATCAACGGCGTGGTGGGGGTGGTGCAGGACCGGGCCCTGCTGGTGACCCGCCTGCAGACGCCCCGCAACGAGCTGGTGAGCATCCCCAACGCCACGGTGATCGGTGCCTCGGTGGTGAACTTCAGCTTCTCGCGGCGGGAGATCCAGCAACCGGTGGCCCTGGCCACCACGATCACCATCGGCTACGACGTGCCCTGGCGCCAGGTGCATGCCCTGATGCTCAGCGCCGCCCGCAGCGTGGCGGGGATCACCGATGAGATCGAGCCGTTCGTGCTGCAGACCTCGCTGAACGACTTCCACATCAGCTACGAGCTCAACGCCTTCGTGCGCGACCCGGCCACCTACCGCCAGACCCTTTCCGAGGTGCTGGCCGCCCTGCAGGACCAGTTCGCCGCTGCCGGGGTGGAGATCCTCTCCCCCGGCTACCACGCCATCCGCAACGGCAACCGCAGCACCCTGCCGCCCCAGAGCTGAGCCCGCCGCTTCAGAGCAAGCGCTCGAGGCCGTACACCAGCCCCGGCAGCTGGCGCACCCTGCGCACGCTCAGCAGCACGCCGGGCATGTAGGCAGAGCGATCAATCGTGTCGTGGCGCAGGGTGTAGGTCTCGCCGGGGGCGCCGAACATCACCTCCTGGTGGGCCACCAGACCCGGCAGGCGGATCGAGTGCAGGCGCAGGCCGCTCTCGCGCTGGCCGCCGCGGCAGCCCGCCAGGGTCTCGTGTTCCTCCACCTGCTGGGGGTTGAAGGCTTTGCCCAGCTCCTCCATCAGCTCGGCGGTCTTGATGCAGGTGCCGCTGGGGGCATCGGCCTTGCGGTTGTGGTGCAGCTCGGTGAGCTCGGCGTAGTCGTAGAAGCGGGCGGCGGCGGCGGCGGCCTGCTGCAGCAGCACCATGCCCACCGAGAAGTTGGGGATCACGGCCCCGCCCACCGAGGCCTTGTCGGCAAAGGCGGCCAGATCCGCCAGCTGCTCCGGGCTGAGGCCGGTGGTGCCGATCACCGGGTGCACGCCGTAGGCGATCGCGCCGCGGGTGTGCTCGTACACCACCTTGGGGTGGGTGAAATCCACCAGCACGGCCCCCTGGCCGGGGCCGGCGGTGCGCACCGCCTGGCTGGCCTGGCAGAGGCAGCCCTCGAAGTCGGCGGTGATCGCCACCTCCAGTTCCCCCAGGCCGAGCTCCAGGCCCACATCGGCCCCCTCCTTGCCCGGGGTGGTGTCAATGGCGCCCACCAGGGTGCAGTCGGCGGCGGCGGTGACCGCCTTCACCACCTCGGCGCCCATGCGCCCCAGGGCGCCGGCCACCACCACCGCAATGGGGGCGGAGATCGGTGCGGCGGGCGGCTGGGCAGCGGGGGCGGGCTGGGCGGAACCGGTCATGGAGGCGGCGAGCGGCGGTGGGGCGGGCGTGGCGCGAGCCTATGCCTGGGCCAGGGAGGCCAGCAGGGCCTCCTCATCCACGCCGTCGCACTGGCTGGGGGCCAGGCACTCCTGGGCGTAACGCCGGTACACGCCGCTGCGCACGAACAGAACGAACAGCTCGAGATCGAGATGGCCCTCGCGCACCTTCGCCGCCATAATCCCCAGCGCCTGGGAGAGGCTCTTGCCGTCCTCGTAGGGGCGATCGGCGGCCGTGAGCGCCTCGAACACGTCAGCCAGGGCCATCATCCGCGCCAGGGGCCCCATCTGCTCCCCGCGCAGACTGAGGGGGTAGCCGCGCCCATCCATGCGCTCGTGGTGGCCCCCGGCGATCGCGGGCACAGCCGCCAGGGGGGGGAAGGGCAGGGCCTCCAGCATCCGGATCGTCTGGACGATGTGGTCGTTGATGACGTAGCGCTCCTCGGCGTTGAGGGTGCCGCGGCTCACCCGCAGGTTGTGCAGCTCGCCGCGGTCGGCCAGCAGCTCCGGTTCCTCGAGGGTGAAGCCCCCGGGATTGGCGGCCGGCCGGCGTTGCTGGGGAGCCCGCGCAATGCGGTGGCGGGGCCGGTCGGCCAGCAGGGGTTCAAGCGCGGGCAGGGCCGGCTGGGGCTCGGCCTCGGCGCGGCAACGCTCGTCGGCGGAGATGCCCAGGCGGTCATCGAGGGTGCGGCGCCACTGGCGCTGGGCAATGCGCTCCAGCCGCTCCACCGCGGCCGGCTCCAGCACCTCGCCGCCGAGATTGCAGGCCGCCACGAAGGCGAAATCGGCATCGAGCTCGGCCCAGCAGGCCTCCAGCTGCGCCTGGAGCACCTGGGGATCGCCGCCCGCTGCCACCGCCTGCCAGTGGTCGCGCTCGGCGCTGGCCTTGAGCAGCTCGAACCGCATCCGCACCTCGGGGTGCGGTCGTGGAGGGTCTCGAGCTTGGTGGCCTTGTCGACCACGTATTCCGGGGTGGTGACCTTGCCGCAGTCGTGCAGCCAGGCGGCGATATGCAGGGCTTCCCAGTCATCGTCACTGAGCTGGAACGCGGCATAGGCACCGCTGGTGGCCTCGCAGGCGGCTGCCGCCAGGGCCTTGGCCAGCAGGGGCACCCGGGCGCAGTGACCGCCGGTGTGGGGGCTCTTGGCATCGATCGCCCCGGCGATCAGCTGCACGAAGGCCTCAAACAAGGCCTTCTGGGCGGCGATCAGGCTGCGGGTCTCTAGGGCCACGGCGGCACTGCCGGAGAGGGCGGTGCAGAACGCCACCCGGGCCGGCTCGGGCGGCTCGGCGAACCGCAGTTCCAGCAGCCCCTGGAGATCCCCTGCCCGGCTGCGCAGGGGCAGAGGCAGGCCGCAGGGG